>NZ_JAYKLX010000006.1:424438-428040 GCF_035285365.1 Aquimarina gracilis | reverse complement strand
TGGTCATCGAAGGCCTTGAAGCGTATGGAAACAACGTGGTGAAGATATACGACCTGAGCCAACGGTTGCTGTTCAGCGCGCATTATGGGGGACCCGGCGATGGCTGGGACGGCACTTATAAAGATAGCATGGTCCCTGTGGGCTCTTATGTATGTGTGATCGACTACAACGAAGCGGGGCTGGGTCATGAAGCAAAAATGATCTATATCAATTACTGATGATCTTTTCTTTTCTCCAATGGTTGATGGTAATAACAGGAAAAGTAAAGAGGTTTTTTTAAAAAAATTATGATGGTGGGATTTAGTGATTTCTGTAGGTTAGGACAAGCTATTGTTCAAGGACTGAGGCGGTATTTAAATCAGTATAAAATACCAATAGATGAATCCATAAACATTGAAACGAAGCTATTGTTTAAGCTCCTTTTCGCTTCTTTTTGGTAATTTCTTAGGTCTAAATAATAGCTTCTGGCATTGTTTGACTTTCTAGAAGTTTATTTAATGATAAAGAACCCAAAATGTAATGCAACACTGTTTATTGGAGAATAAAGTAGCAAAGGTAAAAAAGAAATTACCAAAATAGTAAATGTACGAAAGAAGTATTGGGGAAACGAAACTTGAATTTTTATAATGTCAAAACAATAGGTTAATGACTCGGGGTGTGTCAGACATTACGGACTTCAAATGGTTCTTTTGTAATGGTGTTGGTTATGAGCAAACAAAAAATGTAATATGAAACTAAAAATTATTCTTTCTATTATTATTATTAGCTTAACAACAATTGTTAAAGCGCAAAGACGCACATGTGGTATGGTTGAGTATATGAAGGAAAAAATGAAAAACCCTGAATATGCAAAACAATATCAAAAAGCGCAATCAAAATTTAAAGCTCAATTAAAAGAGAATTTGGCTAACAACTACTCATCTAGAATGAGGAGTCCGATAATTATTCCTATTGCCGTACACTTTCCTAGTGGTTTAGAATCAGATAGAACTTGTTTAGAAGCTTTAGCCCAAAATCAAGTCGATGTTATTAACCAAGACTTTTCTGGTACAAATACAGATATATCAAACTGGACCCAGGCTGTTGCACAGTACTATCCAGAAACAAATACTGGAGCAGCAAATTTTTTATTTCGTATTGCAACAGTGAATCATCCAACTGCAGTTGATCCTGAAATGGTTGAAGGCGGTCCTGCTGTTACTATAGGTTATAATTTTGGAGGCGGGAGCTCTGTTGATCCAGCTTGGGCAGGTTATCTGAACTTGGTAGTAAGAGATATTAAAGAACTAGGCTTTTCTCCGTTACGTGGAAATGTTGCTAACGGTGATGCCGCGACTATAAGTTTAAATGCTTTTGGACCTGGTGCTGGATGTCCAAACTCTGGAATAGTCCCCAGAGCTTCTTACGATTTAGGTAGAGCTGTAACACATGAATTAGGTCACTTTTTCAATTTAGGCCACACTTTTACGGGTTCTTGCGATTCAGACGATAATATTGCAGATACGCCAAATCAAAATTTAGCGACTTTTGGTTGTCCTACACTAGGTTCAAGACCTGCTTGTGTATCCGGTCAGCAAGCTTTATTTCAAAATTATATGGATTATTCAAATGATGCTTGCAAGTTTATGTTTAGCGCCGGCCAAATTCAAGTCGCAGAAGCTTACGTAATGTCTATACAAGACCAATTTAAAGCAAATGTAACAGGGTCCATTCTAACGAAGATCCTTACCTTCAAAGATGCCAATTTTAAAGCTGCTTTGGTCAACGATCTCAATATCAACACCGACAACGATAATGAAATTACCTACGCTGAAGCAGTAGCTTTTACAGGAACAATAGATGTCAGGGGACTTTCTATTAATGATTTAACAGGGATTGAGGCTTTTGTAAATATTATAGGGTTAAATTGTTCCGACAATAATTTAGATGCCTTGGATATCTCCAACAATACTGCCCTCACACGGTTGTATTGTGAAAACGCCAGTTTACTGCATTTAAATGTTTCCAACGGAAACAATACGGGTTTTACAGATTTTTTTGCCACTAATAACCCCGATTTAAGCTGTATTGAGGTGGATGCAGGATTTGATCCCACAAATAATAATAATTGGAACTATGATAATGGAATAAGCTTTAGTAGTGGTGAGCCGTGTCCTTCTTCGTACTTCATCACCACCTGGACAGTGGATGCCGGTGAGTCTGTTACCATTCCCATTAGGTATTATGTATATAACTTTACCGTAGACTGGGGAGATGATACTACGATAACGACAATCGACACAAGTGACCCCAATGATACCCGCCTTACCCATACCTACGCAAATTCGGACACCTATGCGGTGAGCATTTACGGAGATTTTCCTGCCCTATATTTTAACAATGCAGGGGACAAGGACAAGATACGGACCGTAAAACAGTGGGGAGATATACAATGGGCAAGCATGTGGGGTACCTTTCATGGATGTAGCAACCTGGATATCACCGCCACAGATGCCCCCAATCTGCAAAACGTAGCGGATATGCGAGGGATGTTTCGTAACTCTGGAGTCATGGGGCAACATACGAATCTTAACCGCTGGAACGTAAGCAATGTCACCCATATGGATGGGGTATTCTTGGGAGCCACTAAATTCAACCAGGACATAGGCGATTGGGACATAGGTAATGTCACCAATATGAATGGGATGTTAAGCGGTAGCAACTTGTCTGTGGCCAATTATGGGGCCACATTAAAGGGCTGGGCGGCCTTGCCCAATACTCCCACAGGGATCACCCTGGGAGCATCTGGATTAGTATACAACCAAATAGGAGACCTTCACAGGCAAAAACTGACAGACGTTTATGGGTGGACTATCGCAGGAGATACCAGGGAAGACGACTATGAGGATCCTACGATTACATTGGCCCCGATCATCTTGACACTGGATGAAAAGGGTGAGGTCATCCTTTTGGCAACTCAATTGGACAATGGCAGTACGGACAACATTACGCTAACAGAAGATCTTATATTCAGTTTTGATGCCGATGGCAATGAAACCGATATGATCTTTGACTGTGAAGATCTGGGCGATCATCAAGTGACCCTTTACGTAACCGATGAGGCTGAAAACTCGGCAAGTGCCTCTACTATAGTGACCGTGGAAGAGCATTTGGGCAACTTGGAGGCCATTGCAAAAGATATTACCGTACAGTTAGATTCCAGTGGGCAGGTAAGCATCACACCTGAGGAGGTGGACAATGGCTCTGTTTATGGCTGTGGCAACGCCCCGGAACTGAGTTTGGACATCGATAGTTTTGATTGTAACGATGTGGGCAGCCCGGTAACGGTGACCCTGACCGCTACCCGGAATGGCCAAACGGCCACCGCCACCGCCCAGGTTACCGTGGAAGCGCATTTGGACAACCTTGTGGCCGTTGCCAAAGATATCACTGTGCAGTTGGATGCCAGCGGGCGAGTAAGCATCGCTCCTGAGGATGTGGACGATGGCTCTGGCAGGAACGGTTGCAACAACTCCGATCCTATTTTTATAAGCCTCGACAAAACTACTTTTGGCTGTAACGATGTAGGCACGGTGAGCGTTGTGCTTACGGCAACGCAAGGT
>NZ_JAYKLX010000006.1:0-424338 GCF_035285365.1 Aquimarina gracilis | reverse complement strand
AGTGAAACTGCAACGGCAACCGCCACAGTGACCGTGGAAGAGTATTTGGACAATTTGGTGGCCATTGCCAAAGATATCACTGTGCAGTTGGATGCCAGCGGGCAGGTAAGCATCGCTCCTGAGGATGTGGACGATGGCTCTGGCAGGAACGGTTGTAACAACTCCGATCCTATTTTTATAAGCCTCGACAAAACTACTTTTGGCTGTAACGATGTAGGCACGGTGAGCGTTGTGCTTACGGCAACGCAAGGTAGTGAAACTGCAACGGCAACCGCCACAGTGACCGTGGAAGAGTATTTGGACAATTTGGTGGCCATTGCCAAAGATATCACTGTGCAGTTGGATGCCAGCGGGCAGGTAAGCATCGCTCCTGAGAAGGTGAACAATGGTTCCAATTATGGTTGTGACAACATCCCAAACCTAAGTTTGGATAGGGATACGTTTACCTGTGATGATGTGGGCATCCCGGTAACGGTAACCCTTACCGCTACCCATGGCAATAATTCGGATACAACAACAGCCACAGTGACCGTTGAAGCGGCTGGCAATTGCGAGTCAGAGCCAAAGCCTGTCGCAGATTTCAATAGAGGATTTTCTCCTAATGGCGATGGCATTGCCGATACTTTGGTGATCGAAGGCCTTGAAAAATATCAAAACAACGTGGTGAAGATATACAACCTGAGCCAACGCTTGCTGTTCAACGCTCATTATAGGGGACCCGGCGATGCCTGGGACGGTACCCATAAAGGCAAACTGGTTCCTGTTGGTTCCTATTTATGTGTGATCGACTACAAGGAACGGGGGCTGGACCAAGAGGCAAGGATGATTTATGTGAATTATTGATGAAATTTCCGTTTTCTGTATTTGTGCATTATTTTTTTAAATTTTGATTGACTTTATCAAAAATTGGCGCTGCCGAGTTAAAACTTAGCACTTCCCGAGGATGCTATGGGCCGTTTTAACCTTCTGAAGGGCCATTTTAACCTTCTCGAAGGCCATTTTAACGAAGTGTTAGGCTATGATAGCACAAAATTGAGACCATCTTGTCTAAATTTTAATTGTTTAGGTCTAATTTTGGATCATTACGGCTCAATTTTTAACTCCTAAGGTCTAATTTCTATCGTATTTTGCTTAATAGAAGTCCTTTTTGGCCCGACAGGAGGTATTTTTAGTACAACTGATTAATGAACACTACCTCTAAGAGGTTTTGTAGGTTTGTTTTACTACATTTAACATATTGATGAAGAAAAAGGAGAACAATACCGCTAAAAGAATAAAGAAACCATGGCCCACCAAAGATGTGATGGAACAGATTTATGAAAAGAACCTTTGGGGAGGTGATACATCAGATTTTTATTCGGGTAAGGGATCCCATGATCCTGAAACCGTAAATCCATATATTGCTGAGGTAACCTCATTTTTAACTTCTTTTAAAAGTCCGATAACAGTTTGTGATTTGGGTTGTGGGGATTTTAATGTGGGATCTGTATTGGTACCGCATGCCAAGGACTATATTGCCATAGATATTGTATCCGAACTTATTGAACGTAATAAAGAGAAATTTACCGCAAAAAACCTAGAATTCTATTGCCTTGATATTGCTACCGATGATTTACCCGTTGGCGATTGCGCTTTGGTAAGACAAGTATTGCAACATTTATCGAATGCTGAAGTACAACGCATACTTAATAAGCTTACTGCTTTTAGATATGTAATTTTAACCGAGCATGTGCCCGAAGGAGATTTTATGCCTAATAAAGATATTATTTCGGGTCAGGGGATTCGACTAAAAAAACAAAGTGGTTTGGATGTGTTGGCCCCGCCATTTAATTTTACGGTTAAAGAAGAAAAAAAACTGTTATCAGTTCCTTTAGAAGATGGTAAAGGTGTTATAATTACTACGTTATATGTAATGTAATAATTATTACTATCGGATATACGCGTATATGCAAACGGTTTTTACTCCACTTGGAATAACTTGGATTTAATAATTTCAATATTCAATAATTCATTTCCTCGTTTGACTTTAAGTCGAATAGGTTCATCAGCTTTTAAAAGTTCTTTGGTACCATTATAAAAGTCACAATAAGTACCTTGGTTAACCATTTTATCATTTATTGAAATCACCACATCGTTTAATTTCAATCCTTTTTTATCGGCGGATAGACCTTTAAAAATCTTACTTACATAAACATTGTTTTCATTTCTGTTAAGATCGAAACCAAAAGAACTCTTAGGTTGTACTTCTTCCTTTTTTTCAATAGGAGTAAGGAAAAGTTCTTTTTCTTCAAAATTTAAAGTAACAATAAAGTATTTTGCTATTTTGCTACCAATAAGGTTGTAATTATTAGATTTTGAGTAATAGACAACTTGGCTTGGTATACTAGAGTTTCCTATTTCAAAACTTTTTATGTTTTTGATAAATATATTTTCATTAAGAATTCCATTCGCGCTTACTGCGCCTTCGCCGGTAACTTCTACCATTTTTTGAGAGTTTATACTTTTTCCTTCAGCTTCGGTAAGTGAAATAAATCCACCATATCCAAAGTCCAGGAGAAAAGATTTAGTTTTTCCATTAATTTTTGCCTTTACAAACGGATTAAAAACTTTATCGAGCTTTACTTTTAGTTTGATTGCATTATCCAGATTATCTAGCTTGTTAATGTCATCGGTTAATACAATTTTTTTCTCGGGTGCATTTATTTGCCAAACCGCATTTTTAATAATGCTTTTACCAATAAGCCCCCCATTTGTGTAACAGTTAATTTGTGGTGAATCTTTGAAGTCGAAATTAAATGCTCCAATTTCTTTGAACTGAACCCCTGCAATATCAACTGTTGGTATTTTTGTTAGTATTATATTGGATTTTAATTGATTTGCACTTCCCACTTCAACTTCCATTAAATTTGGTAGTTTGTTTCTGGAAATGATTTCTGAAGTAACCGTATTATAACCTCCTGTGTCAAAAATATAATCATAAACATCATCTCCAATTTTTACGGGGATTATAAAATACCCAAATTTATCTTGAAAAGATATTTCTTTAAAGAATTCGACATCTTCTAGTTTTACAGAGTTAACAAGTTCTAATTGTTCTTTTGCTGATTGACCATAAGTAAAACTGAAGTATAACAAAAATAATGTAAGAGAGATGATTTTTTGCATGATGTACCATTTTCTATATAGACGAAAAAAAGAGATAAAAGGTTGCCTGAAGTTTAATTTTTTTAGTGGCTATAAAACTTCTCACATCCTATACATGTGTAGTGTGAATTCTAAGTCTTTTCTTCTACGAGTTTTGCCGTAACCATTCAATTCTTCTCTTATCGGGCAGGTGTTTGATAACAAAATCTTCAAATAATGCTTCGAATCCATTCCCGTCTGGTGAAGCAGCGGTTATTCCAGCCATTACTGGGATGTTATCAGGAAAATAGGCCAATCGTATTAGTGTGTAATCCTTATCGTTTAATGAATATTCTATTTCTATGGCGTCCAATCTACGTGTCACTTTAAGCCAAACCGAGTCAGGTTTTTGCTGTAACTCGACCATACTCCAATCGCTGTTTTTGTGTGTAACCACAGCACTTATATTAATTCTCTCATTTACATATTCTACACCAGTCTTGATCCAGGTTTTTTCATCTACTCTTATCATCGCTCCCATTTGATCAAATCTACTTTTGTAGGCCCCGGTGATCTTTACCTTTAACTCGAATTCGCCACCTATTTGGGCATAATAAAAAGGACCATCGTCTATGGTAAATCCGTAGTGGGTCCTTCTCCAGAAATCTGTATTGGGGGTTACGTACATAGACAATGAAGAGTCATTAATTAGTTCCCATGTATCAGGTTCATTAAACCATTGCATCTGTTTCATTAGTTACTTTTTTTGAAGGCCTATTACTAATTGTAATAAGCACGTGTGGGTCTATTATCTCAAAGATAATGAACAAATGTTTACAAAATAGAGCAGGAATGGATTTGATAATTTTGATCTTTTTGGCTCTTAAAAGATGATCATTTTTGATTTAGAGATGGTTCTATAGGTTAATCTATATAATGTATTCTCGTTTTTTGTAATTAATTCATGTCTTTGTTTAATCCCATACGACGTGCTTGAAAGCCTATAAGAGGGCCTGCCAAAATTGAGGAAAGAAGTGCCGCAAATACAATCGCTACAAATATTGATTGTCCTATAAGTTCGAGTTCAAGTGCAAGTGTCGCTACTACAATTTCCATAGCTCCTCCTGGAATGAAGATCAAACCCATTAATAAGGATAGTTTTGGAGATTGTTTGCCTAATCTTGCTCCAATCCATGCTCCTATGAATTTGCCTAAAATGGCAACAGCAGTAAAGATAATAGTGGGCCATATTTCTAGACCCAACAAGAAATCAATTTTGAGACCAAGTGTTGCAAAGAAAAGCGGAACAAAGATCGCATGCAAGGTTTCAGATACACTATTACGAAGATTGGGAGATACACTTTTTGCGCTGCCTACCATAATACCGGCAAGAAAGAAACCTAAAATTGCATGAATGCCTAACCATTGTGTAACTGCTCCGCAAAGTAGTCCGGCACTAACGATCAAGGTTTGTGCTGCCGCTGGTTGGGCCAATGAGGTTGTTTCAACACGTTTCAGGGCGGCGCTTAAAACTCTACCACCAAAAGTAATAGTTATGAAGACAAAAACAGTAATACTTAATGCAGCGCCTATTAGTTCAATTAGATTCATAGCGTTTGCCGTGGTTAATGACATAACCACGGCAAATAAAAACCATCCAAATAGATCATTAATAGCACATGCTGCTAGTGCAAGAGGATCCTTCTGATGTTTTGCTTATTTTGAGATCGCCCAGGGCTCGTGCAACTACAGATATTGCGGTTATAGATCCAGCTACCGACAAAAACAAAGCAAATGAGAGTGGAGTTGCTTTATCTCCCCAATACATAGCATCAAGAGTTCGAAATACAGGGTATCCAATAGCAAACGGAACTAAAACCCCAACTATGCCGATTAATATAGCGGCTCGACCTTTACGTAGGGCATGTCCAACATTTACATGAAACCCTGAAGAGAGTAAAAGGAAGAAGACCCCAAGCCATGAAGCTGTGTCTAACATGGTCCATTGGGTTTTATCTAGCGGAAAAAACCATGCATGTAAAGAGGGGAACAAACGACCAAATAACGTTGGCCCCAATAATATACCAGCAAGAATTTCACCTGCAAGAGCAGGAATTTTAATGGCTTCACATAAAGCACTTAAGGTTCTGGCAGCCCCTAAAAGAACAAGGACTTGCAGAAGAAAAAGTAAGATATGGTTTTCGTCGATGTAATGCATGTAATGTTTTATTTGCATTAAACACAATAAATGAATCCATGTTATTTGGTCCGAAATTATTTGGATTTGATATCATGATGGTAAATAGAGGGAATATCCCAAACCTCGACAATTTTACTATCAACGATACGCCATACCACTACAACATCTACAGTTATGTTCTCACCTTCAAAGGGCGTTTCGTGTTTTCTATGTATAACCACGAGCTCATTTCCAATTGGGGTGGCAGAAACCAGGTTTACTTTAAATGCTTCATTGGTTTGCTTTTCTATTTTTTTGAAAAAGGATTTAAAACCTTCAACCCCTACATAATCTCCGTGCACATCGGGCAGCCTGGGGTTAAAATAATGAAATACAGCATCTAATGCTATTACGTCAGAGGATCCGGCTATGTTGGTTGGATCAAATTTCTGCAATACTGCAATATTGGGGTGTTCTATATTCATGACACTAACACAATTAAGTTAAAATTATGTGTTAATTTCAGCAGAAGTTTATTTGATTACAATGACTTTGATCAGGTTACTTAATGATTTTTGTTTCTCTTCTTATTCTATACACTCAAGATTGTAGTGGGTATATTATAAAAATCATCTTGTTGCCATAGGTTAAAGCATTTTGCAACCAATTCTTTTGAATTCATTATGTATCTTTTTCAATTGGATTAGTATAGAGATAACCTATATGAAAACAAAAAAATCAAAAAACTATTCGAATAGATCTGAGCTTAGATATCGATCCCCACGATCACAAATGATAGCAACCAGGACACCACTTTTCAAGGTTTTGGCGAGTTTTAAAGCTGCGGTAACAGAACCTCCGCTACTCATTCCCGAAAACACACCTTCTTCTTTGGCCAATCGTTTTGCCATAGCCGTAGCTTCTTCTTGGCTTACTTCGATCACCTGATCTACTTTGGCAGGATTAAATATTTTGGGCAGATATTCTTTTGGCCATTTTCTAATTCCTGGTATTCTAGATTCGTCGGTAGGTTGAACCCCAACAATTTGTACTTCTTTTGATTTTTCTTTGAGATACGTTGAGGTACCCATAATGGTACCTGTTGTTCCCATAGAGGACACAAAATGTGTGATTTTACCCTCAGTATCCCGCCAGATTTCGGGCCCTGTAGTCTTATAATGTGCGCGCCAGTTGTCATCATTGGCAAACTGGTTAAGCATTACATAACCTTCATCGTTTACTTTGGCTTCAGCATAATCTCGTGCACCTTCGATACCTACATCTTCTGATGTTAGTGTAACTTTGGCACCATAGGCACGCATAGTTTGTACACGTTCTTTTGTCGAATTTTCGGGCATTACCAATTCGATATCCAGCTTAAAGATTCCTGCAATCATCGCCAAAGCAATACCGGTATTACCACTCGTAGCTTCAATAAGCTTGGTATTTTGATCAATATCACCTCGATCCAAAGCAGATTTGATCATATTATAGGCGGCACGGTCCTTTACACTTCCGCCAGGGTTATGACCTTCCAGTTTTAGGTATAAGGTAATATTCGGATTGTCTATTAAAGAAGTAGCCTTTACCAAAGGTGTATTTCCTATAAGATCTAGAATGCTGTGCGACATTAAACAACTTTTTTAATCTTGATTTCTGAAGTGTTAGAAATAATAGAGTTTTCTGGTACAGATGAAGTAATCCAAGCATTTCCTCCTATGGTACTATTGGCACCAATAACGGTGCTTCCACCCAAAATAGTAGCATTTGCATAAATGGTTACATTGTTCTCAACGGTTGGATGTCGTTTTACATTACGAAGTTTTCTGTCGACATAAAGCCCTCCTAAGGTAACTCCCTGGTATATTTTTACGTTGTCTTTGATAATAACCGTTTCCCCAATAACAATACCAGTGGCATGATCGATAAAGAAAGAATCTCCAATTTCGGCGCCTGGGTTAATATCGGTACCTGTTAATCTATGCGCATACTCTGTCATTAATCGAGGTACCATAGGTAACCCAAATTTTAAGAGCTCATGACTTAACCTATAGATAGCTATGGCATAAAATCCGGGATAAGCCATATATATTTCTTCGATAGAGTTTGCTGCAGGATCACTTTTCATAAAAGCCTGAGCATCGCGATTTAGCTTTTCAAGAATGTTTGGCAATTTTTCAAGATAAGATTGCCAAAGTTTGCTGCAAGGTTTTTCGGTTTCCCAGCAAGCGAGATCAATAAGTTCTTCAAAAGTCTTTTCCAGAAGATCAATGTTTTTTGCAACCTCGGTATCGGTATCAAACAAGGTATAAAAAAGTAAGTTGGTAAAATACTCGGTCCTCTCTTTTAATTTTAGTTTTAGATTAGGATTCTTTTTTTGTTCTTCGATCTTTGCGATGATCTGATCTCGTTCTTTGCTCATTACAATTCTTTTGAAAACTCTAGTAAATATATAGAATAAACAATACATAAGTCTTAATAAGTTGTAAATCCTTGCATTTTTAGAATAATTATAACAACTACTGTAAAAAAATTAGATTTATGCATGGTTTTAAGTTAGATACTGGTTTTTTGACCACAATTCTTTTCTGACTTTTAAAAATTATAAGAGTTAAAGTAATCGATTTGATCTAAATAATTTACGCAAACATTACTTTAAAACGTGTATACTGATATTTGTCATAATTATTATTTGATTTTGATTCTATATTGTTGCAAAATTTAAATTTAGGAGGATGAAAAAAAGAACCCTTGTTTCCAAAATTATGACTTCAGACGTAATAACATTAAACCGAACGAATAGTCTGGAAACCGCCGAAATGTTGTTTAAGAAACATAAAATACGTCATATTCCAGTGGTAAAAGGTGATGAGATAATTGGCATGTTGAGCTATACGGATTTGTTGCGTATAAGTTTTGCAGACGCTATAAACGAAAACGAACATGAAATTGATACTGTAGTTTATGAAATGTTTACAATAGAGCAAGTAATGGCAAAAAACCTTGTAAGCGTAAACTCTACAACTACCGTCAAAGAAGTTGCTGAAATATTGTCAAAAAAAGAATTTCATGCATTACCTGTAATTGATAATGGAAAATTAAAAGGAATAGTTACAACAACAGATTTAATAAATTATTTATTAGATCAATATTAGGGTAATCATTCAACATTATAAAGTTAGAAAAGGAAGTGTTTTACTTCCTTTTTTGTTAAAAGTATTCAAATAAAAGCATCAGCTTTCTATATACTACAAATTTGAGTTAAACTTTATTTTACAAAGCAGTTTTTAGTAATTTTAGGATCAAATAAGTTTTTATGAGCACCATACCAAAATCTGCATTTCAATTTTTGAAAAAATTAAAAAAGAACAATCACAAGGATTGGATGACCGAGCATAAAAAGGAATATCAGGCCAACGAAAAAGCCTTAAAAGCTTTTTATGCTTCTATAGTTGAACGTTTAAATGAGAAGGATGAAATAGAGAAGACCAAAGTGTTTAGGGTTAACCGCGATATTCGTTTTAGTAAAGATAAAACACCTTATAATGTGCATCGTAGTGCAAGTTTTAGTAGAGCCGGAGCACATAGAAGAGGAGGGTATTATCTACGATTAGAACCGGGGAACTCTATGGTGGCAGGAGGTTTTTTTGGTCCAGAACCTGCAGATTTGCTTCGAATTCGGAAAGAATTTGAAATGGATGACCAGGAAATTCGTGAAATATTGGCCGAATCAAAATTTAAAAAGGCATATGGGGGTTTTAATACCGAATACCAGGTAAAAACGGCTCCGAAAGGGTTTAGCAAAGACCACCCGGCGATAGATTTAATCAAGAATAAATCTTTTTTTGTATCCCATACGTTTACAGATGAAGAGGTTTTTGCTCCTGATTTTCTTGACAACGTAATACATCATTATGAGTTGTTAAGACCGTTTTTTGATTATATGAGTGATGTTCTTACTACAGATTTGAATGGGGTGTCGTTATTAGATGATTAAATCGTTAATTTTCGGGACTAGAGAGTAATTTTAGAGTCTTTTTTGCGACCTTATATGTGGAAATGTGCACGAGGCATGTTTCCATATTTTTTACCAACAAAAACAATAATAATATGAAGAGAATAGCTATAAATGGATTTGGAAGAATCGGGAGAGCCGCCCTAAAAGTGATTATGGATGAGCCAGGTCTGGAAGTGGTGGCGGTAAATGACTTAATGTCGATAGAAAATGCTCAATATTTGCTTAAATACGATAGTGTTTATGGCATTTATGATAAGGGCGTAAGCGCAGAAGGTGATCATCTTATAGTTGGAGATCAAAAAATCAAATACCTTAATCAAAGAGATCCAGAACAACTTCCATGGAAAGAAAATAAAATCGATATTGTTATCGAAAGTACTGGTTTTTTTACCAATCGCGAGGATGCAGAAAAACATATCAAAGCAGGGGCAACCAATGTTGTAATTTCGGGACCTACCAAAAGTAAAGATACCCCGACCGTTGTTCATGGAGTTAATACCGAAGATGGAAAAACGGCTATATTTTCTTGCGCCAGTTGTACAACGAATAATATAAGCCCGGTTGTTGAAATATTGGGAAGAACTATAGGCGTTAAAAAAGCTATTTTGAATACGATTCATGCCTATACGGCTTCTCAGGCTTTGGTCGATGCTCCTTCTAAAAAGAATTTGAGAATGGGTAGAGCAGGAGCTGTAAATCTTACGCCTACCACTACAGGGGCAGCTATTGCGACAACAAAAGCATTACCGCAATATGAAGGTAAATTTGATGGTGTAGCGGTACGAACTCCAGTTCCTGTGGGTTCAATAAGTGATGTTACTTTTATTGCAGAAAGAAATACAACACCTGAGGAAATTAATAAAATACTGCAAAAAGAGGCCAAAACAGATCGATATACTGAAGTGTTGGATGTTACCTATGAGCCAATCGTGTCATCAGACATTCAACAAAGTCCTTATGCCGCTACTGTAGATGCTTCAATGACAAGGGTTGTTGACGGAGATTTGGTTAAAGTGATGATTTGGTATGATAACGAATGGGGATTTACAAACCAGATGATTAGACAGATTAAAGAGCTTTAATTTTTTCAAAAAAAACGTAGAAAAGGTGGATTCTGTAATAGAATCCACCTTTTTCTTAGAATAAGAAGTATACTTATATTTGACTTAATCCGCCATCTACTTCAAGTTCTACTCCGTTAATGTATGTGGCATCATCTGAAGCCAGGAATAAGGCCGATTTGGCAATTTCTTCTGGAGTTCCGAAGCGTCCCAGAGGTACTTGTTGTGCAAAACCTTTTCCCATTTCATCTATGGTTTCTTGGGGTAATCCCATTTTGTCATAAATCGGAGTCGCGATTGGTCCGGGAGCAATAGAATTGACCCTTATTTTTCTAGGTTTTACTTCTGCCGTAAGCACACGTTGATAAGCTCTTAAAGCTCCTTTGGAAGCAGAATACACTCCTAAACCTTCAAAACCGCGTTGAGTGACCACAGAGTTCGTAAAAAGAATACTACCGCCATCATTAAGGTGTGGTAATGCTACTTTGGTCGCTAGAATGGGACCTTTTACATTAATGTCAAATACATAGTTGTAATGTTCTTCAGTAATCTGATCGGCAGGAGTGGGAGGTGCCACCCCAGCATTTAAGAAAAGAATATCAATTTTTCCATATTTTTTGGTTGTTTCGTCAATTAGTCTTTTGTTATCTTCTGCTTTAGCGACATCTGCTCTCACAGTGATAAAATCTCCATCCAGATCTTGAGCAACTTCTTCAAGAGCATCTAGCCGTCTTCCTGCAAGTACAACTTTGGCACCTTGTTCAAGGTATAACTTGGCTGTAGCCAATCCAATCCCACTGTTTGCACCAGTAATCACGGCTACTTTGTTTTCTAACTTTTTCATTTTTTTTGATTTATATTAATTAAGTACTAATTGATTAATTTCTTCTTTGGCGTCAGATAGGATCTTTTCAGCATTCGTCATTACCTGATCTGAGTTTATAAATTCAATATCGGTTATGCCTACAAAATTTAAAAAGGTTTTGAGATACCCAGATACGTAGTCTACTTCTGTTCCTAGTTTTGTACCTCCGGTCGTTATGATTACGAAGGCTTTTTTACCTTTCAGAAGCCCTTCAGGACCTTTTTCGGTATACTTGAAACTTGTACCTGCTCTGGCAATTAGATCTATATATGCTTTTAAACCTGCAGTCACGCCAAAATTATACATAGGGACAGCGAATATGTAGGCATCAGCATTTGCAAATTCCTGAGAAAGGACATCGGATGCTTTTACTGCTTCTTTTTGGATTACAGTTCTTTGATTATCTGGTGTGAAATAAGCGGTTACGCTATCTTCATTACCTAATTTTACTAAGTCATCGTAATACACATCTCTGGATAAGGTGCTGTAATTACCCTCATTCTCTAGTTTTTGTTGTAAAACATCGGCAAGTTGTCTACTTAAAGATTCTGTTTTTCTGGGGCTACTGTCTATTCTTAAAAGTGTTTTCATGATTATTTATTTTTATTTGAAACATTCGTTTCAAAATATGTTAAAAAAAATATGTTATAATAAAACCTTAAGTATAGTATCGATAAGGTTTCTTAAATCTTGTTCATTAGTATTTAATATACCAGTCATACGTAATCCTTGAATAGAGGAGTAAAGGTATAATGCATATTGACCGGCTGTTTGATTTTCATTGAAAATTTTTTCCATCTGCCCGTTATGTACAACATTCCCTAGCATAGCTATAGATTGTTCTTGATTTTGTTCCATAAAAGATTTGATCAAGGGTTCTTGATTGGCCATTTCGGATTTACAGTTTACAATGAGGCATCCTTTTTTATCGCCGTCATTCAGAATATCGGACAGGTATATTTCAAAAATAGACTTAAGGGTATCTAATGCATTATGAGCATGGGCCAACTCTTTATTCATTTGTTTTTTGCCGCTAGATTGGTAAAAAGAGAGTACTTGCATGAATAATCCCAATTTACTTCCAAAAGAATTGTAGATGCTCGATCTATTAAGTGTAGTTGCATCTACCAAATCTTGCATAGATGTACCATTATATCCCTTTTTATGGAATACTTCAGTTGCATTTTGCAACACTTGGTTTCTATCGAATGTTTCTACTTTTGGCATTTTAATTGAAATGAACGTTTCAAAATTAAATAAAAAATGAATTGCTAAATGTTATCAAAATCATAATTTTTTTATATGGTCATAACCTAAGTTTCATCATTACATCGGTCTGATCCTCTGTACCCAATACAAATGGATGTTTATCAAAGATTTTGAAACCATTTCGTTCATAGAATTTAATGGCTCCCGGATTTTGATCCCATACACCAAGCCAAATAAAGTCTACATTTTTCTCACGGGCTACTTGCAGCGATTTGTTGAACAACACCTGACCAATATTTTTTCCTTGAAATTCTTTTACAACATAAATTCTTTCAATTTCAATTGAATTTCCTTTAACCGACTCTGTTTGTGCGTTATTAGAGTTCAGTTTTATATATCCAACGATTTGATCTTGTAGCTTAGCGAAAAAGAAGATAGAGTTAACGTTGGTCAACTCCTTTGTAATTTGCTCTAAAGTAAATTTTTCTTGCAAATAACTTTGAATGTTTTTCTCGGTATTTACAGGAGGGCCAAATGCGTCATAAAAAGTTCTATAGCCAATATCTACGAGCTTTTCTCTATCCTCAAGTCGCACTTGTACTATTTTCACTTCCTGAGAATTCATAAGAGTACCATTAGATAATACGTTTTATTACTCTCAGGTTATGAGTATGTGTTCGTTTTTCGGCATTATAAATTCCAGTATGGTCTATGCGATCCACACGCACTTTTCCGTGCGCATGGATAATATAGTTGTCTTTCATCATAATACCTACATGTATAATATTTCCTTCTTCATTATCAAAAAAGGCAAGATCGCCAGGTTCGCTTTCTTCTATAAAACTTAAAGGATCTCCTTGGGTAGCTTGTTGCGATGCATCTCGCAACAATTTATGGCCGTTTAATTTATAGACCATTTGTGTAAAGCCACTACAGTCTATACCGAAAGTTGTTTTTCCACCCCATAAGTATGGTGTGTTTAAGTACATGAATGCGGTTTCGACAAGATGTTCTTTAGGTTGTTTCTGGATAATCTTGTGTCCGTCATAGGTGTGCTTAAGAAAATCTAGGGCACCTAAAGAGGCTCCCATAGGAACAGGCATTAAGTGATTTTCATTACAGTTTATAAATTCAACCAAATCTCCTGCGAGACATAAATCTTGCAGGTCAAAAGTTTTATAGTCTTCTTCTGTAATTTCTAAGTACTGTTTATTATCTATCCAACCTTCGTATTTATCAAAGGCGAGTCGAACTTTGCTCCATTTTTTACGTTGTTCCAGTACCTTAAAATGTTCACCATACAGTACCTGAGTTACCATTTCGCTTGGGTCACTAGGTTCTGCTCTTAATGGGACAATACTTAAATTGCAAATGCCGTATAGCATGTAATTTGGTTAGAAATTTAAATAAAATTATTAGACTCTTTCTATAACCATTGCAGAGGCTCCACCACCACCGTTACAAATGGCTGCAGCTCCAATTTTGGCATTATTTTGCTCTAAAACACTCATTAGGGTGATAAGAATTCTTACTCCCGAACATCCAAGAGGGTGTCCTAGAGAAACTGCACCACCATTAACATTGGTGTTTTTATCACTAAGTCCTAGTATTTTCAGGTTGGCCAATCCAACTACAGAAAAAGCTTCATTAAATTCGAAGAAGTCTACATCATCAAGAGTGATTCCAGCTTTATTAATTGCTTTGGGTAACGCTTTTGCAGGTGCTGTAGTGAACCATTTTGGCTCATGAGCGGCATCGGCATAACTTTTTATCTTCACCAATGGTTTAAGACCAAGCTCGGCAGCTTTCTCGGCACTCATTACCACTACGGCCCCGGCCCCGTCATTAATTGTAGAAGCATTTGCTGCAGTTACGGTTCCATCTTTACTAAATGCAGGTCGTAATGCTGGTATTTTTTCCATTTTTACGTTTTTGTACTCTTCGTCTTCTGTAACCATAATAGGTTCACCACGACGTTGTGGTACTGCAACGGGAACTACTTCGTTATCAAATTTACCTTCGGCCCAAGCTTTTGCAGATCTTTCATAAGATTGTATTGCAAAGGCATCTTGATCTTCTCTACTAAATTCATATTCATTTGCACATAAATCTGCACATACCCCCATAGCATTACCATCGTACACATCTACCAATCCATCTCTTTGCATACCATCTTCTAGAGTTTGCGGACCAAATTTATGTCCTGCTCTTAATCTAACATAATGAGGAATAAGACTCATACTTTCCATACCACCAGCAACGATAATATCAGCATCTCCAAGGGCAATTGCCTGTGCTGCATGCATTACCGCTTTCATACCACTGGCACATACTTTATTTACGGTAGTACAAGGAACAGTATCACTTATTCCAGCTGCTAATGCTGCTTGTCTAGCTGGAGCTTGTCCATTTCCTGCTTGTACAACATTTCCCATAAAAACTTCTTGCACAAGTGATGGATCAAGGTTTATTTTGTCTAGCGCACCTTTAATGGCAGTTGCACCCAATTGCGTAGCAGGTACAGTGGATAAACTTCCTAAAAAACTACCTATAGGTGTTCTGGCTGCAGAGACAATTACTACTTCTTTACTCATTATATATAATTTAAATTGTGTGTATTGTTTGTGCGAATTTAAGGATTTTTAAAGGATAAAATAACAGTAAACAGCTAAGAGTTATCATATGCTAGGTTATAATTCTTAATTATAGAATCTTACCATGTACTTCTAAGTTTGATTTACTACTTTTGATAAACTTATATTAATTGTTTTGAAAAGATTTTTAGATAAATTTTATAAGAAGAAATCCACAATATATAAGGTTTTTCTTTTTATATGTACTGCTGCACTTATTGTGTATTTATTTCCGAAAGGAGGAATTTTTAAATACGAATTTATAAAGGGTAAACCCTGGCAATATGAGAATTTATATGCCCCTTTTGATTTTGCTATTGCCAAGACGCAACAGGAAATTGAAACGGAAAAAAAGCGAATTACCGATAATATAATTCCTTATTTCGAGTATGATACTATTGTAGCCAATACTGCCAAAGAAGCTTATGAGGAAGCTTTTATAAGTAATCTGAAAACTCTTAACCAAAGTAGTACTCGTGATCAAGCAAAGCTTTTTGGTAGAATTTTATTAAATGATATTTATCGATATGGTGTTCTTCAGGAAACCTATTCTTATGGAGATAAAAGACAAATATTCCTGAATAAAGGAAATGAGGCTGAAGCCATTACGTATGGACAGATTCTTACTTCTAATGAAGTAACAAGGCTTATTAATTCAAGGATTGACAAAAGCGAATATGTTAAGTTTAAAAGTGGATTTGTAGCTTTATTTTTTGATTTGGTTAAACCCAATGTGAGGTTGAATGACAAACTTACTCAAAGTACATTAGAAACCGAACTTGGCAAAGTACTTACCTCAAGAGGCGGTGTTACCAAAGGGAGTAGAATTATTGCCAAAGGTGAAGTTGTAGAAGGGGATACATTGCAAATTCTTAATTCGTTAAAGGCAGAATATGAGTCCCAGGTCTGGAGTGATAAAAATTTCTACTGGATTGTTTTGGGGTATTGTTTACTTGTTTCTCTTGCGTTGATGATGCTCCTTTTGTTCGTTAGAAAATATCGCAAGGATATTTATGAAAATAATACCCAGGTAACTTTTATTTTTTTCAATATCATTTTTATGGTATTGGTTACGACATTGGTTGTGAAATATAGGTCTGAGTATATTTACGTAGTTCCATTATGTATTCTTCCTCTAGTATTGAAGGCATTTTTTGATTCCAGACTGGGAATGTTTACGCATGTAATTACGGTTTTAATTCTTGGTTTTGTAGTCCCCAATAGTTATGAATATACATTTTTACAAATTATAGCGGGGATTGTTACTATTCTCACTATATCAGAATCATTTAAAAGAGCAAATCTTTTTGTTTCGGTAGGTCAGATTACTATAATCTATATTATAGCATATATTGCTTTTCACCTTATTCATGAAGGAAGTATAAGTAACATAGATGTAACTACGGTAATTTTATTTGTGATTAGTGGATTTGCGACACTTATCGTACATCCATTAATTTATGCATACGAAAAGATTTTTGGTTTAATTTCTGATGTATCTTTACTAGAGCTTAGTGATACAAATTCTGTCTTATTAAAAGAACTATCAAATAAAGCTCCAGGGACATTTCATCATTCCTTAAATGTGGCGAATATAGCTGAAGCCGCGGCCAACGAAATAGGAGCCAATGCTATGTTGGTTAGAGTAGGTGCTTTATATCATGATATTGGTAAAATGATTAATCCTACATATTTTACAGAGAATCAATCGGCCTCGGGTAATGCTCACGATGTATTATCACCAAAAGAAAGTGCCAGGATCATTATTAATCATGTGATTAGGGGAGTAGAAATTGCAAAGAAGTACAAATTACCTGATCGTGTCATTGATTTTATTAGAACACATCATGGTACAAGTACTGTCTACTATTTTTATTCAAAGGAAAAGGAAAGTAATGAAAATGTAAATGTTGAAGACTTTCAATACCCCGGACCTAAACCTTTTTCAAAAGAAACGGCAATTTTGATGATGAGTGATAGTGTAGAGGCAGCTTCAAAAAGTTTAAAAAATCCAACCAGTAGCTTAATCGATACTTTTGTTGAAAAGATTATTACTAAGCAAATGGAAGATGGTCAATTTATCAATGCCAATATCACTTTTAAAGAAATACAACAAATTAAAAAGGTATTTAAGCGAAAACTAACGAACATCTACCACCTTAGGATTGAGTATCCAGAATAGGCGTTTTTTTGAGTAAGAGGTAGTTTTTATCTTTAATCCTTAAGATATTTTTTGTCCATCCAAAATGTCCCAAATGGTATTATAGAGCATAAAAGTACAATACCTAAGGTCTTGTTGTTCCAATGTTTTTCTGGTTTGATAACAAATGCGAAAACAATATAGGCCAAAAATAAAAAACCATGAGCCATACCAATTACTTTGTTAGGTTGTGGCGACTCGAAAAGATATTTTAGGGGCATAGTCACAAAAAGAATCAACAGGTACGAAATTCCTTCTAGGTAACTTATAATTCTGAAACTGGTGTTCATAAAATTTGTTTTTTTTTTGAGATGGGTTAATTTTCTGGTGAATAATCTAATTCAAATACTTCAAGATTAAAATAGGGGATTGCCGATAACAAATGATCAAAAATGTCGGCCACAATTTTTTCATAGTTTTTCCACACTTTGTCATTGCTAAAGGCGTAAATTTCTAATGGTGTTCCCTGTGCAGTAGGTGCCAATTGTCGACTCATTATAGTCATCTCTTTATTGATGTACGGGTGATTTTCAAGATAGGACTCTACATATACCCTAAAAACCCCCATGTTTGAAAGGTTTCTACCATTAATTAATATGTTTTTGTCTATATTATGTTCTGTATTAAAAGAGTCTATTTTGGATTGAGCGATTTTCAGATAGTCTTTGATAAGTTCTATACTCTCTAGTCGCTTGATATCTTCTTTTGATAAAAAAGAAATACTAGATGTTTTGATGAGTAGTGATCTTTTAATTCTTCTTCCACCAGAATCCATCATTCCTCTCCAATTTCTAAAAGATTCTGATATTAAGTGATACGTTGGAATGGTAGTAATAGTTTTATCAAAATTCTGCACTTTTACAGAGGATAAATTAATTTCTACTACATCGCCATCGGCTCCATATTTTTCCATTGTAATCCAGTCTCCAATGCGTACAGTATCATTTACCGCTACCTGGATACTGGCCACAAAACCTAAAATTGTATCCTTAAAAATCAACAAAATAACGGCAGACATAGCCCCAAGAGCCGTAAGGAAAGTCCAAATTGATTTCCCAGTTATCGAAGAGAATACTAAAATAGCTCCGATTGACCAAACAAAAATCATGAATACCTGTACATAACTATCAATAGGTTTGTCCTTGAAAGATTCTAGTGATTTCAGAAAATCTCTGAATGTTCTTAAAATGCTTCTTAAAATCCAAATGACCAATACAATGGCCATGATATCAAATAGTAGTTCCAGATACTTTTCTGTGGTTGGAAATGCAATAAACAATTCGGGTAAAATCCAAATTACCATAGACAAAGGAATTATATGCGCCAGATGATTAAAGGTTTTATTTTTTACCAGATAATCATCAAATGTATTTTTGGATCTTGAAGCATAGGCTTTAAAAATCGAGATGAATACTTTTTTGGTAATAAAATGAACTATAAAAAGTACAGCAACGAGTATAGATGTTCCGATTACAAGGTTTAAATATTCTGAAAGGTTTTCTGAAAAACCTCTCTCAATAAAAAAGTAATAAAAATAACGTGTTAATTCTTTCATGAATTGGTTTGTCCTAATTGTTTGACAAAATTACACGTAAACCTGATTTAATAAAAATTATAAGATACATTTAAGATAGAATTTGATATTGATAACCATAAAAAAACGTCATATATCTAAATATGACGTTTTTATTAAAAATATTGCCTGAGTATTAGAAATTGAAATCTAGTCGAGCATAGTAATAAGCTCCGCTAAATCCCATTTGAACCGCATCCCAGTATCCTCCTGCTTCGGTTTCTCCATCATCTTGTTGATCTGGGTATTCGTTGAAGATATTATTTCCCCCAACAGTGAGTTTTAAGTTTTGCGATAGCTTATACCCAAGATTAAGATCTGCTGTAATTTTTGCACCATACACATCTTCGGTATCTGCAAAATCAATTAAAACGATCTCGCTAAAATGTGTTAAACCAATACCTGCATTAAATTTTTCTTTGCTATAATTTGCATTGAAGGCAAATTTACTATCTGGTGCAGAAGCAAGTAAAAAAGCTTTTTCTCTTTCACCAAAGAAGGTGGCTTCATCGAGGTCTCCATTCTTTACTTCTTTGATATACATATTATTGATGTTTCCCGCTAGGGTAGCCGATAGATCACCAAAATTATAGCTTTCTTTCCAGGAAAGTATAATGTCTAGTCCTACGGTTTCGGTATCAACGCCATTGGCAAAAAATTGTGCCTCATTTACATTGGGTATCTGGGGAGCATCAAATGTACCCGTAAGAACTATTCTATCTTTCACATTAATAAAGTACCCATCTATAGTTGCAGTAAAAGCACCGAATTTTGCGGTTGCACCTAGTGCAGCATTTACAGCGGTTTCTTCTTCTAATTGTTCTATTCCGAAAGAAGCCGTTACTGGGCTGTTATTTGGTGATAACAAGGTTTCTGTGGCTACACCACCTTGAAAATCTGTAAATCTTAAGTTATAATATATTTGTGCCAAAGAAGGAGCCCTAAACCCGGTGCTTATCGATCCGCGAATATTAATATCCTGTGTAGCTTTAAGTCTAAATGCTAGTTTTCCGTTAATAGTACTACCAAAATCACTATAATTTTCAAATCTTGCAGCTGCACTTAGTAAAAAACTATTAGTAAAGTCCAGTTCTGCGTCGGCATAGACTGAGAAATTGGTTCTAGACCTATCTACTTCATTGGCGGGACTATATCCAGGGAAACCTTGAGATCCTCCTGGACGTAATTCTCCAGAGATAGGGTCAGTAGGTTGTGTTTGATTTGCGGGGTCTATAATTGGCAATCCATTAACATCATATGTAGCATAAGAACCTTCTTCGCCTGCAAAAATCTCAAAGTTTTCTGTGCGATACTCCGTTCCAAAAGCAATATTGAACCCTTGCAAGGTATTTGGGTAGTATTTAGAAAAGTCCAAGCTTGTGGTGTTTTGACTTAAACTGTGCCCCCCTGCATCAAAATCTGTTGGAGAAGATTCTTGTAGAGAAGCATTTAAGGTTCCTTGGATAAAATAATGAAAGTTATTTTTACCCCAGGTATTATTAAAATCAATTCTCCATCGATTTTGAGTTTCTGTTCGTATGCCGGCTGAAACAGAATTATCAATAATATTGGATGTTATCCTTGGTGTAAAACCGTTTGGAAAAATAGAAGTAACCACACGTTCGCCATCATTACGCGTAAAGGCAAAAGCATCGGTATCTCTATAGTTTCTTCCTCCAAATGCATAGAGCTGTGTTTTCTCTGAGATGGGAACTGCGGCATTGGCAAAAAAGTTAAAACCATCTATTGCGGCTTCTCCAAAGCCTCGTCTAAAATCAAACCCAGGTCTAAGTGTTTTGTTTTTACTAAGGAACTCAGTCGTAAGATTGGCATAGCCTTCTTCTCCAATTTCAACTCCATAATTGGCAGTAACTTTTACAGAACCACCATCAAAATTTTGGTCATCGGCAATACGGTTGCCATCATTTTCGGTATCCAATCTATTTCCATCTGTATTAGGAGTCCCGGCAGGAAAATCTCCTTTGGCATTAGTATTATAAGCGCCATAACTAATACCTCCTGAAAATTTATTAACATTATCTTTTAAGACAATATTAATTACACCCGCAATAGCATCAGAACCATATTGTGCCGCTGCACCATCTCTTAGGACTTCTATTCTTTTAATTGCAGTTGCTGGAATAGCATTAAGATCTGTTCCCGAATTTCCTCTTCCTCGAGTACCAAAAATATTTATTAATGAAGAAGAATGTCTTCTTTTACCATTTATTAGAACCAAAGTCTGATCTGGTCCAAGACCTCTTAATGAAGCAGGGTCTATATGGTCTGCACCGTCAGATCCAGATTGTTTGTTTGCATTAAAAGAAGGAGCTGTATATTGCAAGAGCTCATTAATCTCAATTTTACCACTTTTGGTTATTACTTCCTGCATATCTATGATATCTATGGCTACAGGAGTATCAGTTTCCGTTCTTTTTGCGCTTCTGGATCCTACTAATACAATCTCTTCAAGCTGTGCACCGCTAGTTAGTTTTACATCAATAGTTACCTGCCCTTGTACAAGTATTTCTTTGTTGTTAAACCCAATATAGCTATAGACTAAAGTATTTTCAGGAGAGACCACGATACTGTATTTACCATCAAAATCTGTAGTTGTCCCTTCGTTAGTTCCTTTAATAACAATATTAACCCCTGGTAATGGAGAGCCATCTGGGTCTTTAACTACACCCGTTACGGTCTGTTGTGCATAGCATACACCCGTAATTAATACGAATAAGATTAATGTGAGTTTTTTCATGTAAAGAATGTTTATTTAAGATGATTAATACCTTAAATATATTTAAAAAGGACTTTTGTCTCATTATATTTTAACAAACTCTTTTGATTTTTTTTAAATTTTATGTAAAAAAACTAAAGGTTCTCGGTGTGTTTTTAATATTTATCTGATATTCTTAAGTAATTGATATTTATATGTAATTATACATGTAATAAAGAAGAAATGTTATGAACGAGATTTTGTTAAAAGAAAAAACCAGGCAAAATACCTGGTTCTTAGATTTTTAATTATTTCTGTCAGTTTAGTTGGCTTTATATACTGTAGTAATCACTTTGTCTGTTTTGGAGTCATATCTTTCCAAAACGAAATTTTTTTCTTTATCAAAATGACCAAGACAATTATCTTTTTCGCCCAGATTAACAATATAGTAGCCACTGCTTACGGGTCTTGCTTTTGAAGTTTTGTTTCCAGATTTACTAAGAAACGTAATTCGATACCCTTTACCATCTGATATCAATGTATATGAATCACCTGCAGTTGAAGAATGTGATTTTTGAACTTGCACCTCGGCATCAGTATAAGTAGCCGATTGATTTGTTTTATCCTCATCGCCGGGATTTAGTTCAATCTTACTTTTTTTGGTAATTACTTCTTGTTTTTTGATCACTTTTTCTTCACCATTAGCTCCTTTGATTCTAATAATCTTGGTAACCGTTTCTTTAGAAGAATTTTCTTTTGAATTCACTTCATCAGATTGGGCCAATGCAACAGTAGCATAACCCAAGCAAAGTACTGTAGTTAGAATTTTACTAGTTCTCATTGTGTTTATTTATTGAGGTGTAAAATTACAAAAAAATGAAAAAACAACTAAAGTGATTGATTTTTAGAAATGTAAGATCTTGTTGTTTTTGTTCAATCTTAATGGATATCCATTTGTATTGTACAAGTTAATACCATTATCTTTGCACTCTTAAAATTGAGCCCCGTTTATTTCGGTCTCGAAAACTTTATTGCAATTATTATGAAAGCAGGAATCGTAGGATTACCTAATGTAGGGAAATCAACCTTATTCAATTGTTTGTCTAATGCTAAGGCACAAAGTGCAAACTTTCCGTTCTGTACAATTGAACCAAATATTGGCGTTGTAAATGTTCCGGATCCAAGACTTGAAAAGCTAGAAGAGTTAGTTAATCCGGAGCGTGTAATCCCAGCCACGGTAGAAATTGTAGATATAGCCGGATTGGTTAAAGGAGCTAGTAAAGGTGAAGGACTTGGAAATCAGTTTTTGGGGAATATTCGAGAAACTGATGCTATAATACATGTGCTGCGTTGTTTTGATAATGATAATGTTGTTCATGTTGATGGCTCTGTAGATCCTATACGGGATAAAGAAACTATTGATATCGAACTGCAATTAAAGGATCTTGAAAGTGTAGAGAAAAAACTTGATAAAGTTAAAAGGGCCGCAAAAACAGGAAACAAAGAGGCACAAAAAGAAGAAGCTATTCTATTGAAATTGAAAGAAGGTCTTGAGGCCGGGGTTTCTATAAGAGCGATAGATTTTTCAGAAGACGATCATTTTGCATATGTTAAACCATTGCAACTTATTACCGATAAACCTGTATTATACGTTTGTAACGTAGATGAAGGATCTGCGGTAAACGGAAATGACTATGTAACCAAGGTCAAAGAAACTGTGGCTTCTGAAAATGCAGAGGTTATAGTTTTGGCAGTTGGAACAGAAGCAGATATTACAGAGTTGGATGATTATGAAGAACGTCAAATGTTTTTGCAAGATATGGGGTTAGAAGAACCTGGAGCTTCTGTATTGATACGTGCCGCTTATAAACTATTAAACCAGCAGACTTATTTCACGGCAGGCGAGAAAGAAGTAAGAGCATGGACTGTTACTATTGGGGCCACAGCACCTCAAGCAGCAGGCGTGATACACACAGATTTTGAAAAAGGATTTATTAGGGCAGAAGTGATAAAATACAACGATTTTATAACATATGGTAGTGAGTCTAAGGCAAGAGAAGCTGGAAAACTTGGTGTAGAAGGTAAAGGATACATTGTTAATGATGGTGATGTAATGCACTTCTTATTTAACGTATAAAGTAATAAGATTATTAATTTATTTAAATGACCTCCTTATTGATTTATTTAAGGAGGTTTTTTTATTGGGTGTCGTAATTTGGATTGGCGTAACGTGTTTCAAAAAATACGAATATCTATTTTCGGGATATGCAGAATAAAAAATTATCCACTTACGGAATTATTTTTGCCATAACAGGTATAGTTTTATTTTCAGCAAAAGCTGTTTTAGTAAAGTTAGCATACAGGTATACTATCAGTTCTGAACATTTGTTGTTATTTAGGATGTTATTTTCATTACCTTTTTATCTTGTAATAGCTGTATTTAGTAAACGAGATACCACTGTAAAGACAACTTATAGAGACTACTTGTGGATAGTTTTTTTTGGATTTATTGGGTATTACCTGGCAAGCTATTTTGATTTTTTAGGCTTACAGTATATTAAGGCAGGATTAGAACGAATTATTTTGTTTTTGTACCCAACCTTAGTTATCATAATTTCAAGAATTTTTCTTAAAGATAAGATTTCTCAACGTCAACTCATGGCTATGATGTTAACATATATTGGGGTGGTTATTACCTTTTGGGGAGAGGTAAGGTTAGATTCTCAAAACCTCTATTTAGGTGGTTTCCTAATCTTCTTAAGTGCTTTAACGTATGCTATTTATATCGTAGGAAGTGGTTGGCTAATTCCGAAATTTGGGGTAGTTGTATTTACATCTTATGCTATGATTGTCTCTTCAATGTGCATAATCCTGCAATATTTGATTTTTGATAGGGGTGATATTCTGGGATATCCTTTAGAGCTTTATATAATTTGCCTGGTAATGGCAGTTTTCTCTACGATAATACCATCTTATCTTGTATCTGCATCTATTGCCAAAATTGGGGCGTCTAATTTTTCAATTATTGCTAGTTTGGGACCCTTTTCAACAATTATACTAGCTTATTTATTTTTGGATGAGAATTTATCGCTCATTCAAATAACTGGTGCGGGGATTGTAATCCTTGGAATTTATATTGTTTCTTCTAAACCAAAATCATAAAGTAAGTATAACACTATAAGAGATATCGATATAGTTTTAAATGCTTTTTTATTATTTTTTCCCTATTTTAATCCCTTGATTACAAGTTCTCATGTATTTGGGGGTATAAATTTTTAGTAATAGAATATTCGATTTTTTTATCGAATATAGATACAGATTTATAATTTGAGGGCCTTACATATAATATTATTTTTATTCTCTTTTCTGTTTTCAGGATTCTTCATTAATGGACAAGAACAGTTGACAAAACATGCTACAGACAGCATCGAGGAACTCGTTCAAAAGTCCAGGAAACTACTTGCAGATTTTAATATTAAGGAATCTTTGGACCATACCACCAAAGTAATCAAATATGCTCATGAGATAAATAGTAACGTCGATATAAGTCGAGGACATTACTTTATGGCTTGTAATTATGAAGTAATACAAGACTTTAGTAATTCTGAATTTCACTATAACGAAGCGCTTAAATATGCTGAATTAGCAAAGGATTCGCTTTGGATAATAAGAAGTTTAAATGGATTAGGAAATGTATATTCTGAAGGTTATAAGAACCTAGAAAAAGGTACATTTTATTATAATAAGTCCCTGGAAATTGTAGAAAAAAGCAATATAAAAACTGAAAAACTGGGGCCTATATTGAACTTAGGTTGGACATATATAGACGAAGAAAAGTATGATTTGGCTTACCCTTATTTATTAGAGGCTCAAAAGTTGGCTCAAGAGTTAGAAGAAATAGGGAGAATAGTAGCAATAAATGATATCAAATATTTGCTGGGACGATATTATGCAGGAAAAAATGAAATTGAAAAAGCGAATCAACTGTTTAATGAGGTTATTAAAGCGGTAGAAAGTTTAGAAATAATATCTGTGCTTACCGACACCTACAAAGCCAAATCTGAAGCTTTTCAAAAAGTAGGCAATACAGATTCTGCTTTTTATAGTATAAAAAAGTATCTGTTTTATCGAGATAAGCTTTTAGATGAAGAAAAGATAAAACAGGTCGAGATTGCAAAAGCTAATTTCAGCCTGGATGATTTTCAACGACAATTGGATGCTACTAAAAAGGAAAAAGAGTATCTAGCCAAAATTGCCAGAAGTAATATGGTGATCAATATTATTTCCATTAGTTTGGTTTTATTATTGGCAGGCATATTTTTCTTTTATAGGGGGTATCAATCAAAGAAAAAGTTAAGTGCTGTTTTAAAAGAAAAAAATGAAGAATTACAAGAAGCAAAGACCGAAGCAGAAAAGCTTACTAATATTAAGTCGCAATTTATTTCTACTGTTAGTCATGAGCTTAGAACTCCACTGTATGGTGTAGTAGGAATAACAACATTATTGTTAGAAGAGCAAGATATTCAAGAAAAACATAAGAAACTACTTAACTCTCTTAAGTTTTCTGGTGATTATTTGCTCGATCTTATTAATAAAGTTTTGAAAATAAGCAAGATAGAATCTAATACCGAGAAATTAACAAAAACACCTACCAACTTAATTGAGCTTTCGCGCAATCTTTTACATTCCTTTGAGTATCAGGCAAAGAGCAAGAGCAACGAGCTTATACTAGATATTCAAAAAGAGCTTCCCGGAGTACTTAGTGTTGATTCACTTAAGTTATCCGAAGTTTTGATCAATTTGATAGGTAACTCTACAAAGTTTACAGAAAACGGAAAAATTTGGCTTAGGATAAAGATCCTTTCCTTAGAAAAAGATGAAATAACAATTAGATATGAAGTTGAAGATAATGGAGTAGGAATACCAGAGGATAAAAAAGAATTCGTTTTTGAAAAGTTCTCTCAGGTTGGTAGAGAATTTAATAAGTCCGAGGGTACTGGTTTAGGATTATCGATTGTAAAAAACCTTCTCGAAATGATGGATAGTGAAATCCACCTAGATAGTAAAGAAGGTAGAGGAACAAAGTTCCATTTTGATCTTACCCTAGAAATAATTGATGAAAAGGGAGAAAACGAGTTAAATCCTGAAAATAGTGGTATCAATCAAAAATTTAGAAGAATTTTGGTTGCCGAGGATAATAAGATAAATCAGATCGTTACCAAAAATCTTTTAGACCTAATAGGATACGAGTGTACTATAGTAGAGAATGGCTTTAACGCTTTGCAAATGGTTCAAAAAGAAGACTTTGATCTTATTCTTATGGATCTTAATATGCCCTATCTTAATGGAGTAGAAGCAACAAAGAGAATACGAGAATTTGATCAAACTACTCCTATTATTGCTCTTACGGCCTCAGAGCTAAGCGAAGTGAAGGAAGAATGTATGTCTATAGGGATGAATGACATAATAAATAAACCTCTGGATAAGAATGATTTAAGAAATATTATTTCCAAAAACCTATTGGGATAAAAAAAACAGGCTTAGATCAGACTGTTTTTTACTGGTAGTTAACAACCTCTTTAATGAGTTCCTTGTTGTTGAACTTTTTTCTTATTTTTTACATATTTTTCTAACCACTGATCTTGTTCCCATAATAAATGAAGTATAGATTCTTTGGCACGATACCCATGACTTTCTTTTGGAAGCATAACCAATCGCGTCGTTGCTCCTAATCCTTTTAAGGCATTAAAATATCGTTCACTTTGAAGAGGATAAGTACCTGAATTGTTATCGGCATTACCATGAATAAGTAGTAAAGGTGTTTTCATTTTATCGGCGTGCATAAACGGAGACATCGAATAATAAATGTTGGGCGCTTCCCAATAACTTCTTTCTTCACTTTGAAAGCCGAAAGGGGTTAAGGTTCTATTGTAGGCTCCACTTCTTGCAATACCAGCAGCAAACAAATTTGAATGAGATAGCAGATTAGCTGTCATAAAAGCTCCATAAGAATGCCCTCCTACAGCTACACGATCCCTGTCAATATAGCCTAACTTATCAACAGCATCGATAGCAGCTTTACCATTTGCAACTAATTGTTTCCTGAAAGAATCATTTGGTTCTTCATCTCCTTCGCCTACAATTGGAAATGAAGCATCATCTAATACAACGTATCCTTTTGTTACCCAATATAGCATAGAACCCCAAAACGGATAGGTAAACTCATTTGGGTTTGAAGTAGATTGAGAAGCACTATTTTTATCTTTGAATTCTACAGGATACGCCCAAATAATCATCGGCATTTTTTCTTTTTTTACTTTATCATAACCAACGGGTAAATAAAGTGTGCCCGATAATTCTAAACCATCCTCTCTAGTATACTTGATTACTTCTTTATGCACATTCTGAAGGCTGGTAAAAGGATTTTTGAAAGCAGTTATTTGTTTTAAACTTTGTTCTTTGTTAATATTTCTAAGGTAATAATTGGGATACTCTGTTGGAGATTCTATTCTTACTAAAAATTCTCCCTTTTTAATATCGATGGCTTTATAAATGTTTTCCACTTTGTCGGTATATTTTGACTGGTAAAGACGAGTAGTTTTATTTGACTCGATATCAAACTTATCTATAAAAGGAAATTGTCCATCTTTGGTATGCCCATCACCAATTAGATACATATTGTTATTTTCTATATTGATAACAGAATAACCATACGAATTTTTTGTAGCAACTGGTTCCCCAGGGTCATTATATCTGTCTTGATAGTTTCTGTCATAAATAATGTTTGGTTTTTGATCTGGTTTGGAAGGGTTAAAAGCATAAGCTTTAGTATTCCTTGTATTCCACCAATAGTCATATGCAATCGCAAGATTACTTTCGCTTGTCCAATCAATTCCACCAAAACGATTTATGGTTTTTAGAATAGGTACTGGATTGCTATTAAAAGGAGCTTTGAGCTGAAAGATTTCATCCCTGTAGTCTACTTTAACGCTTGGATCTCCTTTGTCTAAGGCCTCTGCCCATATTAATGTCGCTGGTTGATCTTCGCGCCATGTCATAGAACGCTTACCCGTTCTGGTGGACATGAAACCTTTTGGAAGAACCTCGATAAGAGGCATTTTGTTTATTGTTTTTATAACTTCTCCTGTATTTTTGTAAAGCTTTGTTTCTTGAGGAAATCTTCTGTATGGAACTAAATAAGAAAAAGGTTTCTGTACTTCCGTGACTAGCACATATTCACCATTAGGAGAAAAAGAAAAGTCACTATACATAGCTGTTTCTCCCCAGTCTTCTATCGTTCCATTTAGACTTACTTTTTTAATTTCGGAATTAGCTAGTTGTTCGAAATTAAACTCATCATTTGTGTTTTTTAGTAAATCTTGATATGTTCTATTTTGTGCCTTCTTTCCGTCACTAACAGTAATAGTAGGGCCTTTCGGAACCACATTATCTGTATTTATTAAAGGCTTTTTAGAAGAAGGAATAAATTTTACCAATAAAGCAGAGTTGTCTCTAAACCATTTAAATGGAGAACGCATGTTGGCATTTAAATTTGCATCTGTAATTTTATTTACCTCTCTTTTTAAAACATCCAAAATCCATAATTGAACTCCATTTTCTGTCGTATTGGTAAATGCAATTTTAGTTTGATCAGGAGACCAGTTGAAATTAGTAATTCTTGGATTTTGAGGTAACCCTTTAACTTGTACGGCTTCTTTATCAGAAAGTTTTTTAACTTTTATATTATTTACATAATTAGCACGACTAGAGATATTAGTCTTTGGATTAATTCGCAATCCAGCCAAACGCATTTCTTTTTCTGATAACTCAGAGATAGTTTTGTAATTGTCCCTATACAGAAAAATAAAGTTTTCTCCTTTTGAGTCTGTTCTAACTATTGGAGCTAAAGATACATCTACCAATTCTAGAATTTCTTTACTCGGCTTTTGGTATTCTAATTTTTCTTGTGCTTTACTCACAAATGTAGTTAGAAATAATACAAAAAGTATTTTAATGAATTTCATATTTATGCTTTAGATTTAATAGATACGAGCCTTAATCTCCTTGATTCAATATTATCAAAAAGCTATATACGATAGACCAACTTTACAAGTTTCTGAATATTTTAGGAGTTAAGGATGTATTTTATCATTTTTTTAACTCGAAACACTGTTAATAAATTTTAATGAGTTTTCAATAATCAATTCTGGTATCTCTTTGTGCGGAGTATGTCCTACATCTTTGATTAATAAAGCTGTAGACTTTCCGGTAGATTTTGATACAATTGAAGTTACTTGGTCCAAGGTGCCATATTCATCTTTTTCTCCCTGAATGATCAAAGAAGGGCATTTCACCAAGGGGAGGTATTCTTCAATATTCCATGATCGATATGATGAAGAAAGCCACGTTTCGGTCCATAATCTAAATACATCATCAGTTTTATCTCCATGATATTTGGTTAATCTTTCTCTTAAGTTTGTGACATTATATGCTTTTTTTGCTTCTTTGATTCCCCGAATAGTTACTTTTTCAACAAAAACATGTGCCCCTTCGGTAATAATCCCAAGTATCTTTTCAGGGAACAAAGCGGCAGCAAGTAAGGCAATACTTCCTCCGTCGCTGTGTCCAAAAAGTATTACTTTATTAAGGTTTAATTTTTCAAGTATTTGACCAAGAATTTCGGCTTCTTTTTGTAAATAGTTGTTATCTCTATGGTTTACTGTAAAGGGAGCGGATTTTCCGTAACCTTGTCTGTCATAGGCTATTGCATTACAGTTTGCAAATGATGCTAATTCTTTTGGGAAATCTCTCCAAAGTTCAACACATCCAAGAGAGTCGTGCAAAAATAATACACTATTCTTTTCTTTTGAAAATGTTTTAGGGTCACAAGAAAAATGTATCCTTTGGTTGTCGATTGTTAAATCCAAAAATCTTGTTTTAGAAATTAAAAAGTGCTAAAAATAAGCTAAAGTAGTTACAAAATGCATATTTTGCGCTTTCAAAATTGTAACACGCCCCCTTTTTAAGAGTTTAGAATAATAACACATAATTTGAGTACATGAAAAATACATTGGCCAAGATTTCTATTGGTTTATTGTTAGTTGGATGTGGAGTTAAGAATCCTTCAAATGATATTGCTACAAGTCTTCCTATAAAGTCCAGTATGGATTTAACCCAAGCTGAAGAAGATAAAGTTCCTGTTGTCATTAACCCTGGACGGTTTGTTCAGGACTCTGTAACGTACTTTCTTCCTAAAGTTGTTCAGGGAACCTATTCTGTCAGTGATTTCGGTAAATACATAGAGGATTTTAAAGCCTATGATTATGAAGGCAATGAGATCGCAGTAAATAATTTGGACAATAATTCATGGTTAATTCCCAATGCTACTCAACTCGATAAAATAGCGTATAAGGTTAATGATACTTATGACATTGAAAACGTAACAATTGGAACGCCATTTTCGCCCTCTGGAACAAATATTGAACCAGAGAACTTCGTGCTTAACCTTCATGGTTTTATTGGTTATTTTGATGTTTTGAAGAATAATCAATATTCACTTGAGGTAAAAGCACCTACTGCGATGAAACGAACATCGGCATTGCAGAAAGTAGCTACTGAAACCAGCGAAGACGGACTTAATACCACAGACAAATACTTTGCATCAAGGTATTTTGAAATAACCGATAATCCTATGATGTATGGTGATCTTGATGTTGAAGAGTTTCAGGTTGGAGATATTAAAATCGTTTTAAGTGTTTATTCTCCAAATAAAATACACAAAGCTTCAAAAATTAAAGAGACCGTTTATAAAATGATGGAGGCACAAAAAGAATATTTGGGAGATATTAATAGCACTCTCAGGTATGATATTTACTTGTATTTAGCTCCTTCAACAGAAAAGTCACCTACAGGTTTTGGGGCATTAGAACATCATACCTCTACAGTTGTTGTATTACCAGAACAAATGCCAGATGAAGCATTAGCTTCAGCCATGATAGACGTTGTGTCTCATGAGTTTTTTCATATTGTAACACCGCTTAGTGTACATTCTGAAGATGTGCATTACTTTGACTATAATGCGCCTACGTTTTCAAAACATTTATGGATGTATGAAGGTGTTACCGAATATTTTGCTACACTTTTTCAGGTGAATCGGGGATTAGTTGATGAAGACGAATTTTATAGTAAAATAAGAGATAAGATTCAAAATGCTAGTGAATTTGATGATTCTATGAGTTTTACTGTAATGAGCGAGAATATCATAGAAAAACAGTATGAGTCTAATTATGCTAATGTATACGAAAAAGGAGCATTAATAGGGATGTGTATCGATATTCTGATGAGAGAGGCAAGTGAAGGTAAGCGCGGGATTTTATCATTAATGAAAGAATTATCTCTGAAATATGGGAAAGACAAACCTTTTGAAGATGATAAAATTATAGAAGAGATTATAGCTATGACATATCCTTCTGTGGGGGAGTTTTTACATACTCATGTGATAGGAACAACACCTATTAATTATGATACTTTTTTCAACAAAGTTGGTTTGGCCGTTAAAGAAGAAAAAATAGAGACAAGTTATATTCAGAATGGGCGAGAACTAATATTTGCAGGAAACATGGCTACAGGAAGTATTTTCTTTACCGAACAAGTAGTGGACAATAGTTTTTGGCATGAAAATGGCGTGAAACCAAATGATGATGTATTAGAAATTAATGGAGAGAAATTAACCATTCAAAATGTAAATAAAATTTTGGGAGCTACATTAGAATGGGAAGAAGGAGATGATCTTGAAATAAAACTAAATAGAGCGGGAGAGGATGTAGTAATCAAAACAAAAATTACACAATCCTACACCTATGGAAAAAAGTTAACTGTAATCGAGAACCCGACAGAAAAGCAACTTGAGCTAAGAAAAGCGTGGTTAAAAGGTTAAAAGAGTCGTTTTTGTTTATAAAAAAGCTACCTAAATAAGGTAGCTTTCTTTTTATAGATATACTTTTTCATAATTGTTTCGAATCGTATACGAGTACTTTCCTCCACAAATTTTTATTTTCTTCAATAAATTTTTTGTGTAATGGGTCTATCTGGTACTTATCATGAGCTTCTTTGGATTCAAAAGTAATGACTACGCAATATGTGTATGAAGCATCAACTACCTCTCTTTTAGCTGTATTTGCAGGAGTCCCTAAATGGGCTGAGGTGATAAATTTGCACTGTTCGAGGAGCTCTTTTACCCCTTTTTCAAAAGTTTTTCTTTCGTCAACGTTATCGGGATTGTTAAGCCAAAAGAAAACCGTGTGCACCAGATTCCCTTGTATTTTTTTCGTTTGCGCAAAAGATGATGAGCAAAGGCTCATAAGTACAACTAGTAATAATAGATTTTTAAGTTTCATTTTCCTGTTTTTTTAAAACGTTTAAGCTACTTATTAATATTCCAGATACCCTACCATTTTTTTGGCAACCTCCTTGCGTGCATCGGGATGTTCAAGGATAAGCTTTTTCATTTCTTCAAAGTTCCTTTCAAAATCTTCAAGAAAAGATACAATATTGTTTGGGTTGTATTGAATTCTGGTAGGAGTTTGTTCTGCTGCCAAAACAGGGTTTGGTAGGGAGGACCACCAGTTTTTTCTCGCCACTTCGATTTTCATATCACCCACCATTTTTGAAACCCTTCTGAAAAGTAACTGTTTTTCATTCAAAAGCATATCTTTCTCATGTTTGTTTTCATCATAGATGATATTGATTTTTACCTCTTCATTAGTAGAAGAAAGAGGAACTTTAATCATAGTAGTAAGTTTTTGTCCGTCATAGCTCCAATAATTTTCTTTTGCCTCTTTACTATAAGGATATAAAACCCCATCAACATGTACTGATTTTGGAGGAAAAGATCGTAGTAGTTTTAGGGTATAAGTTCTTTTGTCATACATGTCAGAATATGTTCCTTTACGTTTAGAAATAATAATTTCTGTACTGTTTTTTGAGGTTTTCTGACTTACTTTGGTTGTGGCATATTTATCCTTGGTGTATTCATTTGTGGATCCATCATCTTCATAGACTATAGCTTGTCCTTGATCTCCGGGAACAACATTTAAAATCCAATCTGATACTTGTTGTTGTAAATGGGCAATTTTTGGGTACATAGGAATAATACTACCTGCTTTTACATATATTGGAATTTCATCGACAGCAAAATTTCGAGATAATACTTTATCTCCTTCAATAAGGCTCCCTGAATGCCATTCGTACCATGTCCCTTTGGGTAGCCATATATCTTTTTTTGCCAAAGAATTTATACTAGAGACGCTATCAGAAACTGGAGAAATAATCATATCATCTCCAAACAGGTATTGATATTTATAGGTATATGCTTCTTCTTTTTCAGGATAATTATAATACACGGGCCTAATAATAGAAAGCCCTGTGTCATAAGCCATTCTTGAAGCAGTATATATGTAAGGAGCCAATTGATATCGTAGTTGTACCAATTCTTTCATGATTTTAAAGTGATCTGGGTATTTCCAGAACCTACGCTCAATACTAGAAATTTTGGCACTATGGGTTCTTAAAATAGGACTAAAAACGCCAAACTGTAGCCAACGAACATATAATTCGGCATTTCGATCTAATTCACTAGATGCATGCCCACCAATATCATGACTCCACCAACCATAACCTACATTTGCGGCTGTAGCCGTAAAATATGTTTGATACTTGAGAGATCCCCAACTTATTTTATCATCCCCAGAAAAACCAATGGGGTATCTGTGATTTCCCATACCTCCCCAACGATGAAAAATCATAGGGCGATTATTACTTTGTTGTTCCATATCGGTGAAAAAAGTATAATTGAGCCACCAGGTATTACTCAATCCTGGAACTATTTTACTCTCTGGATATTGCTGCCAATCCAACCACCAAAAATCAATTCCATTCTTTTCAAAAGGTCGTAGTAAGGTATTAAAATAAGTTTCGGCCCATTTTTTATCGGCCATTTGATAATGAATGTATTTCTTACTCTCAGTATCAAAATTATATGCTTTTGCAAAATCTTGATAGGCGTCTTCCACGGGGGCTATTCCAGAAGCGGGATGTAAGTTTAAAGCAGTTTTAAGATTATTTTCATTGGTCCAATCAAGAAATTTTTCGGGATTTGGAAATAAGGAACGATTCCAACTATATCCTGTCCAGCCCAACCAATTACCAGTTTCATCCATTTTCGGGTTTTTAGTATTCTTTAACCCTCCAAAGGTTTCATGCCAGTCCATATCGATAATCAATACATCAATTGGAATATCGTACGTTCTAAAATCGGATACCAAATCTTTTAGCTCCTGATCGGAATATACCCAATATCTTGACCACCAATACCCGAGCGCATATTTTGGCAACATTGGGATTTTTCCAGCAATAGCAATGTAGTCCTTTAAAGCTTGTTTGTAATTATGCCCATGACCAAAAAAATACCAATCCTGATGTTTGTCTTCTTTTCTTTTTTGAACCCAATTCCAGTCAGATTCATCAAAGAGGAAAGAATTAGAATCATCTAGAAGCGCAAACCCATTTCTGGAAATGATTCCGTCTTCGAGCTCAATATCCTTACCGTTCCACCATTTTCCACCATTAGCGCCATCGAGTGTTCTTGTCGTTCCTTTTAAGTTTTGATTGTCAATAACCTCGGGATTCCAAGTTTTTGATTCATCATTCAGAATATATGAAATAGTTAAATTGTCTTTTGAAAAAGCTTCTGTGCCTTTTTTATACGTGAGTGTTAATGCCTTGGTAGTAATAGTGAGTGTACTTTCTGTTTCGTTTTTATCAAAAGAAGGAACTTCCAAATTTCGATTAATCACCACAAAAGATGCCTTATCTTCAAAATTAGCATTCTCACTCCATTCCATCCGTATCAGATGAGGCGTAAGCACCGTAAACCTAGCATTTCCTGCTGTTGTTATAGCTTCTGGATTTGCCACAGGATTATTCTCTTGTGAAAAACCATAACATAGATTGAAGACCAAAATGGTACTTAGGATAATTTTATTAAGCATTTCTTATTGTTTTAATGGAACAACTCTACCAGTTTTTGCACTCTCTTTAGCAGCTTCAAGGATCTCTACTACAATCATGTTATTTTCTAAGGAAGACAGGTCATAAGGAGGAAGTTCGATTTCACCTTTGACTACCGCAGCTAATAGGGCGAAAGGATCGTCCAAAGGTGTTGGACGTTCTTCAAGTTTTTCTTTTATTTCTTTATCGTCTTCGCTTAAACGATAGCGTAAATCAGATCTGTTATCACTAAAGATGTATCCTTTTTTACCATAGATTTCCATATCTTTTCTTGCAATTGGCCAGTTCCAGGAAGCCTGAATGATTCCTTGCATTTTGGGGTATTTTAAAATGACAGTAGCTTCATCATCAACTTTAGGATAAAGATCAGGTTTAAAAGTCTGGGTAATTGCAAAAACTGATTCAGGTTTTTTTCCATTGTTTAGCCAAACGATGATATTGGCACCATAACATCCAAAATCAGGTAGAGCACCACCACCATTGGCAACAGGATCTGTAAGCCAATCCAAGAATTCTTTATTGATACCTAATTCTATTGGTCCTTTATGACCGTCATGAACCACAACTTTACTCAGATCACCTATATCTCCATTTTTAACCATATCATAGGCCTTATGGTTGGTAGCGTACCAAGTAGTTTCGTAATTGGTTAATAAATGAATATTATGTTTTTCTGCAAGGGATTTCATTTTTTTGGCATGTTCTATATTTACTGCCAGGGGTTTTTCTACCATGATATGTATTCCAAGAGGAGCAAAGGTTTCAACAACTTCGAGATGGTCATAGATGGTTCCAAAAGCAGTTACTGCCTCTGGTTTAACGGCCTTTATCATTTCTTCCATGGTACTGTAGACAATATCCATAGGATATCCATGTTGTTTGGAGTATCGCTTTGCTAAATCGGTATTGGGCTCCACAATTCCAACAATTTTAATGTCTCCTCGATCGGGTCTTCCTAAGATCCAATGTACGTGAGTATGTGTTAAACCAATTACACCAACTTTCAAAGGTTCTTTTTTTGCCTGACTTTTTGATAACTGTGGAACCATGAATAATATACAGAGAATAAACAGAAGAACAATTTTTCTCATTCGATAGCTTTTTAGAGTATGATTAAGTGAAAATTACCATATACGAATACATAGATGTTTTAAAAGTAGAAAAAAATTGAAATAAGATATGTTACAATCTTAGATAAGTAAAAAGATAAGGTCAGTTTTTCTAAATTCTTAATAAAAACTGTAATACATTGAGGTTTTGTGAATACTCATTCTAGTTATGATACCTGCAATAAGGTGTTTTTCTAAGTTGAATGAAATCCCTTTATTTTTGAAAAGGAATAGTATTTAAAATATAACGTATTGCCTCAATTCTAGCCTTTGTTTTCTTATTGGCTTCAAGAATTATCCAAGGAGAATGCTTTGTATTGGTATGTTCAAACATTTTAACTTTATACTTGGTATATTCATCCCATAACTCTTGTGCTTTTTCATCTACACGGGTCATTTTCCATCTTTTCAAAGGGCTGGTTTTGATATCTCTAAACCTATATTCCTGTTCTTCTTTGGTTATAGAAAAATAGAATTTTATGAGATAGGTATCCGATTCCAGTATCATTCTTTCAAAATCATTTACTTGCCCCATAAAAGTATTGTATTGTTTTTGTGTACAAAACTTGTTTACAGGTTCAACTACTGCCCGGTTGTACCAACTACGATCAAAGAAAACCATTTCCCCGGGTTTGGGGAGTTGGTTCACATACCTTTGAAAATACCATTGTCCTTCTTCTTCTTCAGTTGGTTTAGGGAGTGCAACAATTCTGTAATACCGTGGATTAATATGGGCAGCAATTCGTCGTATAGCACCTCCTTTACCGGCAGCATCTCTACCTTCAAAAAGTATAACTATTTTTTTTCCTTTATCAATAACCCAACTTTGTAGTTTAACTAATTCTGCCTGAAGTTCTTTAAGTTCAATTTCATACTTCGCCATTCTTAGCGCTTTCTGGACATCGGTTTTTTTATCGGCAAAGAGATATTTCAAGCCGGTAGGAGAGTTAAGTATTTCCAAATCTTGTTCAGAAAAATCTATATGCGGTTTTTTTTGAACTGTTGCCATATTAAATATCTATTTGTTCGATGTATCTGTAATAACGCACAATTACATTTGGATCGGGTAACAATGTAGTTTTTGCTTGTGATTTCCCAACATAATCAAATTGAGATAATACATAACGCATGCTTTCTATACGTGCAGTCTTTTTATCATTGGTTTTAACAATGATCCAGGGACTAAATGTAATATGAGTTTTGGAAAACATTTGTTCTTTGTAATGTGTATATTTTTTCCATAATTGTTGCCCTTTCATATCGACGGGGCTAAACTTCCATATTTTTAAAGGGTTTTCCAACCTGGCATCAAACCGTTTTTTTTGTTCTTCCTTTGAAATTGAAAACCAAAATTTAATAACCTTTATTCCATCTTCATATAACATATGTTCAAATTCTGGAACTTGAACCATAAACTTCTTGTACTGATTCTTATTACAAAAGCCCATAACAGGCTCCACTACTGCGCGGTTATACCAACTGCGGTCAAAAAAAACAATCTCACCCGGGTTAGGCAATTCTTTTATGTATCTTCTAAAGTACCATTGCCCTTTTTCTTCTTCAGTTGGTTTAGAAAGAGCAACAATTCGCATCGACCTGGGATTTAAATGCTCTGTAAATCGTTTTATAGATCCACCTTTGCCGGCGGCGTCTCTACCTTCAAAAATAATAGCTACTCTTAATTTCTTTTTGGCGATCCATTGTTGAAGATTTACCATCTCGGCTTGTAAAGCTCTAAGTTCATCTTCGTATCTGAGTCGTCTTTGAATCTTAGAAATATCAATATTTCTTTGACTTGCAATATCGATTAATTGCTTTCGTTTTTTGGCATGTGTGAGATCTTCGCGGGTAAACATGAAGAAGTAGTGTTTAATGTTTTAACAGATATTAAAGTTAAAAAAAAGGAAATTAACAAATATGACATTTGTCCTTTACTATGAAATCTTTAATACTATACGATATCTTGCTTTACCGTTTTTAAGATGATCAAAAGCTTCATTCACCTTTGCTAGAGGAAACTCTTCTATAATTGGATAAATGTTATGACGAACGCAAAACTCCAGCATTTTTCTTGTAAGAGCAGGGCTTCCCAAAGGACTTCCCGAAACAGTTTTTTCTCCACCAATTAAACTAAACGCCGGAATTGCCATGGGTTCTAATACCGCTCCAACATTGTGAAAAGTTCCTTTTGGTGACAAAACATTTAAATATCCAGGCCAGTCTAAGGTCACATTTGTTGTGTTCAAGATGAAATCCAAGGAGCCATTTATTTCTTCCATTGCCCTAGTGTCTCTTGAGTTTACTACCTTATGTGCACCCATATTAAAGATTTCTTCTTTTTTTGATGGACTAGAGCTAAAAGCGACGACTTCGCAACCCCATTTGTTTAAAAATTGAACTGCCATATGGCCAAGACCACCAATACCTATCACGCCCACCTTATCGGTTGGTTTTACACCAGCCATGATTATTGGGTTGAAAACTGTAATTCCGCCACAAAATAATGGCCCTGCTTTACTCAGGTCTATATCCTTTGGTAACGGTATGGCCCAGGACCAATGACAACGCACATGATCGGCAAACCCGCCATGGCGACCTACAATAACTTCTTCTTTAGTTGGACATAGGTTATGACTCCCGCTCATACATTGATCGCAATGCATACAGGATTCAGAAAACCACCCTAATCCAACGAGATCTCCATTTTTTATGTTTTTTACATTAGGCCCAATATCAACAACTTCTCCTACAATCTCATGACCGGGAACTATTGGAAACTGCGCATTTCCCCAGTCATTATTAACCATACTAATATCAGAATGACATATCCCACAATAATGAACTTTAATATCTACTTGTTCTTTGCCTATATCTCCTAATTCATATTGAAAAGGTTCGAGTCGAGCTCCAGCTTCTTTTGCTGCATACGCATGTATAGTTGTCATAATTTCGTGATTTTAAGTTAATTTTTGTGTACAAGAAAATTACGAAATTTACATCTGTTGGAGTAGCCGTAAGGATATAAATAGTGTTAAGTATTTTTCTTAAGCAACTATTGAAACGATGGTACTAACCCTCTAAGTCCCATATCTACAATATTTTCACCAGAATCGGGATCAACATCCCATTTTCCATTTTGATTTACATCAACCCATTCAAAACTATTATTTATAGATAAAGAAAGTGTAACCGTTATGTCTTCAGACTCATTACCAGTAATCACCAGGTTTTGGTCAAAATTTCCAGTGACAACACACGAACCCTGAGGGATAGGAGAGGTAGTAAACAAAGGATTAGGGACGGTAGTTGCTCCCTCTGGAGCTTGACCGGTTTGTACACCAGTAATAGTTTCAAAACCCCAATATCCTTGAGATCTGTTGCCATTTACCGTTACAGTTTCGTTTTTTATAGTGTATTCGGTTAGGTAGTTATTAAATCCAACAAAACTAGCTACAGTACCTGTAAATGGAGCGTCATTAAAATAAAATTGCACATCATAGTTTTGATAAGACAATGAAAGCCGTACCCATTCATAGGATCCAGGAGTTATGTCCTTAAGAGATACTTCTAAAAAGACATCACCAGGAGCTACTACATTTGATCTGTTAAAGTCTATAGCACCAGCACCTCCTTTATCAGTTTCGGGAGCTTGATATACTATAGCGCCATCTCCAAGCAATGTCGTTGCATTTGATGTAAACTCTAAATAATGAGCAGAGATTGAGTTAAAAACAGGACTTTGCCCAGCATTACCCGCTGGGATATTAGCAGGAGTCCCAGTATTTCCCAAACGAACTTGTGTTGGGTCTACTTCTAATTTTATAATTAATTTGGGATCGTTATTCGATGTGTTGTCATCTTTATTACAGGATAGGAAAAGAAGTATACTTGCAAAAGCAAGTAAAAAGTAGAGTTTTTTCATGATTTCGGGTTTGGGGTTATTTAGCATCAAATCATGTTGATGAACCTCTAATATAAAAATATTTTTTAATACTACCCGATTAGTTATAATCTATGATCTGATTTTATGATCAAATACCGATTATCTCAAGACGGTATTTGATCATAAAAAGGGTTAAAGGTTAACACCTAACAAGCACATTTGATTAAAGAACCTCCCGTAGGATTTGTACCTTGGGTTGCATACCCGTCAAATTTCCACCACTCGATACCACCTATTAATTCCTTGACCTTAAAACCAAGTTTAGCCATTTTTAGAGCGCCTTTGGTGGACGCATTACACCCAATACCATCACAATAACAGATATAGGTTTTTTCTTTATCCAAATGTTGTGTGCTTTCTGTTGTCATTTCTCTATGCGGAAAATTAATAGCAGTTGGAATATGTTCTTTTTCATATCCAAAAGACTGTCTTGCATCTATAACTACAATATTTTCTTGATTTTCGAGGGCGTCAAATAAATCCGCCGGATCCATTTCATATGCCAGTTTGCTTTCATAAAATTTCGTTTGATCGTTCATAATTATTGTGTTTTATTTGGCTCAAAATTATAGGCTGAGTACTTCATGTTCCTAATTATATAGCTGAATGATTTGATGGTATAGTTGAAATATTTTCATATTCGAAATTCCCACATTATCGTAGCTTTGTGGTATGGATATCAAATATTTCAGGTTAATAAAAACAATAGCTGAAGAAGGAAATATTGCCAATTCTTCTGAAAAATTGTTTCTTACGCAATCGGCTTTAAGTCATCAATTGCGTGAATTAGAGGGGCGTTTAGAGTTTAGAGTGTTTCATCGAACCAGAAATAAGTGGAAACTAACCGAAGAAGGGCAGGAGCTATACAAAATGGCTAATGAAGTATTGAATACTATTGAACTTGGGTTTAATAGTATAAAAAAGATCACAACGGGTTCCAAAGGTACAATTAGGGTTAGTACAGAATGTTATTCTTTTTATCAGGGATTGCCAAAGTTTATTCAGAAAATGGGAGTTTTATACCCCGATATTGATGTCGATTTGGTATTAGAGGCTACGCATCAACCCATTTCAAAATTATTATTAAAAGAGATCGATATGGCTTTGGTTACTTCAAAACCGGTAAATGAGGAGTTGATAGAGATTCCACTTTTTGAAGATGAAATTTTTGCTGTTTTACACAAAGAGCATACCTATAGCAAGACTGCATATTTAGAGGCTGGTAATTTTTTAAAACTTCATTTAATTATTCACTCATTTCCATTGGAAACTGTTTCTGTATACAAGCAGTTTTTAAAACCAAACAAAATAACTCCCTTAAAGATTTCTGCCATTCCTCTTACCGAAGTCGCTCTCGAGATGGTAAATGCAAATATGGGGGTAATGTGTATGCCAAAGTGGGCCTTGCAATCTCTTAATATCTCTGACGACATTGTATTAAAAAGAATTGGAAAACACGGTTTAAAAAGAACTCATTATTTGGTGGCAAGAAAAGAAGATCAATATAAAAAGTATATTCATGACTTTATTTCCAGTTTTGAAGAAGACTTTTTAGATGTATAAAATAAAAAGGATTCATAACTTAATATAAATCCTTTTGTGTGATAATTTTTAGTTTCTACCTGCCATTACACCGCCATCAATATCCCAAATGGCCCCAGTTACCCATGAACTGTTATCGGTAAGCAGGAAATGAATCGTTTTTGCTATATCTTCAGCTCTTCCAACACGTCCAATAGGATGAAAATCATTAAAGCTTTGTAAGGTTTCTTCGATTTTGGTTTCTTCTATAAAAGCTCCGTAAATAGGAGTGACAACTACAGCTGGTGATACGGCATTTACTCGAATGTTATACTGGGCCAATTCCATTGCCAAATGTTGTGTTAACGAATGCAATCCTGCTTTGGCCATAGAGTATGCCGATGAGGGAGTAGCTTTAATAGCCTGCTTTGCCCACATAGACCCTATATTAACTATAGCGCCGCCTTCATTTTTAATTAAAATCTTAGATGCTTCTTGTGTAATAAAAAAGAACGCGCGGTTAAAGTTATGGTAGAGATCATACTCCTCTTCGGTATGCTCTAAAAAAGGTTTCGGACTAAAATACCCTGCAGCATTTACCAAATATTTTAATCTAGGTGCAAGTTCACTTAATTGTAATGTAAAATCTTTTATGGCAGTAGTGTCGTTAAGATCAAGTGCAATGGTAACTACTTTACCTAATTCAGATAGGTTTTTTTGTGCCTTAGTAAGTTTGGGAGTGTCTCTTCCGATTAAAATAACTTCAATCCCATCTTTTAATAAAAGTTCTGCCGTGGCTTTTCCCATTCCGGTAGTACCACCTATGATTAAGGCTTGATTACTCATTTTTTATTGTTTTAAGAATTAATACTGAAGCAAATTTCGGTGCATTTTCTTTTTAGAAATGGTAATCCAGAAACTGAAAATGGTAATCTAGAGATGCGTTTTCTGAAACGCTTTTGGAGTAAGTCCGGTTCCCTTTTTAAAATACTTTGTAAAATATGTAGGGTCTTCAAATCCTAGACTGTATGCAATCTCTTTGATGGATATTTTTTGATTCGACAATAAACGTTTTGCTTCCAAAATCTTACTCTCTTTTATAATGTTTGCTGGGGTGTCAAGAAGAATGTTTTTACTTATTGTAGTTAATGTTTTTGCATTAGTACCCAGTTTATGCGCATAGTCATCAATACTATAAAATGCATCTATCTGATCAAAAATCAATTTTTTAAAATTCACGGCAAGCTTATAATCTTTGGCTACATTGAAATCAATATTTGCCTCTTTTTGGCGCAGTCTTTCGATTTGAAATAAGATATTTTGAAAGTAGTGATACACTTGCTCTTTGTAATAGAGATCTTTAAATCGGATTTCAGATTCTATAAAAGAAGTAAGCAATCTAACCTTGTTGGTATCTGCTGTAGAAAGTTTGATATACCGGCTACCAATTTCATTAAAAATAGAAGCCAAAAAGCGTTCCATAATACCTTGTTGGTATTTATTAATAAATACATCGTTAAAATGAAATAGGTGCCCCTCATTGGCGGCATTATTGCAGAAATAATGGATTTGATTTTTATTTATGAAGAAAATAGAATTTTCGGGATGATCCAGTATTTCATAATCTACATAATGTCGACCTGCTTTTTTGAACCATATAATTTGGTAAAAGCTATGACGATGCGGTACCGATGCATGTTTTTGATTTTTTTCAAAGTAGGGTTTGGCATCATTGATCTCAAAATGCAATTTTGAGTAGTCATCTTTATGCAAATCATACCTTTTTATAGTTTCCATATAAGTGGGTGCTGCCATTATGTAATAAATCTAATGTACTATAAATGTTACCTTATGTTATTAAAGTCGTTTTCCTTCTTAACTATTTACAAGGTCTTTTCAACGAGATACTCGTTTAATCTTTCAAAAGTTGATCCCCAGCCATTATAGAACCCCATTTCTTCTTGCTGTTTGCAATATTCCTCGGTTGCATGCACTACATGAAAAGTAAAATTGGTTTTATTACCATTTTTTTTCAGTAGTATCTGTAATTCTACTCCTTCTGTCATAGGTTTAAAATCTGCTGATGTACGAATTTTTTCGAATTCAATGATTTCAAGATAGACTCCATTGGCAATAAAATCACTACCATCTGGCATTTTCATTGAATACTTCCAGCTACCTCCAACTTCAAAATTATGGGCTATCACTTCTGTTTTCATCCCTTTTGGGCCCCACCATTGGGCAATATGCTCAGGTTGTGTCCAGGCTTCCCAAACAAGTTCTATTGGGGCATCAAATGTTCTTTCCAGAGTCAAAGTTCGGTTGTTAAGATTACTCATTTTTGTCTCGTTTTTTGTGTTGTAATTGTAATTGATTTAAATAAACTTCAAAGGAATCTAATTTATCTTCCCAAAGTGTTTGATATTGTTCTATCCATAAGAAAGCGGGTATAAGGCTTTTGGGACGAATCAAGCAATATCGTTCTCTTCCTTTTTGGTGAATATCGATGATACCACATTCTTTCAAAATTTTTAAATGTTTTGAAATAGCAGGACGACTCACTTCAAATTTTTTGGCCACTTCATTTACAGATAATGCTTGTGCCGATAAAAGTTTGATAATATCCCTGCGAACAGGGTCTGCTATTGCCTGAAAAACATCTCTTCGCATGTTTATATGTTACCGATTGGTTACTAATTTAAGTGTAATCATTTGGTTACGCAAGGTTGTGTCGATTTTTAACAAAACTTTTTAGAATATACTTGTGGATATGAGAGCTATTTTTCTCTACTTTCTTTATTGATAATAGTGCTTCATATTTTACCGTCGTAGTTCATTCTTTCCTATTCCTTTTTTACTTCATACCATAATTCTACCATACCATCTTTATAAGCCGTAACATCTTTTAGATGTAATCTACTTTCTTGTTCAACGTAGTCAAAAAATAATATTCCATCTCCCAAAATAACCGGCATAATAGATACAATGATTTCATCAACCAATTTGGCGCGAATAAAATCTTTGGCAAGTATTGCACCGCCTACCATCCATATACTTTTGTACTTTGGTTTAAGTTGATGGTTTATAAGTTCATCAAGGTCTCCAGAATAGAATTCGACGTTTTTTTTATCTGCTTTTAGATTTCTGTGAGTTAATACAATTACAGGCATACTGCCATAGGGCCAACCTAGTTTTAGAGCATGTTCGTATGTTTTCGATCCCATGACATAACAATCGATGGTCGCAATAAATTTTTCTATATCTTCCTGACTTAATGTTACCCCTTTGCCATAATTATCAGTAGATTGAAGCCATGAAACATCATCGTCTTTTTTGGCTATAAAACCATCAAGACTAGAAACCATATGTAGGGTAACTTTAGAAGCGCTTGTTGTCATTTTATAAGTAGAATAATGAGTTATGATTCAGTTATAATTCACATACACATGAGTTGTTTGTGTATAAGATACCAAAAAATCATCTTACACTGCAACTATAGGGTGTATGAATGGTGTTTTAGGTTTTTGTAATAATAAAGACTTAATCCAAAATCGTAAGGGCACTTAGTACCATTTCTTTTAACTCTTTGCTAGAACCGCTAGTACGATTTAATACTTTGATGTCATTATTTAAGGTGAAAAGAAATAGGGCTAGTGATCTTAGATCCTTTTTATTTGATATTTCTCCATTTTCAACGCCTGTTTTTAGATGATCATAAAAAAGATCAACAAACATTTTTTGATTTTCCTGGATAATAGATGTAATTACTTCGTGGTGTGCAGTAAGTTCGGTGGTCGTATTTACTACAAAACAACCTTTTTTGTTTTTATCGGATACTGACTCTTCGGTAATAGAAAGAAAAAGCTTTTTGAATCCTTCTTTTACCGAATTTTGACTATATAGAAATGTTTTTAAACTGTTTAAAGATGTTTTTCTATACTGAGCAAAGGCTTTTAAAAAAAGCTGCATTTTATCGCCATAAGTATCATAAATACTAGCTCTATTAATCCCAAGATTCGTAACGAGATCTTGCATAGAAGTCGCATAAAATCCTTTTTCCCAAAAAAGAAACATTGCTTTTTCCAGAATTTCATTTTCGTCGAATGACTTGATTCTTGGCATAATCTTATATACAGAGCAGGTCGACATATTAGTGGAACCTGCTCTTTTTAAATATCGAATTGTTTATCTTACTTTTTATTACTTGCCAAATTTACCGAAGTTACATCATACGGGTGATAATCCGGTGTTGAATTACTAAATACTTCTAGCATATTCGGAGCTTTACCCGTTTCTATAAGTTTTACAGCTTCTTGCAAAGAAACACTGTCCTTCCATTGTGCATAGACGATGACATGCTCGCTATCAAGGCTTTTGTGGATATTGGCAGAAATGAAACCTTTTTGGTAACGCATGGTTTCAGTCATTCCTTTATTAAGTAATTTTATTATTTTTTCTTGTTGACCTTCTTTGGGTGTGATTACATTAATTACGGTTAGAATTTCGTGATCTGCATTGATAATAGCGTTAGATTCTTTGTGATTAAACGCTGTGATAGTTTCATTTTTGTTTTTGATACCAAAGCTCACAATGGTAGCGGTAATGATTATTGCGGTTAGGCTGAATAAAGCTTTTTGGATTACAATAGTTTTCATTTTTCTTATTGTTTAAATTAATATTTATATTGGAACGATTGTTCTGATATAGATCAAAAAAAATTGAATTCGATTACAGATGTATTATAGTAGAACAATCGTTCCAAAATATTGACTTGTAATTAACATATGCTTGTGGTTTATAAGTTTTTCTATTTAAATGTAACAACGAACCTTTCTCAAAAGAAAGGTTCGTTGTTACAAATCTATTATGCCCCTTTACCAAACATGATGAGGACTACTTCTACAACTTCGTCCTTATCGTTCCACCATTTATGGGCTACATTTGCAGGAATAAATACTGTATTTCCTTCTGCAACTGTGATTCTTTTACCGTCTACTTTACCTTCGATCGTCCCTTTTATCGTTACGCCTAACATTGGAAAAGGTGCGGCTTGTTCTCTAGCATCATCACGGACCTTTTCTCCTGGTAATATTCGGTACCAGGCAGTGCGCAGCCCTTTCTCATAATAGAAAACAGTAAAATTTGAGCCATGTGCCTTTCTCGTGGTTCCTTCACGAAATGGAATTATCTCTGGGAACCCTTTGGTCCAAAAATGAAATGAGAAAGCATTCAACTTACTATCATCATCTGGGGAAGGAGTAAAACCTTCCATTTCCCAAACGCTCATAGGAGTATAATCACCAGAAAATGCCTTACCTTGTGCAGTTAGAGCGTTAATTTCACGATTATAAATTGCTTTTAAAGTTTCGAACTCAATTTTGTAAACATAGGTTGGATTGGTTGGAAGTCCTTTTTTAAGAACTACTTCCCATTCATTTGACAATTTCTTTCCGGTCACTATTACAGACCAAGTACCATAATCAGGCACTTCTATTCCTACGGTACGAACTTCAGATGCGAAACGATCACTTTTATAATCATTTACATAGGATACAATAATCTCCTCAGCTTCATTATACGAAACATATTCTATTTGATTGGATAGTTTCTTTTTATTAAAGTCTCTAGAGGTTACTCCAGCAATTATATTACTTGTAAGTAAGCAATGTATTACAATTACAATTGTGTTTTTGAATGTTTTCATTTGATTAATGATTTTAAATTTTTAGTAAACAAATGAATTCATTAAAAACCATAAAACTTAGATTTTATGTGGGCTTTGTGGAGAAAATGTAAATTTTAGTGGTGAATATGCAGGAGTTCATTAATTTGCTCCGCATATTTTTTGGATACAGGGATTTCATCAAGGTATTTTTGAAGTAAGATACTCATGCTTCGACTATTTATTTTATGGATTTCAAAGTACTGGATATTGATTAGGTATTTTCTATGACACCTATATATTGGGGATACCGGATTCACAATTTGTGATTCTATGTTTTTTAAACTCGACCGAAATACTTTCTTTTTTCTCTTTCCTTCTTTTTCTAGATGTATATCTACATAATTGTCATCGCTTACAATGTACATGATTTCATTTAAGTTAAGTTGAAGAGGTTTTGCATTGGGCGCAGAAATGGAATATCTTTCATTAGAGGATAAAAGGGAAAACTGCTTGCGATTGAAATAGCTAAAAACTCCTAATGCGAAAAATGATACGGTCACAGCTATCACTAAAACTCGACCAATTACAAAAAAATACTCTGTCCAGGTAAAATCCTTAAAGCCACCTAAAAAGCTTTTATACAAAAAGATAACAGCACCAACAAACAAAATGACCCACGTGTACCATATAATTGCTTTTCCTAAGGTCCAATTTGTAAAACATCTTGGTGCGATATATGGAATAAGAAACTCAATAAAGAAAATAGATAAGAAAAAAACAATACCTAGACTAAATAAGATAAGATCAACGTACCATTCTCCTGTCTGGTTTTCGATATTAAAAGGTTTAAATAGCAAAATAAAAACACTACAAACCACACTAATCAAAAATAGCCAAAATACACTTTTGCGTTTCCTTTTAGGTCTGGGGAATGGTGTACGTAAAAAAATGTTGTTTTTTATATAACGTTGTAAGCCACACATATTACAGGAATTCTTATCTAATTTTATACTAAAGTAAAAAGTTATTATTAGTATAAGCGAAATGACTTTTGCACATTTCTCTTTTATTCTTTACCTGACAGTGGAGCAATAGTAGTAATACAGCTTGCTACTTTATTGTCGACAACTGTAATGATTTTTGAGATTCTAGTTTTAACGTTGGTTACCGAATCAATTCCTTCATATACGAGAGCTCCTTTATTATTGGTTACCACAAAATCGAGTAAATTGATTTCTTTCCAGGGGTTTCCTTTTTTCATCATTTCAATTAATTGATCTGCAGATTCTGTCTTAAAAATTCCTGCATCTAATTTAAAATAATCTTTCATATACCTTCTTGTAACGTCCCAATCAGAATGACTTTGCCAGGATTTCCAATAACTCATTATAATTTCTTCTATACTCATTTGTGTTTTATTTGTAAAACTCTTTTTTATTTACCTTCAGGGTTGTTAATTCGACAGTGTGACCATCCGGATCTTTGGTATATATAGAGTCAAAATAGTGATGGTTCTGGATCTGAAATTCCAGCCCTAATTCGATATACTTGTTTTTGACTTTTTCAAAGTTTTCATTGGTTACATTAAATGCAAAATGATCAATTTTTATGTTTTTTGAATTAAGATTAATAGGTTCATCATTTTGATTTGCAGGAAACAAAGCAACTCCACTTTTTTCAGACAACATAAAAACCGGAAATTCGCCCCATTCTTTTAATTTATATTTTCTTAAACCTAATACTTTTTGGTACCAATTTGCAGATAGTTCTATATCCTTTACCCGAATAGCCACATGATCCAAAAAATCTATTTTAAAATCATTTTTCATCTAGTACATTGCTTAGTTTTTTGTGTATACAATATACTGAATCGGAAAGGAAAAGATTAAAATTTTCTCTTTAATTCTGCTGTATCAATCACTAATACGTATTCCTATTTAATCCTTTTCTAGGTTTATTCTAAAAGTTTTCGTTGGTAAGTTCCATATTGATCGTGGCACCTACCATGTTTCCAGAAGCGACAGCATTGGCTACAGAACGCATCCTTGAGCAATTGTCTCCACAAGCATATACACCATTGACAGTCGTTTTGTATGTCATATCGGTTTGTATGTAGCCATGTTCTGTTAATGCGCAACCCAATAATTGAGGTATCTCAGAATTCTGCTCAAATGTAAGAGCGGCATAGGCGGCATCGTAATTTTCTCTACTGTTATCTTTGAAAACTATGTTTTCAATGTTCCCGTTTACATGTTCTATTTCTGAAATTTCTTTTTCAATAACTTTTATATTATGTTTCTTAAGTTTTGAAATTTGTTCTTCGGTAAAATCTGCTTCCCCTGAAGTTAAGATAGTGAGATTGTCAGTTAGGTTGTTGATTAATGAGGCTAAGTGAAACGCTTTTTCTCCGTTGGCAATGATTCCCGTTTTTTTCTTTCGTATTTCGTAGCCATGACAATAGGGACAATGGACAACAGAAATACCCCAACAATCTGAAAAGCCCCTAATTTCTGGCATGATATCCTTTATTCCTGTAGCAAAAATTATTTTTTTTGCAGTATACTCTTTTCCGGATTTTGTGAGGATAAGAAAACTTTCATCCATTTTCTGCCCCTTAATTACAGCATCTTTAAGAAATTGGATAGTCTCATACTTTAAAACTTGTGATCTGGCTTCCGAAGAAATTTTACTTGGTTTTGCGCCGTCTTGCGTTATAAAATTATGAGAATGAGGTGTTTGTCTATTACAAGGTAAGCCACTGTCAATTATTAATACATTGCGCAGCGAACGACCCAATGACATCGCAGCCGAAAGCCCTGCATAACTGCCACCAACTATTACTACTTCGAAATTATTTGAGTTAATCATATTAATTAATTTTATTAATGCGATTTTGTCGCATTAGATGATTTTACAAATATACTATCTTTTTATATTAATGCAATTCTGTTGCATTAAGTTAATTTAACTTAACTTTGTAACATGAAACGAAGAAATACTCCAACAAAAGACGCGGTACTATCTGTTTTGAAATCGTCTACCAAAGCAATGAGCCAGGATGCAATTCAAGATAAAATAAGTATTGAGATTAATAGGGCTACGATTTATAGAGTATTGAATCGTTTCTGTAATGATGGGATATTGCACCGTATCGTAGCTGAGGATGGAAAACAATACTTTGCTTTGTGCGCAAAATGTGGTGAAGATCAAAAACCACAACATCATTTTCATTTTCGGTGTATTAATTGTGAAACTATAGAATGTTTGCCTGCACCAGTACATTTCTCTATAGAAACGGGGTACCAAGTAGCGCATGTAAACTGTGTACTAACAGGAGTGTGCAAGGATTGTTCCTAAGTATGATGATTTAACCAACTCAAAAAGCCTAATTAGTTTTTTTATCTAAGGCTTAATTCCATTTCATATTGGTCGATTGGATTTTCTAATCCAATGGAAGTTAGATAATCAATTTTTTCTTTAAGTCGTTCATCAACATTATTAATTTTAATTTTACTTGATTTTTCTTTAATTGCTGAAAAAAGTCTATCCCAACCACCATTTTTATTTTGTAATAAACCAAATTGGGCCAAATAATGAGCATTCGTATTTACTATAAAAAATGATTCTGACACCTCGTTATTTATGACATGATAGAATTTGTAGGTTCCCTCTAAGATTGTTTCTTTTTGATTATCCCAGGAATATAATTCTTGATTGGGTAAATTTTTCCAAACTATATTTTTTAGATCTACCTCTTTTAACTCAACTTGATGGGGATTCTCAATTTTTATAACTCCGTTAAAGCATTTGTATTCTTTAGAAATATCGAATCCAATACTCTTGTAAGCACGAATAGCAATTTCGTTTTTTGTAATCACTTCGAGTGTGCTTTTTTCAATACTATTTTGTTTTAAGTCCCTAAGGGCATAGTCATAAATTGACTTTACAATTCTTTTTCCTCGGTATTTAGGAATGACTCCCGTCCCTGTATTAAAAGCCGTTAATATGCCATTTCTATAATCGACAGCATGAATTATAAACCCTACTAGTTTTTCTTCGTCAAACATTCCGTATGAAAGGTTGAAATCTACCTTGGCAGCTTTCCATCTTTGTTCATAATAGTTTTTGTCGGTTGGCATTTTAACATAATAGTTTTCAAATGCCAACAGGAAGCAACTTAATAGTTCGTCAAATGGTACGTTTGATAACTTTTTTACGGTCATTTTTGTCATGGGTACATTGTTAAAAGTATGCTTTGTTATTTACAGTTGTCCTTTACTTTTTCTAATGCCTTTGGAAATATTTTTTTCATAAATTCAAGATGCTCATCCAGTACGTCAATTTCGACAGAAAGTGTTATACCTTCCTTCCCTTCACTTAATGTATAAACTTCGGTCGTTCCAGACCATTTTTTTGTTTCGTGGTCCAAGGGCTGTTCTTTTCCATTTATTACATTTCCAATATGTTGAAACTTCATAATTTTGTTTGGAATATGTGTTTGGATGATGCTGTAGATACCATTTTGATCGGGAGAAAGAAATAACACTTTGCTACCTTCTTCCCAATTATCTGTAATAGCATAAGAACCTTCAAAGAATACACTTGTCCAATCACGATAGGAGTCTTTGTCCCACAGTGCTTCCCAAATCTTGGTTTTTTCGGCCTCAATATCAATTGAAAATTGTAATCTGTTGATCATTACTTTGTTATTTAAAATGATTTTATTCGAGATCCAAAAAGAATAGTAGCAGATTTAACATACGAACTATTCCGTTATTAAGATGGATTATAAATATAAAAAAAGTGATGTTGGGTTGAGTGTCAGAAGTGTTATTTTTTTATTTTTTGGCAGGTACTTTATACAATATTCAATGTGTTGGGTAAGTTCCTGTTTCTCTATGTTTTTTTGTTCACTGCTCACGGTTATTGTTTTGAGTTGATAAATTCCATAGCCATAATAATGTTCTTATCCTTTGCTAGGTTTTCAAAATTATGTTGTTTAATAACTTCTATATCAGGAATAATGGTTTTAGTAAATTTTGCAGATCTATCTGTTCCATAGCTTTCAGTAATTGCAGCCTTTGTATTATATGGTAACTCGTACAAGTCATTTGCAGTCGTATTCCCATGACTTTCTTCTCCAATCACAATCGTATTTTTACGGCCTCTAAAACCTAAAATTACAAATTCTCCTGCACTGTTTGTCATAATTCCTGATATTAGAGCGACAGGAACCTGTGATTTTGGTTTTAAGTTTGGTTTTATAGCCGTATTTATTTTATGATTTTTATATAAAGTACCATTATGCATACTGGTAAGGATTTTTACATGTTTATCAATATCTAGCGATAGGTGAGTGGTTCCATTTCCTAATAAATGATACAATCCGGCAAGCATTACATTAGAATTACCACCAATGTTTAAGCGAAGATCAATTATCCAGCCTTTAATGTTGTGGGATTGATCTATTTTTGTAATGGCATCATAAATTTTTTGCCCCGCTTGATCTAACTCTTCTCGGGTAGCATCCTTTAATAGCATTCCTGGTATAAAAACGTAACCGTATTCCTTCTCAATTACCTTTGCTTCAAAGGATTTTCCATTTTCATAAGCGTCTGCAAGGCTTTGATTAAATTGGTCATGAGATAATTGTTTGCCAAGCGTACTTTTATACCAATCTTTTTCAGAAAACAGAAGTAAATGATTTCCGTTAATGGTATCAAAAAGTTTTACTGAAATTTTTAAAGACTCTTCAAAGGATCTGCTTTTTAATGCCTTCTTTTTTATGTAAGGTTTCAAACCTAACCAATCTATATCTTTGGTATACAAATAGTTCTCTTCTAGCGCTTCAAATAATTTGTTATAAAACGTATTAATACTGTCTCTAACTGTTACATGTTCGTTTTGGCTGTGAGCACTTAACGAGAAAAATAAAAAACATAATGTAGTACCTGCAAAAATTGATTTCATGATATTATTTTTTTAATTGATGAAAACAAAACTAAAGGCACTTCTAATAACTTTTAAGAAAAACAGCAGAAAGAATGTCCTAAAAAAAAATACTGGACGTATTAGTTTTTGAGACTTGCTTTGTATTGGGTAGGCGTCAAACCAGTAACTTTCTTAAAAACAGCATTAAATGAAGATTTTGAACTAAAACCAGCATTTTCGGCAATGGCCAATAGCGTGTACTTTTTTTGATCTTCGGTTTTTAAAAGCGTTTTCACTTTTTCAATTCTTGACCGATTGACATACTCTGAGAATGACATTTTAAATGACTCGTAAATGAATATCGATAATTCTTTTTCATTTGTTTCAATTAGAGATGCCAGGTCTGACAGTTTTAGATTTTTATTTGTAAAAACCTCTTCTACATTCATCCAATGTTCGAGTTTTTGTGCTAATATACTCGATGTTTTATCTTCAATTGAATTTTGCTTTTTAAGCCTAAACGTGTTAAATAAATAGTTGGATTTTGTAAGGGACTCAAATCCTACCCAATAGATATAAATTGAATTTAAAATTAAAATGAAGGAATAGACGATCCCATTATATTGATCACCTACAATATGCACAATTACTGCTAGTATTAAGTTGAAAATTATAACAGCTATAAATACGTAAGAAAATTTTAAAAGCCACTTCCAATTTTTTTGAGAAATCTTAGTTCCTCTTATTTGAGTTTTGTATCGTATTAAAAATTTTACCGATAGGCTTAATAAAAGAAGGTTGAAAATCAAATAGGCGTATTCGTTATAGGTAAAGAACCCTGTTTTGTATACATTCCAAAAGATATCTTTATCTACACCTGTATGAAGTTTTATATACCAGTACGTTCGTAATATACCATAAAAGATAGCTGGTAAAAATAGAAGGTAATCGTATTTTGAAATGACTTTTTCTTCTTTGGATATTTGACTTTTTATAAAAAAATAAAAACCAACTGCGATAAGATACTTATATGGAAAAGGGAAAGAGGTCAAAGGAATAATCCCCAGGATCGAAATCTTCATATACATGAGTGCATATGTGAGATTAAAAAAGGATAATGAAAACAAAAAAAGAGCAAAATTATTAAATGCGGCCTTATTCTCTTTCTTTTTGAAATATAAATAGATACAAAGCAAAAATCCTTGTATGGCTCCAAAAAGAACTAGTATCGCAATTATATTTAGCATTCAATGTTTTTTTTTAAGACTTTTAATTATGAATAATGTTACAAACTTATGAATGTTAAATTATTGCCGACGCCTTTTGTCTGTTGTATCTACTTCCCGCAAGAAGCATATGCATACACAAATTGTTACCTATTGGTTTATTTTTTTATTATACTATTTAAGTAAAATTTTGCCATTTCAACATTTGAGACAGTAGAGTTTGGATCAAATATAACATTCACAAGTATTTTTGTTGCTTTTTTAAAATCTCCATTTTCATTACTAAAAATAGCTTTATTAATTAATAACACTCCTTTGGTTTCAATGTCGGGGTCTTGTGCAAGTCCTTTTTCAATAGCATTTAGTTTTTCTTCGGTTGTATCCAAAAAAAGTGCATAGTCTTTCCATATTGGGGCAAACGTATCTGCTTCATCAAGTAATTCGCGTATCGCAGACTTGTTAACAAATCGATTTATAGAACCTTCACCCGTTAAAAGTCCCTCGAGCTCAAGTAAAAGGTAATTTTTATAAACTCCCTTTTTTAGATTTCCCACTTTTTCTCTTTGTAGTGTATGTAATGCAACCTTGGTAGCATAAAATCCTTTTGGAGCAATTTCATCGGCAAGTTGATAATATTTCAAAGCATTTTCATAATCATCTTCCAAAAGATAAAGTACCGCCAAATTGTAAATAGGGTATATCCAATTTGGTGCTTCCTTATGTGCTTTTTTGAATTCTTCTATTGCTTTTTTATTATCTGTCTCTTTTTGATATTTTTTTCCTTGTTCATAAAACGAACTTGCTAATTGGGTTACATCATTCTTTTTGTAATAGACTGCATCATAACTAAATGTTTCTGTATATTTTTCTAATTCTGTCTTAGAAATTTTGTTTCCTTTATCATCGGCAAACTCAATGTTTGCACTAGTATTGATATCCAGTTTTTTTTCTGTTTTCTGTTGACAAGAAAATATTAATATCAGCAGTATTAATAATCCAAAAATTTTATTCCTCATGTATTGTTTTTTTTAATTCAGAATTTTTAATCAGCCAAGTTATGGCTATTGTATAACCAATAATTGGGGAAATTCCATACCCTAAAAGGGGGACGGGAAAGTTGCCAAAAATAGTAGATAACAATACGATACTGAAGTAAATTCCTAAGCTAATAGAAATTGATTGATTAATTCTGGTTTTAAAAAGAAAAAAGGGTAGAGGCAGTACTATCAAAGACAAAACTGCCAGGATAAATAAAACTATCCCCATTTCCCAAGTCATTGAGAGAATCCCTTCTACGTAGTCAACAGGTGGTAATTCGTCTAGAAAGAACCAAGATAAAATTGACATTAATACGGGTAAACTTAGAACGACATATTGTATTTTCTTCATAACATGCTTACTTAGAAAAAAGAGAGCGGCAATTGAAAATGCTGTCACTTTAGAAGCATCTGGTTGAAAAAAAAGTATAGTAATAACTCCTAAAGTTAGCAGTACTATGAGCCACCAATTTTTTAATCTTACTATCTTTTCTAGTTCAATCAACAATATTGGCAATACTATACTGCCGATATTCAAACTAATTATTCCAATTGATAAATATCTATGAACGTTACCCGTACCAGAGTGGATAAATGTTAGGGTTAATAATAGAATACTCAAAAGAATAACTATTGAGCTATTTGTTTTAGGTAATTTGTGGTGAGAAAGGATAAAATACGAGAATATACTTACCATGATTAATCCCGCTAAATTCTGTAGCCAAATAGAGGATGAAACATTGTGATAATACATTGTGAAAACTCCCAATACTATAGATGGCGTCATGAATAGCATTGGTAAAATTCGATAGAGGTTGTGTCTCATGTTTTTGGGGAATCCACGTTTCATAATGGCGTATAATGTTCTTGCTAAACCGGGTTTTAATGCAGTTTAGGTTTTGTTAACAACAGTTGCTACTTTTTTCCTTGACGCAAAATTTTCTCCATTTTACGACCTCTTGCCAATTCATCAATCAACTTTTCCATTTGTCTACATTGTTTGTACACTTCAAATTCATCTTCTATTTCTTCAATTCGATAACCACAAACGACTCCTTTAATCATGTGAGCGTTTGGATGTATTTTAGCTTTTCGAAAAAATGTTCTATATGTTGCTTTTTCATCAATAAGTGCTTGTAAAGCATCTTGATCAAAACCAGTAAACCAGTTAATTACTTGGTTGAGTTCTTCTTTTGTTCTACCATTCTTCTCCAATCTATTCAGGTAAAGTGGATAAATGGATGCAAATATCATATTAGCAACTTTTTCATTTTTTTCGGCTGTAACTTTCATTTTATTTGATTTTGAATTGATTGGTGCTAACGAAATATACAAAGATTATCTAGGGGAAGAGTGAGCAAAAAAGTAACAATGAACTACAGACATTGTTGTGCGTAGTTTTTATTCTTTTTTATATTCCAAAATATCTCCTGGTTGGCAATCCAAAGCTTTGCAAATCGCTTCTAAAGTAGTAAAACGAATTGCCTTTGCCTTTCCGGTTTTTAGAATGGAAAGGTTTGCAGGTGTAATTCCTAGTATTTCAACTAATTCTTTTGATTGCATTTTTCGTTTTGCAAGCATAACGTCTAAATTAACTACTATTGCCATAATTAAATAGTTAATTCGTTTTCTTCTCTAATACTAATGCCTTCTTTAAAAACATCTGATAAAAAGAACATCAAATAACCCAAAATCAGGAAGACAATTAATTCGGTTGACAAAAGATCAATTACTCTACTGGAAGTTTGCGCCCAAGCAAGAAAAGCGATATCAATAATTAACGTGCCAAACGCAAAAGCAAGAAATAATTTCCCAGCTTTTTTAAATGCTAAACTAACTTCTTGTTGAAAAATCTTGTTTTCAGCGAATAATTTTGTTGTTCTATTCAGTTGATGAAGCCCCAAAATTATAAATCCAAAAACTATAATGTAAGCAATGGCAAAAGTTAAATAAGTTGATATAGAGATTTCAACATTACTATTGGTTAAATTAACTTTCGAGAAAAAAGGTTCATCAGGTAGGCTCCATTTTTTTATTAGCTGAAAAGTCCATTGCAAATAATCAATCAGCTTCATTAATACGAAAATAATTCCGATGATGTAAATGGTATTAAAGGCTTTTATTCCTTTATCTATTTGTTTTGTTTTGTTTTTCATTTTTATAAGTGTTTGTTATTGCAAATCTATAAAAAATTATTGATAAACAATAAATAAATACTTAAAAACAGTAAAAATATTTATATTTTACTGATTATCAAAATGTTAGTTTTCTACAAACTATATTCAACGTTTAATATCCGTGTGGTAGCAGAACAAAATGTTATACCATTTTCACCAAAAAATGCTTTACCTCCGTGAGAAATAAGTTCTATACCGTTTTCGTAAAAGTCCCAGAACTCTCCTTTAAACCAAGAACTAATTCGGCTTGAGGGATTATCATCAACTTCTGGCCATTTATCATCATCAATTAGACCTAATTAAAACTTTATGATATTTGAATGCTATCCAAGGTTTGTATCGAGAGTGTTCTCATTCTTCCTTTTCAAGTTTTCTAAGAAAGTCTTTTTGAAGCTTTTTTTAGAGTTAAATTCCTTTTTATTCTTGCACTACTGTTTATAGTTTTTAACTTTTTGTTTTCTCTATGATTTTCATTTAGAAGGATTTCGGAAATTTTTTCTAAATTATTGGTTTATTTTCATTTACATTCGTTTGTAAACATTTATAAGCGTCTGTAACTACTACTTAAAGTACACAATTTTCAACCCAAATACCTTACCCGCGACCCACATCTTGATGTTACGCCTATTTAGATATGTAGTAGTATTATAACATAAAGGTAGTTCTAGATCAAATATCTTCTAATGCATTGTATACCAAATAATCAACAAAATCCGTTATGGATTTGTTAATTACTTTGTAGGAAGCCTGTTTTAATTCTGTAAGTGATGCCTTATATTAGCAGGCATTCTACCCAAAATTTTATGAGCAAGGAAACCAAATATACCGAAGATAATATACGATCCCTCGATTGGAAGGAGCATATCCGCATGCGACCAGGGATGTATATTGGTAAGTTAGGCGATGGATCATCTGCAGACGATGGAATTTATATTTTACTAAAAGAGGTTCTCGACAACTCTATCGATGAGTATGTAATGGGAGCCGGTAAAACGATCGAGATATCGATACAAGGAGATAAAGTAATAGTAAGGGATTATGGTCGTGGAATTCCGCTGGGAAAAGTAGTGGATGTAGTTTCCAAAATGAATACAGGGGGTAAATATGACTCTCGTGCCTTTAAAAAATCAGTAGGTCTTAATGGAGTGGGTACCAAGGCAGTAAATGCTTTGTCTACCTATTTTCGTGTAGAGTCTACCCGTGATGGTAAATCGGCCTCTGCAGAATTTGAAAAAGGGAACCTTACCAATCAGGATAGTCTAGATGAAACCTCACGCAGACGCGGTACCAAAGTAACTTTTGTACCCGATGATTCGATTTTTAAGCACTATAAGTATCGTACCGAGTATGTGGCCAAGATGCTTAAGAACTATGTGTACCTTAATCCGGGACTTACCATTATTTTTAATGGAGAAAAGTATTTTTCCGAAAATGGATTAAAAGATCTTCTTTCAGATAATATCAATGTAGAAGATCGATTATATGATATTATTCACCTTAAAGGTGACGATATCGAGATTGCTATTACCCATAGCAAAACGCAATATAGCGAAGAGTATCATTCGTTTGTAAACGGACAACACACCACACAAGGAGGAACGCATCAAGCAGCGTTTCGCGAGGCGGTAGTAAAAACCGTGCGAGAGTTTTACGGAAAGAACTATGAAGCCAGTGACATACGAAAATCTATTGTATCTGCAATTAGTATCAAGGTGATGGAGCCTGTTTTTGAAAGTCAGACCAAAACAAAATTGGGTTCTACAGATATGGGAGGTGGTTTACCTACGGTAAGAACCTATATCAATGACTTTGTAAAGAAATACTTAGATAATTTCTTGCATAAAAACCCAAACACGGCCGAGAGCCTGCAACGTAAGATCTTACAGGCAGAACGTGAGCGTAAAGATTTATCTGGAATACGAAAACTGGCTCGCGAACGTGCCAAAAAAGCCAGTTTGCACAATAAAAAGCTTAGGGATTGTCGTATCCATCTTACCGATAGCAAAAAAGATCGCAATCTGGAGAGTACGTTATTTATAACCGAGGGTGATTCGGCAAGTGGGTCGATCACCAAATCTCGTGATGTAAATACGCAAGCCGTATTTAGTTTACGCGGAAAACCACTGAATAGTTACAATATGAGCAAAAAGATTGTATACGAGAATGAAGAATTCAATCTTTTACAAGCCGCTTTGAATATCGAGGAATCTCTTGAAGATTTACGTTACAACAATATTGTAATCGCTACCGATGCCGATGTCGATGGAATGCACATTAGACTACTGTTAATTACGTTCTTTTTACAATTCTTCCCCGAGGTGATCAAAGAAGGACATTTATATATTCTACAAACACCACTGTTTAGAGTAAGAAATAAGAAAGAAACAATTTATTGCTATTCTGAACAGGAACGAAGGGATGCGATTCAAAAATTATCTGGTAAACCCGAAATTACACGATTTAAGGGGTTGGGAGAGATTTCGCCAGATGAGTTTGTTCATTTTATTGGTGATGATATGCGATTAGACCCTGTGATGCTCGATAAAGAAAAGTCGATCGAGGAGCTACTGTCGTTCTACATGGGAAAAAATACACCAAAACGACAAGAGTTTATTATCGATAACCTAAAAGTAGAGTTAGATACCGTAGAGGAAAAGTTATAATTTTTTAAGTGCCCCTGGGATAAATATGGATTTGGAAAACGAAAACGAAGAATTACATCACGAATCAACACCCGAAGATCACAATCCACAAGAAGTGATCACCAAAGTTACGGGTATGTACAAAGACTGGTTTCTGGATTATGCGTCTTATGTAATCCTGGAACGTGCTGTACCCGCTATAGAAGATGGTTTAAAACCGGTACAGCGCCGTATTCTTCATTCTATGAAGGACCTTGATGACGGTCGATACAATAAAGTAGCAAATATTGTGGGGCATACCATGCAATATCACCCGCATGGAGACGCCAGTATTTCTGATGCTATGGTACAAATAGGTCAAAAAGACCTATTGATCGATATGCAAGGGAACTGGGGGAATATCCTAACTGGTGATAGAGCTGCGGCTTCTCGTTATATCGAAGCACGTTTGTCCAAATTTGCTCTCGATGTAGTGTATAATCCAAAGGTTACCGATTGGCAGCTGTCCTATGATGGACGTAAAAAGGAACCAATTAACCTGCCAGTAAAATTTCCATTATTGTTGGCGCAAGGTGCAGAGGGGATTGCTGTGGGATTGAGTACCAAAATTCTTCCTCATAACTTTGTAGAGCTTATCGATGCGTCAATAAAGCATTTGCAAGGGAAACGATTTACAATATTACCAGATTTTCCAACATCAGGGATAGCAGACTTTACCAACTATAATGATGGTAATCGTGGAGGAAAAGTACGTGTACGTGCACAGATTTCACAACTCGATAAAAATACGCTGGTCATTACCGAAATACCATTTTCTACCACTACCACGTCGCTTATAGATTCAATTCTAAAAGCCAACGATAAAGGGAAGATCAAAGTCAAGAAAATCGAAGACAATACGGCTGCAGAAGTTGAAATATTGGTGCATCTTCCGTCAGGAATTTCTCCAGACAAAACAATCGATGCCTTATATGCTTTTACGAATTGTGAAGTTTCTATTTCTCCGTTAGGATGTGTGATTGAGGAGAATAAACCTAATTTTATTGGTGTTTCTGAAATGCTACGTCGTTCTACCGATAATACGGTAGAATTATTAAAACGAGAACTAGAGATACAATTAGATGAACTTCAGGAACAATGGCATTTTGCTTCGCTGGAACGTATATTTATCGAGAACCGTATTTATAGGGATATTGAAGAGGTTGAAACCTGGGAAGGTGTAATTGAAGCTATCGATAAAGGATTGAAACCTCATATTAAACATTTAAAACGAGCGGTTACCGAAGAAGATATCGTTCGGTTAACCGAAATACGTATCAAACGAATCTCAAAATTTGATATTGATAAGGCACAACAAAAAATCGAAGCCCTTGAAGCAGATATTGCACAAGTCAAACATAATCTTGAACACCTTATCGAATTTGCTATAGATTATTTCAAGAGATTGAAAACTACCTATGGTAAAGGAAAAGAACGTAAGACTGAAATTAAGATTTTTGATGATATCGAGGCTACCAAGGTAGTAATACGTAACACAAAGTTGTATGTAAATCGAGAAGAAGGATTTGTAGGAACTTCATTGCGTAGAGATGAATACGTAACCGATTGTTCTGATATCGATGATATTATCTGCTTTACTTCCGAAGGTAAATTGATGATTACCAAGGTTGATTCTAAGACGTTTATAGGTAAAAATATCATTCACGTTGCGGTCTTTAAGAAAAAAGATAAGCGTACCATCTATAATATGATCTATCAAGATGGTAGAGGTGGAGCATCCTATGTAAAACGTTTTGCAGTAACAGGAGTAACTCGTGATAAGGAGTATGATCTCACGCAAGGAAAGAAAAGCTCTAAGGTTACCTATTTTTCTGCCAACCCAAACGGGGAAGCCGAGGTAGTGACTATTTTCTTGCGTCAGGCCGGAAGTATCAAAAAACTGAAATTTGATCTTGATTTTTCTGACTTATTAATCAAAGGAAGAGGAGTAAAGGGAAACATCGTTACAAAATACAACATCAAGCGAGTAGAACTTAAAGAACAAGGAGTTTCGACCTTGAAGCCTCGCAAAATTTGGTTTGATGATACGGTACAACGCTTAAATGTTGATGGTAGAGGAGAGCTTCTTGGTGATTTTAGAGGTGAAGATCGCTTATTAATTATTGATCAAAGAGGAATTGTTAAGACGATGATTCCCGAAATGACACTGCATTTTAATGCAGATATGATCGTTCTTGAAAAGTGGAAACCTAAAAAACCTGTTTCTGCTATTTATTGGGACGGAGAAAAAGAACGATACTATGTAAAACGATTCTTAATCGACAGTCCAGAAAAGGAAGAATTGTTTATCTCTGAGCACCCTAAGTCGTTCTTAGAAGTGGTTTCTACAGATTACAAACCCATGGCCGAGATTGTTTTTAATAAGCTTCGCGGTAAAGATCAACGACCAAATGAAGAGGTGAATTTGGAAGAGTTTATTTCAATTAAAGGGATTAAGGCTCTTGGCAATCAGTTAACAACACATAAAGTAAAGCAGATTAATTTACTGGATCCTTTGCCTTATGAAGAGCCAGAACCGCTTCCGCCAGAAGAAATAGAGGTAGTAGAAGAAGAAAATGTGTCTTCTACAGATGATAGTTCAGTTTCCGAAGAAGCTTCTAATAAAGGTGATGGTGAACAACCCACGTTGTTCTAAAAGACAGAACTTTTAAAAACTCATTTTGAAATGATTACGAGTACCACAAAACGCTTTTGGGTAGTTCTACTCACTTCTATTGGATTTTTGGTGCGTAATCGTGATCTTAGAAGATGGTTTTGGATTCCTGTTCTAATAGTTTTGCTGGGTTTTTTAATTCCACAACATATGATCATTCCTGTGCAAGGAGCCACTACAAAAAACTGGGATGATAATTCTTTCTGGGCATATCCCTGGGGGACTTCCATAACTCATAAAGGAATAGATATTTTTGCAGATAAAGGAACTCCTGTTATCGCTGCGACCAAAGGTTTTGTGGTGTATACGCATGAAGGAGGAAAAGGAGGGAAGTCGGTCATGGTACTAGGGCCGAAATGGCGATTTCATTATTATGCACATTTAGATGCGATTGATACCTTTCCGTTTGCGCCGGTAAAAGCAGGTACTGTATTGGGTACCGTAGGCGATACGGGTAATGCAAAAGGAAAACCACCTCATTTGCATTATGCAATTACTACGCCTTTTCCTTATTTTAAATTACGTGATGATAAGGCTGTACAAGGATGGAAAAAGATGTTTTACCTGGACCCTGATACCTGGCTCCGGCAACAATAAGTTTTGAGAATCAAAAAGATTAAGATTTCTTAACGAACTTGGTAAGAATCACAATGTGTTGTCCATTAACACGGCCTTCAATATGCTCAGGGTTATCATGTGCCAAAGAAATATTTCTCACGGCCGTACCTCTTTTGGCTGTGAAATTGGCTCCCTTTACATTTAGGTCCTTAATCAGAACTACATTATCTCCTGCTTGCAATAGTGCGCCGTTAGAATCAATATGTTTTACAACATCCTCTGGATCATTTCCTTCTCCTGTAGTTGTGCCCACGCCATTGTGTCTTCGTCAAGATAAAGCATATCTAATAAATCCTGTGGCCATCCTTCTGATCGTAAACGATTTAAGATTCGCCAAGCCATTACTTGTACAGCAGGAACCTCGCTCCACATACTGTCGTTAAGACAGCGCCAATGGTTTGGATCCATTTTTTCTGGGTCTTCAATCTGTTCCAGGCAAGTTTGCGAAATAAGTATATGGCTTTCTATACCCTTTCCGGGAGATTTTGGAACTTCATATACTATTAGATTTTCGGTATCACCCGAAAGTTCACACGCAGCAGAGCTGCGTGCGTATAATTGTTTTTCTAAATTCATTCTATCCTATTAGGAAACTATCCCATATAATTGGGGATTAATTGATCTTTTTTTCGGCGGGAGCGGTATAATTTCCAGAAGTTTTTACAAGCTCTAAGCTTTTTTTTCCTTTCTGCATAGTCATTTTTTGAGCAGATAACTCGGTAATACTAAATTTTGATAGTATTTTATTTCCTGAAGATAAAGAAAGTGTTTTGTCTGAACTGTTATAGCTCCACGTTCCCTTAATCTCTCCATTTGGGTTAACTACTACAAAATTCCCATCTGCTGTAAACTCATACATAGTCTCAAGGCTAGGACCTGCATCGGTTAAGCTACTCGTTTGATTATATTTCCATTTTCCTACTAACTGATTATTAGTATCTTGCGCATTTATAAATAGCGTAAATAATGCTGCAAACAAGCTTAAGGTTATTGTTCTTTTCATTTTAGATTTGTTTTGGATAAAGATAATAATTTAATACCATCTTTATGATTTGGGTTATAAATTTACATTTTTTCTACTTCAATGTGATTTGAGGTGTGTATGTTTCCTTGATCATCTATAATAATGCATTCAATCTTAGGTAATTGATTTATTCTGCTTATACCCACGTCTTTTCCCATTACAAAGATTGATGTGGCTAGTGCATCAGCAAGTTCGGCTTTTGGCGCAAAAACTGTAACGCTCACAATTCCTGTAGAGGGGTAGCCGGTTCTTGGGTCAATGATGTGAGTGTACCTTTTCCCATTAAATGACACATATTTTTCGTAATCGCCAGAAGTAACAACGGCTCCATTGTGAATAGGCAATAATCCAAATGCCTGGGCTTTATTAAGAGGGTTAGTAATGGCCACTTTCCAATCTTCTCCATTAGGTTGTTTTCCCCAGGTATTCATATCTCCAGAGGCATTAATAATTCCGGCAACCACTTTGTTTTTGATTAATAGATCTTTTGCTTTATCGGCGGCATAACCTTTCCCTATTGCCCCGAACCCAATTTTCATTCCAGGTAACTTCAAAAATACAGTACGATTTTTTTTATCGAGAATAATATTTTGATAACCTACTTTAGTAATCGAGGCCTTTATTTCTTTGTCTGTAGGTATTTTAGACATGCTTCCATCAAATTTCCATATTCTATCCATTGATGCATAACTAACATCAAAAGCGCCATCAGTTAAGCTGGATAGTTTCAAAGAACGATCAATAAGATCAAATAATTCTTGGTTTACTTTTACGGGAGTAACTCCTGCATTTCTATTAATTTTTGAGGTTTGAGAATTTGGATCCCATGACGAAATAAGTTTTTCTATCCTAGATATTTCAGAAATTGCTGTATCGATATGTTGGTTTGCGTTTACAGAATCCTGAGCTACAACAGTAATATCAAAACGGCTTCCCATAAGCAAAACCACCCTATTGTATGACTGTTGCCCCTGTGATGTTTTAATCACAAAGAAAAGTAGGATAGGAGTAATGAATTTTTTAAGTCTCAATTTTGTTTCTAATTAATAGGGTAAAAGTAATTATACGAGTTGATTAACGTGTCGAAATAATCATCTTTCTTTTTAAGTAAATCAAGGTGTATGCCAAAACTAAAAGCCTCGGAGCTTATAGTTCCGAGGCTTTTGATTTTAAATTATATTGTGCTTTTACAATCCGGCAAAATTTATCGAACTTTCTAATACTTTAGAGAAATCGTAATAGTCACTTAATGCCTTTTTATTTACATGATCGATAAGAGAGTAGTTTTGTTGAATAAGAATTGTAGTAAAGTCATCGATTCGAAAATTTAACATTTTTGCTTCGACCACATCTCTTTTCCATTGCTTTTTCTGTTTTTTGGTCATGGACCCCTCTAGGATCATTTTTTCGTATTCAACAAGTTTGATGGTTAATTCTTTACATCTCTGAATCATGGATTCGTATTCGTCGATAGAATATTTTATGTTATCAACTCGAGAAATATTATTTTCTTCCTGGTCATTTACCTCAATGGTAACATTAGAGTATTCCGTTTTTGGGGCAAAATTTTCTTGTTGAGCATTTATTCCCACACAAGCCAGCCAGCAAATAACAAATAGCATACTATTTTTCATATTCCTAATAATTATTTGTTAACATTTATTATGATTTGATAACTCGAATTAAGGTGATTATATTGTAATCATATTAAAATTATCGTATTTTTTTAAGAACTTTTCGTCGAAAATCTTTTTTGTCCGATTAAATACGATATTTTTTCTTTTCAAAATTGTATTAGCTTAATAATCAAACTTTTTTATTGATTATCAGATAATTAACGTACTATTATTCTTTTACTTGTTAACACTATGTTAATTAATTGAATGTTAAAGCAGTAAGCAATCTTTATTTTACCAATAAAAGAACCTTGTCATTATATGTGTCATTACACCATTTATATTTTGACAAAACCTTTTTGGGAATTTCAAAATTGTATTCTTCATGGTTTTTGAAACCAAATTGCCAGTAAAAGTTTGCCAGGTGAGAAAATGGCAGACACCATATTTTCTTAGTTTGGTCAGATTGTGTAAGTAAATGTTTCACAATTTCATTTGCTATTCCCATTCCTCGGAACTCTTCGAATACATACATGCCGCCTAATTCGAGGTTTTCTTGATCAATATGGGTAATTCGACCAAGACCACATGCTACAGTTCCTTTGTTGGCAATGGCGATATATTCTGTATCATAATTTGAAGCTATAAATCCTATTTGCTGATATACATCGTTGATCCATTGGATTTGTGATTTTTCGGCTTTTTGTATTGTTATATTTTGATCTTGTGAAATCAAGATGTTGTTTATTGAATTCGTTTTGGATCTAAATTATTTAATTAATTAATATTGTTTTGCCATAAAAAAGTTAAATCAAATGATCGGGATCCATACTTCTTCCTCAGATTTTGGATGAAAAGGACCGTGGTACTTTTCTCCCATTACTGTGAAAATATCCCTTGTGTCTAATTTATATCCCGAATCGGGCAACCATATCCCCATAATATGATCCATAGTTTTTTGAAATGTATGTACCGTTCCTTTATGAATAAATACGGCATATTTTCCTTCTGGCAGGGTGTAAGGAAACATTTTTTTTGGTATTTCATTAAAATCTTCTACTTCTACAGCGGCCCATTTTTCGAAAATTACATCTTTGGTGAAGTTTTCTAAAGTGATATTTTTGTTATGAACTTGAATAGAGTAATACCCGGTGTCCTTATTGCTTTTGATCTCATGCCTTCTTGGCATAAACTCCTGCCACATTTGAGTGGTTTTGTCATGGGATAAACTCATTTCATCTTTTAAACCAATTAGTTTCTTTTCTTTGGAATTAATAATGCTGGGTATCATAGTTGTAAATTCTGTTTGTAAACGATTAATATCATTTGGTGATAAGGTGTATTTTTCAAAGGATACTAGGCGATGTCCTTTTTTTCGATATTTTCCCGGACTCACTTCAAAAACAGATTTAAATGCACGAGTATATGCTTGTTGTGAATCAAATCTATAATGGATTGCGATTTCTATAATAGGTTTTTGGGTAAGTAACAAGTCATTTGCAGATTCTGAAACTCTTCTTTTTCTTACATAGTCTAATACTGTTTCTCCCGTGATTTCTGTAAAAATTCTAAGGAAATGATACTTTGAATAACAGGCGACTTGGGCAATGTTATCCAAAGTAAGTGTATTTGTTAGGTTTTCTTCAATAAACACTATGGCTTTTGAAATTCGGTCTGAGTATGAGTTTGTTGTACTCTTGGACATAGCTAACTTTTTTAACTATGCAATATTACAATGAAAAGACGGTTTATTTTTGACTCATATTGCGAAAATCTTCGGGTCTTAAAAAAGATAAAAAGCAAATTAATGTTAAAGGGAAGTAGGTGTTGTTCCAGTAACCATAACCCCATGTTGAGTAAGGGTTTCAACTTTTTTGGGATTGTTGGTAAGCATTTTAACAGATTTTACCCCAAGTTCTTTTAAGATTTCTGCGGCACTTCTAAAATCCCTAGCATCTTTTTTGAACCCTACAGCTTCATAAGCTTCTCCTTGTGGTAATCCTTTTTTCTTATATTGGGCACTTTTGAGTAATGCGTAATGGCCATTTCCTTTACCTTCCTGATCCAGCCAAATTACAATTCCTTTTCCTTGTCTTTGGATTAGTTGTTGAGAAATTTCCATTTGCTCCCGACAGTCACATTCTATACTATTAAAATGATGGGCAAATATACAAGAAGAATGTACGCGACATAGAACATCTTCCTGATCTTTGATATCACCCATTACCAATGCGAAGGATTCTTTTTGTCCATCATAAAAAAGAATTTCGTGATATTCTCCAAATTTGGTTTTAAGATTTCCCTCGGCGATTTTTACGATCATAAAATTGTATTGTGATGATTATGCCTTTTGCTTTTTTACTTTGTGTTTTTTTCTTAGTTTGAAGTTTAAAAATTCAATAAATAATGAAAATGCTATGGTAAAGTAAAGGTATCCTTTAGGTATTGTACCGACTTCTGTATCAAATAGTTGAAGATGCGCTAAATGTGCTGCTTCTGCGATCAGCATAAATCCAATAAGGATTAAAAATGAAAGCCCTAGAATTTGTACAGAAGGATGTTTGTTTACAAACCTACCCACTGGGGTGGCAAACAACATCATTATCAATACCGATATTACAACAGCTATAACCATAATGATTAAGGCGTCGTTTGGATCGTCACTTAAACCATTTGTCATTCCAACTGCTGTAAGAATAGAATCAAAAGAGAATACTACATTGATCAAGGTAATTTGTACTATAGCATTAGAGAGCGTAGACGAACTTTTAGCTTCGAGTTCTTTTTCTTCTTCTCCTTTTTCATCTACTTTTTCATGGATTTCATGCACACTCTTATATAATAGAAACATTCCACCACCAAATAGTATTAATGCCTGACCGCTAATTCCTGCTTCTACCCATGGGAGATTAATATGCCAAAATGGAGCCTCCATAGCCACCAGGAGGGAGATTCCGAATAGTAAAACAATACGCATTACCATGGCCAGCATTAAGCCAATGTTGGTTGCTTTTTTTTGTTGCTTTTCGGGTAGTTTACTTGATGCAATGGATATAAAAATAATATTATCGATTCCTAATACAATTTCCAAAAACGTTAATGTAAGTAAGGCTACCCAAGCATCTGCTGATGTAAATATTTCGAACATTATTTAATTTTTTTAGCGGTTCCACGTTGTTTATTTGAAGCGCCTACCAACGCATACTCAAAAGTGTAAGTGTCTTTATCCGTAGTTAAGATTTTCATATGAATAGCTTTTTCTTCAGCCATATTCTTAGGATTCAATTTCTGAACAATGTATTCGCATTCATTAATCCAACGCACAGTCGAAGTATCTCTTTTTCCTTGGAAATAGTCAATTTCTATAGAATCATTGCGAACAAAAGTCGTTTTAACCAATTCTCCATTAAGTAAAGTTTCGAACTCAAAAGTTCCCGTATGAAAATCCATACAGTTTCGTTCTGGTAGATCACAACCAGAAAAGGCAAGAATACTTAAGTACAAGAAAGCTATTTGCTTCATATAATAATTGAACTGGGAGACGAAAATAAATTTATTTCCAGAAAGTTTATAGCCAGTTCTCAAAAAGTTGTTAAGATTTTTTCATCTGGTACGAATTAAAGGTGCCATCACTATAAAAAATAACGATACGGTCGACATTGTTGTTTTCAGAAATTATTTTCGGTATTTTTTCTTTAGAAACAAGAGGTTGAATTTCCTCTTTTTGTTCGGAAGGGGATTGAGAGAATAAATCTTGATCCGATTGCTCAATAGGAGCAGGACCCGTTTTTAAAGGGACAGAATTTTCTGGAATGGTTTTCTTTTTTTCCATAATGTTTTCAGATTTAGGAAAAACTCCTTTACCATATAATAACCATTGTAAATCTACTTCATTATAAGCCTCTGTAATCTTCATTACAAAATCTAGACTAGGTTTATTTCTTCCCGATAGAATATGAGAAATAGAAGAACGACCTACGCCCATGTAATCTGCAAAGGATGAGGCAGATACGGCATAATAATCCATGATTTTTTGTATTCTTTTTCCGAAATCTTTACTGTTTACCATTGTAAACTATTTTTAGCATTAAAACTGGTTACAAAGGTAAACAAATCTACCTAAAAGTTAGGTTTACAATTGTAAACAAGACATAATGCTATATAAATAAATAGTTTACATAAATAACATTAAATATCTGATTTATAAATATTTATATTTATTTAAAAGATTATATAAATAAATTGTTAATAACTAGATAACATTTGAACAACAGCTGTTTACATTAGTGAACAATAGAGATGAATAGTATTGTTTACAATTGTAATTTTGTTAAGTTTACATTTGTAAATCTTGATTAGGTTTACATTTGTAATTTATCTACTGGTTTGTTATGAATCTTCATTAAACTACCGTAATTTCGTAGCCTTTAGCTTGCTATATGAATTTGATTACATTAGAAAACTGGTACTCCCGGTATAGAGAAGAATCTTTGTTTGGTCGTTACATAAACCTGGATCATATAGGACCTTTATTAGAGACTTTGGCTCATAAAATAGATATTAAAGAAATTGCGCTTTCCGAAAACAATGAACCCATACATTTGGTTACTTTAGGTTCTGGTCCAAAGAAACTTTTACTGTGGTCACAAATGCACGGTAATGAAAGTACTACTACAAAAGCACTATTTGACTTAATCAACCTTCTTAATGATACAAATAATGAGGTGACAAAGAATGTTTTACAGCAATGTACTTTATTTATAGTTCCTATTCTTAGTCCAGATGGAGCCAGAGCATACACAAGACATAACTATAACAATGTCGATCTTAATAGGGATGCTCAAAACCTAACGCAAAAAGAAAGTAAGGTTCTTAATAGTTTAATTAAGGAGATTAAACCTGATTATGGATTTAATTTACATGGTCAGCGCACCATTTTTAGTGCAGGAGAAACAAATAACCCGGCTACAGTATCGTTTTTATCTCCAGCGGGCGATCAAGAACGTTCAATAACAGAAAGTCGCAAAATCGCAATGGAAGTTATTGGAAAAATGAATGTTGTACTACAACAATGTATTCCGAATCAAGTAGGGCGATATGATGATGGTTTTAATATTAATTGTGTAGGGGATACTTTAGAAAATATAGGTATACCAACAATTTTGTTTGAAGCAGGACATTACCCAAACGATTATAATCGTGAAACTACTCGCGAATACATTTTTTATTCTTTAATTGCTTCAATTCATTACATAGCTCAAAATGATATTACGGGAGAAGGTTACGAAGATTACTTTTTAATTCCAGAGAATGGAAAATGTTATCATGATGTTATAATACGGGATGTAATTCTTGAGGGAAAAAATGTCGATATTGCTGTGCAGTATACAGAAGAATTAGGTGAAAATAATGTGAATTTCATACCTAAAATTGTTAAAATTGAAGATTTAGGAAAATTTTATGGCCATAGAGAAATTATTGGTAAAAAAAGGGTGATGCGCAACGAAATCGTTACAGTAGAGATAGTTCCAGAGGTCAAGTTGTTAAAATTTTATCTAGATTCTGAATTATTCTCAATAGAATTAGCAAAAAGGTGAAATAAAATATGCAGAAACTGTATTTTTCTGTTATTTTTGCAATGTAATTAATCGGGAAAAAATAATACAAATTACTATGGCAAAATTTAAATTAGACGAAGTTGACCACCAAATCTTGGATATGTTGATTGAAAATACTCGTACGCCATTTACGGATATTGCAAAAAAACTATTGATTTCTGCAGGAACTGTTCACGTGCGTGTGAAAAAAATGGAGGAAGCGGGAATTATTGAAGGTTCTTCACTTACATTGGATTACAAAAAACTAGGGTATTCATTTATTGCTTATGTTGGTATTTATCTTCAAAATACTTCGCAAACAAAATTTGTACTTCAAAGAATTAATGAAATTCCTTATGTTACGGTAGCACATATTACTACAGGAAAGTTTAATATTTTCTGTAAAGTAAGAGCCAAGGATACAAACCATGCAAAAGATATCATTTTTAAGTTAGACGATATCGATGGTGTTTATCGTACTGAAACTATGATTTCTCTAGAAGAAAGTATTAATGATAAGAAACGTTTGATGCATTCTATCTTTCAGGAATTGTAAAGGGTTTCTTTTTAATATACAATATAGGCCCTTTGAGAAATCTTAAAGGGCTTTTTTTATACAAAGCTTATCAAATAAATTAGACTCTTCAAATAACCAGAAGAGGCTTTTATAACCACAAAACCATAATTACCACCACACAATGGCTAGAAAACCAAAAATAGATCGTTTTAACGAAAATGTTCTGGCAAAGTACCAGATTTATAACAGTATACTAATCACACTGCCGTTTGATACTGTAACAAATACAGGTGTTTTATTACCACTATTTAAAGAAGTATGCGATAAAGGATATGAAGAGAAAAAAAATCCAACAGAGATAGTTGAAAGTTTTTTTAATTTATATCAAGATAATCCATCCTTAAAAGAACGCCATGATCTTTTATTCAGATTTATTCAATACATCGAAAGACAAGTTGTGTTATTTGATGCTATTGAAGATGCGGCTTTTCCGGTAGTAAATAATATGGATGGTCGCGGAACGTTACGAAGTATTAAAGAAGAGGCTCAAGCCAAGGGGCAGTTGGAAGAGCTTAAGGATTACTTGAGCAGGTTTAAGATTAGACCAACATTAACAGCGCATCCCACGCAATTTTATCCCGGTACGGTATTAGGGATTATTCATGATTTGGATGATGCGATTCGAGATAACGATTTACCACAGATAAAACAACTATTGGCGCAATTGGGTAAAACCGCTTTTTTTAAGAAAGAAAAACCTACACCATATGATGAGGCTGTAAGCTTGATTTGGTATTTGGAAAATGTATTTTATCAATCAGCTAGTAAGATTTACAATTATGTCCAGCAAAATATTTTTGAAGGAGAAGATCTCGACAATGATCTAATCAATCTTGGATTCTGGCCAGGAGGGGACCGTGATGGAAATCCTTTTGTAACAACTGAGACTACCTTAAAAGTAGCAAAAAGGCTGAGAAAAACAATTTTGATCAACTATTATCGCGATATCAGAGATCTAAAACGTAGAATTACCTTTGGTAATCTTCAGGATAAAATAGCAGTTTTAGAAACGGCTTTGTATGATAATTTTTACTATGCCAAGACTGCAGAGCCTTTATCTGTTGATACATTGATGAATGGCTTATTAGAAATTAGAGAAGAGCTTATTAATGAGCATCAATCCTTGTTTTTGGAAGAGTTGCAAGATTTGATTAATAAGGTTAAGGTTTTTGGTTTTCATTTTGCCACATTAGATATTCGTCAGGATTCTAGAATACATCACAAAGTTTTGACAGATATCGTTGAAAAAACTACAGAGTTAGGTCTAGGGATTTTTCCCGAGAACTATAAAGACCTTTCTGGAAAAGAACAAATAGATGTACTGTCTAAGGTATCTGGAAAGTTAGATCCTTCTATTTTCGAAGAAGATATAACCCGTGCTACCGTAGAATCTATCTATGCAATCAAAACGATTCAGAAAAATAATGGAGAACGTGCTGCTAATCGTTATATCATTAGTAACAATGGGAATGAACTTAATGTAATGGAAACCTTTGCCATGATAAGGCTTTGTGATTGGGACTTACCAACGGTAGATGTAATTCCGTTGTTTGAAACTGTTCCCGATCTACGAGTTTCACATCAAGTAATGGAGTCTCTTTATAGCAATCCGGTATATATGGAGCACCTAAAACGACGCGGAATGAAGCAAACAATTATGCTTGGATTCTCTGATGGAACAAAAGATGGAGGATACCTGATGGCAAATTGGGGGATATTTAAAGCAAAAGAGGCTTTAACCGAAATCTCTAGAAAATATGATGTAAAAGTTGTTTTCTTTGATGGTAGAGGAGGGCCTCCGGCACGAGGAGGAGGGAATACAAATCAATTCTATGCCTCTCTTGGCCCAACTGTAGAAGATGAAGAAATTCAAATTACAGTACAAGGGCAAACTATTAGCTCGAATTTTGGAACATTAGATTCTTGTCAATACAATCTTGAGCAACTTTTGGGAGCTGGGGTAGAAAATGAATTGACCAACAATGAGGCCAATCTATTTTCTCCAGAAAATAAACAAACCATGCAAGAACTTGCCGATGTAAGTTATCAAACATATGTTGATTTTAAGAGTCATCCAAAGTTTTTACCATATTTAGAGCATATGAGTACGCTTAAATACTATGGAAAAGCAAATATAGGTAGTCGTCCATCAAAACGAAGCAAAAGTGCGACACTGGATTTTGGAGATTTAAGAGCGATACCTTTTGTTGGAAGTTGGAGTCAGTTAAAACAAAATGTTCCTGGTTTTTATGGTGTTGGGACGGCACTAAAGTCCTTTGAAGATCGGGGGGAGTTTGCAAAAGTTATTGCCTTATATAAAGAATCTGCATTTTTCAGAGCTTTAATTGGAAATAGTATGATGAGCCTTACCAAATCGTTCTTTCAGCTAACTTCTTATATGAAAGAGGATAAAGAGTACGGAGCTTTTTGGGATGTTATTCACGATGAGTATTTGCTAACCAAGCGTTTATTGTTCAAGCTTACTGGGTATAGTGAACTAATGCAAAATGAACCTGCCGGTAAAGCCTCGATAGAAGTGCGAGAAAGTATTGTATTGCCATTGCTTACAATTCAGCAATATGCGCTTAAAAAAATTCAGGAAATTAGCCGTTCTCAAAGCGCAGATGCAAAGGATTTAGAGATTTATGAAAAAATGGTGACAAGGTCTTTGTTTGGAAACATCAATGCCAGTAGAAATTCGGCTTAATTGATAAAGTCCTGTTAAGATAGTTAATAAATGAGGTGGGAATTATTAAATTCCCACCTCATTTATTTAATTCATTATTTATGCTTGCTCAATTAAACGAGGGAGAGTTTCACCCGTACTATGGGGCCTATATTTCTAAGGCTAAACATATTGATGTTGTTAAAGGGTTACATCATGGCAAAAAGGAGTTTGTTGATTTTGTAAATTCCATTCCACAAGAAAAATTTACCTATGCTTATGCTGACGAAAAATGGACAATTGCAGAAGTATTACAACATCTTATAGATGCTGAAAGGGTATTTGCTTATCGAGCATTACGTTTTGCAAGAAATGATAAAACTTCACTTATGGGGTTTGAACAAGACGACTACGTTCCTAATTCGAATGCTAATAATTATAGTAAAGAAGAACTGATTGCAGATTTTGAAGCTGTTCGCAATTCTTCAATTACACTTTTTAAAAGTTTTACAAATGAGATGTTGCTCAGAGTTGGAGAGGCTAGTAGTAGTGCAATGAGTACCAGGGCAGTTGGATACGTTCTGGCTGGTCATCAAGCGCATCATTTTGAAGTTCTTAAAGAACGTTATTTGTAAAATTAATTAGTAATGCGCATTTGAATGAATCGCTAAAGTATTTCTTTTAATGATGCTACATCGAGTTCATGGCCTCCGTTGTGAGTTCTAAACTCAATTTGCGGTAAAATTTGTTTGACACGCTTTTTTTCGGCTTCAACTTTTTCTATTTCAAAAAAAGGATCTTTTTCCCCGACGATATGAGTGATTTTTGTGTTTTCGGTAAGAAAAGTAAAATTTTCTTTCTTTAGTTCTTTGGGAAAACCTCCAGATACCATTATCAAGGTATCACAATTGATTTTTCGACTTGCAATCCAACGGGTAGCAATGCTAACTCCTTGAGAATATCCCAAAATAATAAAATTTAACTCTTCGGGTATTTTTTCTGATTCAACAATAGCATCCACATAACGTAAAACATTTTTGGTTTCAGGTTGTGTGTTTTCTTTGGTTAGCCAACTAGATCCGACTCTTCTGTGATCATTTCCTTTATAATATTTTGAAGGGGCCTGGGGAGCAATAAAATAATTCTCATCTTTATCAAAGCTTTCAAATAACCTAATGAAATAACGACTTAGATAACCGATTCCGTGAAAAACTAACCAAACATTTTTAGTTTTAGAGGTTAAGGAATTTAAGGTAGAAAAGGTATTTGTAGCGGTATATGAAATTTCTTTTTCTTCAGCTTGCATAGATATAGGTAAAAAAAAATCTGATTTTGAAATGATTTGCATGATAGACGCAAATTTAATTCAAATCAAACCAATCATAAACAATAGGCCATAAAATATCTTTGTTTTTCTTTCTGAAAAAATCAAAATGACCAATCGATTTTAGATTATAGTCCTTCGGTTTTAGATGTTTTCGTGTTACTTGAGCATTACTGTATACCTGATCGCCCAGTATATCAACCGATTTTCTTGGTGCAAATAGGTCATCTTCTATACTTACCAGCAACATAGGGTCTTTGATGTTTTTATAAAATGTGGTATTACTTCCCTTTGTAAAGTATAGCATAGAGTCCGGGTGCAATAGGAACTTTGCCCAATCCTTGGCAACTTGTGTAGTTAAAGGACTGCCCAGGCCAAACCATCCCGATGGATAATAGCCTAATATAGATGTGGTTACAGGAACAAATATTCCAAAATTTATTAAAATTAGGAATTGCATTCTTAATTTGAAATGTTTGTAAAAACCATATTGAGATGCAATAGTAAGATACTTGTCATAATATTGATAAGCATCACTGAATCCTAGGCTGTTACCTCCATAGCTATGACCAATAACGTACTGTTTATTATTGGGATATTCTTCTTTGGCATATTTTGATACCGCTTTAAAATCGGATGCCCAAGAAAAGTACCCTTGATCCTTCAAAGATTGAATGCTTTTTGATAGTGATCCTCCAATACCACGGTAATCAAAAGTAAATACATTACACCCGATACTTGCCAGATGCTCTGCTATGTTAAAATAAAACTTCTGTGGCACTGCAACGGCTGGGGCAAAAACTATAGTTTTATTGTTTGGAGTAGAAGGAATGAATTCATGAATCGAAATTGGATATCCGTCAAGAGAATGAATTGTGTATGATTCCATAGGTTTTATTAATTTAGAATTATCTTTTCCATTCTGGAAACAGCGTTGTTTATATATTTTAAATCATTATATACTTGAGTTAAAAGTATGCCACCTTCAATGTCTTGAACCATTTGTTCTGCTAACATTAAAGCTTCATCTGAATCGTACTTTTGTTCTAAGAGCCCTTGTAGACCTTTTATAAAATCGGTAAAAAATGATTGAATCTCTTTACCGTAGCTAGGATTGAGATGAATTGTTTCTAGCGCGGTGTTTGCCATGATGCACCCGCCATCAGATGCCTTAAATATTTTACCCATGAGTAGCTTCATCTTTTCAACTTTTTCAGGAAGAGATAAGGAGGCGCTATCAATGATTTTAAACAGGTTGTATTTAAAGTAACTATAAACGGTTGAAAGCACCTCCTTGATTAATTCTTCTTTATTGTTGAAATAATAGTAAAAATGAGATTTTTGAATACCGCAGGCCTTCGCCAATTCACTCATACTACTATTTTGAACACCACGAGTCCTTAGCATTGGGATTACCTTGCTTAGAACTTCTTCTTTGGATGTTTTTATTTTTGGCATTTTTATTGAACGTTCGTTAAAATAATGATTAAATATAGTTATATTATTTGATAGGCATTGTTTATTTTTACTTAAAATTTAAAATTTTCATGAATTTGACCCAAGAAGAAATACTTGAACAATGTGCCCAAATGTGTAAAAATACTCTTATGGAAACCTTAGAAATCTCATTTTGTGAGGTAGGTAAAGACTATCTTATTGCTAAAATGCCCGTAAACCCGAGAGTACATCAACCTGACGGAGTATTGCATGGCGGGGCGATGGTAGCATTGGCCGAAAGCGTTGGTAGTGCAGCGTCCTATATGTTTCTTAATTCTAAAGATCTATTCATTAGAGGTATAGAGATTTCTGCAAATCATGTGAAAAGTGTCCGAGAAGGATATGTTTATGCTAGAGCAGAAGTAGTACACCCTGGTAGAACAACCCAACTTTGGGATATTAAAATAAGAGATGAAGAACAAAATCTTGTCTCTGTAGTAAAACTAACCACTATTGCACTTCCTAAAAACTAAACGGTATGCGTATAGAGAATGTTTATGCTAAAATTAGGGAGCAAAAAGAGAAACAACTTCCCTTTGTTATCTATAGAAAACCGGATGCCACCCAACTTGAAGTATTATTACAGAATAACAATACGCTATATGAAATAGAGGATTATTCTTCCTCGGGGTTTGTTTTTGCCCCTTTCGATACTTCAAAAAAGGCTATTCTTAGTCCTTTTGCTCATTCTAACCGATTTAGAGTGAGTATCCCTAATAAAAATATTGAGAAAAATGAAGAGTTTTTAGCAGAGATTAGTGGACTTTCTGATACTACAAATAATCAGGTGAATCATATTCGTTTGGTAGAAAAAGGAATAAAAGCAATAGCTTTGAACGATTTAAGAAAAGTTGTGTTATCCCGACAAGAGAAGATATCGGGATTTACTTCACTTGACTCGTTACATATGTTTAGAAAACTAATTGATAATTATTCAAAGGCCTTTGTGTATTATTGGTATCATCCTAAGGTTGGAACGTGGTTGGGAGCAACTCCAGAAACACTTTTAGAAATTAAAGATGATCAGTTTAGTACCATGGCTCTTGCCGGAACGCAGCCTTATAAAATTGACAACCCTATTGAATGGGAAAGTAAGGAGTTGGAAGAGCAAGAAATGGTGACAAAATTTATTCTAGATGAATTGTCACAAATAGCAAACGACATTGTTTCTTCAAAAACATATACGCATCGAGCAGGAACTTTACTGCATTTAAGAACAGATATTAAGGCAAGACTGGTTGCAGGCAAATCTCGTATCGAAAATATTATTAATATTCTTCACCCGACACCGGCAGTTTGTGGGTTACCTAAGGAAAAAGCGAGATCTTTCATATTGCAACACGAAGGGTATGATAGAAAATTTTATACAGGCTTTTTGGGAGAATTAAATCTAGAGACTCAAGAGCAAGTAGCTTCTAATCTTTTTGTTAACTTACGCTGTATGGAAATTGTACGTGATAAGGCTATTCTATATGTAGGAGGAGGGATTACCAAGGATTCTGTTCCAGAGAAAGAGTGGCGAGAGACGGTTAATAAGACAGAAACCATGAAAAAAGTTTTGTTCTAAATTACCTTTAAAACATTGGCTTTAATTGGTATGATATTGTACTTTAGCCATTCGAATGAAAACAAGATTATATTCAAAAATTCCTTTAGCACAAACTATAGTTGCCTTATGCCAAGCAAAAGGAATCTTTCACATTGTTATTTCTCCCGGGTCCCGTAATGCACCTTTAACCATTGGTTTTAGTGAACACCCCGATATGTATTGTTATAGTATTGTTGATGAACGGTGTGCCGCCTTTTTTGCATTAGGAATTGCTCAACAGATCAAAAAACCTGTTGCGTTGGTATGTACCTCGGGAAGTGCATTGTTAAATTATTATCCTGCCATTTCTGAAGCTTTTTATAGTGATGTCCCTTTGGTTGTTTTAAGTGCAGATCGTCCTATTGAAAGAATTGATATAGGAGATGGACAAACGATACGGCAAAAAAACGTATTTGAGAATCATATATTATATTCGGCTAATCTATATTCTGAAGTAGTTGCAGAGACGAAAATTAAAGATATTAAAATTCGCCAAAAACAGCATGAAGCTCAAAAACATAATGAGCGTGAGATAAACTTGGCGTTAAATATGGCTATTGCACAAAGTGGTCCGGTTCATATTAATGTTCCGTTTTACGAACCGTTGTACGATAAACTTCAGGAGCCAACAATTACTCCTAAAAATATACCCGTAGAGCGTCCATTGCCTTACATCTCTGATAACTTGCAGTCCGAGATGATTTCTGCATGGACCCAAGCAAAACGAAAAATGGTACTCATTGGGGTCAATGCGCCAGAAATTATAGATCAAAAATGGATTGAGGAGTTGGCAAACGATCCATCCGTTTTGGTATTATCTGAAACTACATCCAATATTCATCATGAAACACATATTAATTGTATTGATCAGTTAATTACTTCATTAACCCAAGAAGAGTTTAGTGCTTTACAACCCGATGTGCTTTTAACTTTTGGCGGTATGGTAGTTTCAAAAAGAATTAAAGCTTTTTTAAGAACCTATCAACCAAAATCTCATTGGCATATTGACTCCAAAAAAGCATTCGATACATATTTTTGCCTTACAGATCATGTTAAACTAAATCCAAATGATTTTTTTTTAAGGTTTTTGCCTCAAGTAAAACCAATACAATCAGATTTTAAATCGTTTTGGATTTCGATTAGAGAAGAAAGAAGAAAAAAACACAAAGAATATCTAGAGCAAACGCCTTTTACAGATCTTAAAGTGTTTGAAACTATCTTTGGTGTGATTCCCAATGGACAAATGATCCAGCTTAGCAATAGTTCTACAGTTCGCTATGCTCAATTGTTTTCATTAAACCCTTCTTTTAAAGTATTTTGTAATCGAGGAACTAGCGGTATTGATGGTAGTACTTCTACGGCAATTGGTGCTGCGATAGCTACAAAAACGCCAACAACTTTAATTACAGGGGATCTCAGTTTTTTTTATGATAGTAATGCACTGTGGAATGATCATGTTCCTTCTAACTTCAAGATTATTATGATTAATAATAACGGTGGTGGGATTTTTAGAATCTTGCCTGGTAAAGAAGAAAGTAGTAACTTTAGTAAGTATTTTGAAACAACTCATCATCTTACTGCAGAACATTTGTGTAAAATGTTTGGGTTTGAATATCATACAGCCGATAATAATGAAGATTTGATTCGAGGTGTTAAAGAAATCTATCAAAACAATAACAAACCCCAGTTACTTGAAATTTTTACCCCTCGAAAAACAAATGACAGTACTTTAATCGATTATTTTAAGTATTTCATCTAATATTTACACTTTAAAATACTTTATGGACAAATTATTCATTTATAATTCGTCTATATTTGAGACAAGATTAAAAAATTAACTAAAAACCTATAAACATTATCATCTTATGAGTAAAAGAGACGAATTAATTGCTAAATACGCAGCCGATATCAAAGACAAAATTGGGCAAACTCCAGATATGGATCTTTTAACAAAAGTTACTATTGGTTGTGGTCCTTCTATCTACAATGCAGATGCTGCGACTGTATCTGGTAGCGATCAAAGCGAATTAGATACTGTTAAGAAAAACTTTTTGATCAAGAAATTAGGATTGTCTGATGGGCCAAAATTAGATGAAGCTATTGCATCTGTAATCGAAGCTTATGGCAAATCAAATCGTAATAAGTATAGAGCGGTTGTTTATTATATGCTAACTAAACATTTTGGAAAAGAGTCGATATATAATTAAGATACTATAATCTGTCCAAAAATATACAAAAGGTGATTCACGAAGAATCACCTTTTTTTGTTTAAATACCTAATGTAAGAAGATTAAAGAAGTATCTTTGCGCCAAATAACAAAAAAGATGCTTGATCTAGGAGTTTACAATACATTAGAAATATTAAGAGACCGTGAACCGGGACTTTTTTTGGGAGATGAAGAAGGGAATGAAGTATTACTACCTAATAAATATGTGCCAGAAGAGTTTGAGATAGGAGATAAGATCAAGGTGTTTGTGTATCTTGATAGCTCAGAACGTATAGTCGCAACTACATTAGAACCCTATGCAACAGTAATGTCTTTTGCTTATCTGAGATGTACAAGTGTCTCAGAGATAGGTGCATTTTTAGATTGGGGACTAGAGAAAGATCTTTTTGTTCCTTTTAAAGAACAAGCTTCAAAAATGCGCATAGGTAGTTGGTATTTAGTTTACGTTTATTTGGATGAAGAGACTAATAGGCTTGTTGCGTCAAGCAAAACAAAGAGATTTTTAGACAACTCTTTGGTGTTGCTATCTCCTTATGACGAAGTAGAGTTAATTGCATCACATCCTTCCCCACAAGGTTGGAACATGATAGTAAATCAAAAATATCTTGGGCTTGTCTATGCAGATGAGATTTTTCAAAAAATTACTCCGGGAGATCAGTTAAAAGGTTTTGTGAAAAAAGTTCGTCCAGACGGTAAAATAGATCTTACTTTGCAGCGACATGGTTACAGAGGAATTGAGCCTAATGCACAGCAAGTTTTGAACGAACTAAAAGCAAGCGGAGGCTTTATTGATCTTAATGACAAATCTGATCCTGAAGATATCAAAGAAGTTTTTCAGTTAAGTAAAAAAAGTTTTAAAAAAGCTATTGGCTCTCTTTACAAAGCCAGAAAAATATCTATTGAAAAGGACGGTATCCGTTTACTGGATTGAATAATAGCATAATAAAATCCTTTAAAAGAGGTTAAGTAACACAGGGGAAATTTGATAATTTAATTATTTTATTAAATTTAAAATCTCAAAACTAAATAATATCAACAACTTAACCTTTTGTCTTACATGGTAACGCTATGCAAAAAGATTGCTAAATCTAAGTGGTTTCAGAATTTTATCATTTCAGTAATTATCTTGGCTGGTATCCTGGTTGGGATTCAAACTTATGGCGAAAAAGTAGATCAATGGGCACCAATTATTGATGCTATTGATTGGGTAATTCTAATCATATTTACTATCGAGGTATTTATTAAAATTACAGCCGAGGGAAATCAACCGCAAAACTATTTTAAAGATGCCTGGAATTTGTTTGATTTCTTTATTGTAGTGGCTTGCTTTGCCGGGCCGTTTTTGGGCGATAATGCTGAGTTTTTACCTGTTCTTCGGTTAATCCGTATTCTGAGGGTTTTCAAACTGGTAACTGCTCTTCCAGAATTACAACTTATTGTGGGAGCGCTATTAAGAAGTATTCCCTCTATGGCGTATATCAGTCTCTTGCTAGGATTACTATTCTATATTTATGGAGCAATGGCAGTTTTTTTGTTTGGCCCCAATGATCCCATTCATTTTGATAACCTTCAAACTGCAATTTTGTCTTTGTTTAGAGTAATTACTTTAGAGGATTGGACAGATATTATGTATATAAATATGTATGGTTGTGATAGTTATGGGTATGGAGGTAACGAAGCCTTGTGTACAAACCCTTCTGCTTCACCAATGCTAGCATCTTTTTTCTTTGTTTCTTTCGTGTTGATCGGAACAATGATAGTGCTTAATTTATTTATTGGAGTGATTATGAATGGGATGGATGAAATGAAGGCTGAAACAGAAATAAAAGCTAGAGTAAAGAGAAAGAAAAGAGAAGATGGTACAGACCTTAAAAATGAAATACACTTATTGGTAGACAAAGTTGATGCTTTAAAAAATGAGCTAAGCTTGCTTACCCATCTTTATGAAGAAGAAAAAAATGGTAAGCATGTTTTTAACATGCATGATAAGGTGAACGGAGAATCTAAGAAAATTTTTAATAAGCCAACCCAGTAATAGGGCAAAATGCACCGCTATATAAACTAGCGTCTTTATATGCATTGTTTTTAATGTCCCCGGTATTCCTGTTTAGACTTGAGTTATAGCCATTTCCTGATATGGTAAATCCAACTTTTCTTTGATTGGTAGGTGCACCGGGAATAGCAACATTATAATTTTGTTGAATAAATTTATTTTCAGGCAATAACATCAAGGGTGTATTTTTCTTTAAATATTGTTTTCTGAGGTCTACACTCAAATCTACTTCCATTAATTGATACTTGTTGTTTATGACATCTGTATCCACCAAAGATAATGGAGCGGTTAATTGTTCTAATTCTATAGAAATAGTCTGAATAGTCCTTTCTTGTCCAAAGGATAAAAAACTTAACAAACTGAATATAAAAACTAAAAATATCTTCATAACTCTATAAATATATTACCAATTCTTGTAATTCAATCAAAAACTATGCTAAATTCTTATTTTATGAAAAAAAATACAGCGATTAACCTTTTAAAAGATGTAGTAGAATATCCTAATATTATAGTATTTTTGGATAAATAAAAAATACAATGAATTCAATACACTGGAAAACTGCAAAAGAATATCAAGATATAACGTATAAAAAATCAAACGGAGTTGCTCGTATCGCATTTAACAGACCTAATGTGCGTAATGCTTTTCGGCCTAATACAACAAGTGAACTTTATGATGCTTTCTATGATGCCCAGGAGGACACTTCAATTGGCGTAGTGTTACTTTCTGCTGAAGGTCCTTCAACAAAAGATGGTGTGTATAGTTTCTGTAGTGGCGGAGATCAAAAAGCAAGAGGACATCAAGGATATGTAGGTAATGACGGAATGCATAGATTGAATATTCTGGAAGTACAACGACTTATAAGATTTATGCCAAAGGTTGTTATTGCTGTAGTTCCCGGATGGGCAGTAGGAGGAGGGCACAGCTTACATGTAGTATGTGATCTTACTCTGGCAAGTAAAGAACATGCAATTTTTAAACAAACTGACGCTGATGTAACGAGTTTTGATGGGGGATATGGTTCGGCGTATTTGGCAAAAATGGTTGGACAAAAAAAGGCTAGAGAGATTTTCTTTTTAGGAAGAAATTATTCTGCACAAGAGGCGTATGAAATGGGAATGGTAAATGCTGTTATTCCTCATGATGACTTGGAAGATACCGCCTATGAATGGGCACAGGAAATTCTAGAAAAATCACCAACATCTATTAAAATGTTGAAATTTGCAATGAACCTAACCGATGACGGCATGGTTGGACAGCAAGTATTTGCGGGAGAAGCCACGCGTTTGGCCTATATGACAGATGAGGCCAAAGAAGGTAGGGATGCATTTTTAGAGAAAAGAAAACCCAATTTCAAAGATGTCAAATGGATTCCTTAAATTAAGGATCTGAAATATAGTTAGGAAAACAAGGGAATTAATTGTCTTACATCATGGATAAAAAAGAAGAAGAAATTCTGTCGATGCATTATCAGATTGAAAAGACTGATATCAAGCAACAAAAAATGGAGGATCGACTCATGTCGATTTCCAAAGAACTAAAAAGAAGTAAAAAGGTAAGTAACATATACTTTTCTTTTATTATTGGTCTTATCGTGCTGATGATTGCGGGGAGCTTTTATCTAATGAAGAATGAAACTTTTTTTTCATCCAATGAATCTGATGAAATTAAAAAACTACAGGTAATTAATGATTCTTTGTTAACTGAAATGGCAAAACTAAAAGCTGGTGTTTTGGAACACAAAGAAAACATAGTGCTTTTGGCCGATTCTCTGGATGCTGGTAAAGATTCGGTAACTAGTCAATCTATAAAATATGACCGACAGTACTGTTATGTTACCAGGGCTTTTAAAAGTAATGATGCAATTTTTGTAGAAGTAGATTTTATAGAATATTATGAAGGGAGAAAAGCTGTACGAAAGGCTAAAGAATATGGCGATGCGGAGTATGATTTAGACAAAAATGGGGATACATTGTATTTTTTGTATAATAATTATTATATTCATAACCAGAATTCTACATCGAGAATTTTAGAACTTGACGATAAAGCGAGGGTGAGAATTGAAAATATTAATCAAATCTCCAATGGTTTTCCATTAAAAGCCTTTCAGAAAATTATTAAAGAGAAGGCAATATTTATTCTGGAAATGAATGATGGTATTGTTTATAGAATAACCGAACAAAAACTCCTTTAAGCGTGGCGATTTTATCTTTAAAATAACTGTAACCCCGTAAACTACCCCAACAATGAAGGTTATTAAAGATGAGGATCTTTTATTTCTACATCAACAAATAGAAAAATCCGAGATCAAACAACAAAAGCTAGAAGATCTTTTGGAATTTGAGGCAGATAAGCTCAAAAAAAGTAAAAAAACCAATAGACTATATGGATCATTTTCTGTGATTTTATTACTATTAGGTATTTTTCTGGTAGCCAATGCTTTTTATTCTAGTAAATCTTCTTCAAAAACTGCTTTAAATGAAGACCAGTTTAATGAACTTTCTCTAATTCAAAATGAATTAGATGCTACCAAGAAAGAATTGGAACTCCTTAAAAAAGAAAATACCAGTATTAAAGAAATTCAAAATCTTTATCTGTATAGAAGTTTAATCAATAAAGACACTATCTTTTCTGTACAAATAAAAGCATTGAATGATAAGAAGATAGCTGCTATTTCAGAAAAGTATACCAATACTTTAGTGTATAATGATGCGTCTCTTCATAAATTTAGTCTAGGGATTTTTGAAACTTTAAAAGAAGCTCAAGAATTTAGAAGAACACTAATCGAATCTGGTTTACTTGATAAGCGAATCTTTATAATATCTTATAAAGATGGTAAACGCATTAAGATTGAAGATTTCCGATAATTAGCTACCTTAATTCTGGGTAATTTTCTGGATCTGCTTCTGTCATGATAGCATATGCTTTTTCAAAAATATCTTCGCTAGAGGGTTTGCTAAAATAATCTCCATCGGTACCAAATGCTGGTCTATGTGGTTGAGCACTTAAGGTTTGCGGCTTACTATCAAGATGTTGATATACATTTTGTTCATCGATCAACTTGTGTAAAATGTATCCTGTGGCTCCACCTGGAACATCTTCATCAATAATTAGAAGGCGATTTGTTTTGGCAACGCTTTTTACGATATCATGATTAAGATCAAATGGTATCAATGATTGCACATCTATTACCTCCGCATTTATCCCAACAGATAATAATTCTTTGGCGGCTTGTTCTACCAACCTAAGTGTTGAACCATATGAAACCAAGGTGATGTCTGTTCCTTCTTTAATGGTTTCTACAACTCCAATGGGTGTACGAGTTTCTGCCAGGTTGTTTGGCATTTTTTCCTTTAAACGATATCCATTAAGACATTCTACAATTACTGCTGGTTCGTCGCTATCCATTAAAGTGTTATAAAAACCTGCTGCTTTAGTCATGTTTCTAGGAACCAATATGTGCATTCCGCGTAACAAATGAACAAGACCTCCCATTTGAGATCCCGAATGCCAAATCCCTTCTAGGCGATGTCCTCTGGTTCTTACAATCAACGGGGCTTTTTGCTTGGCAAACGTTCTGTATCTCAAAGTAGCCAAATCGTCACTTAACCCTTGAATACAATACATGATGTAATCAAGATATTGTATTTCGGCAATGGGTCTAAGACCGCGCATAGCCATACCTATACCTTGCCCTATGATAGTGGCTTCTCGAATACCGGTATCTGAGATTCTAATTTCTCCAAATTTTTCTTGTAAGCCTTCTAGTCCTTGGTTTACATCTCCAATTTTACCGCTATCCTCACCAAAAATAAGAGCTTCCGGCACCCGATTAAAAAGTTGTTCGAAATTATCACGAATAATTATTCTGCCATCTACAAGAGGAGCATTATCATCGTATTGTGCCTTTACTTCGCTAATATTGGTAACTTTAGAATCGAATTCGTTATATAAATGATCACTATATTTTGGTTGTATGGTATTAAAGTAGTTTGTTATCCATTTTTGAAGAGTAGATTTTTCTGCAAAGTCTTCCTTGGTAATATATCTTAAAGCTTTTCTGGTTGCTTCAAGGATATCTTTTCTAATAGGGTCCTCTTTAGAAGATAATGCATTAACAATGGGGGAAATAAAATTCTTATTTGCACTTTTCTCTTCAACTGCTTTCAGTAGCGATAAGGCTTCATTTTGTTCTGATTTTATTTCAGAAAGATATGCGTTCCAAGCGCTATTTTTTCCTTGTCTAACTTCTTTTTTTGAAGCTTTTTCAATATCTATTATTTCTTCGGCAGTGGCGATGTTGTGCTCTATAATCCACTCCTTGAACTTTTTATTACAATCGTGTTCTCTTTCCCAGTTTAATCGTTCTTCACTTTTATACCTTTCATGCGAACCTGAAGTAGAGTGCCCCTGTGGTTGAGTAAGTTCTTTTACATGGATAATTACTGGAATATGTTTTTCTCTTGCCAATTCGTCTGCTGTCTCGTAAGCATCGATAAGAGCAGGGTAGTCCCATCCATTAACTTTAATTATCTCATAACCTTCATGATTTTCGTCTCTTTTAAACCCCTCCAGAATGAGTGAGATATCTTCTTTTGCTGTTTGGTGCTTGGCATGAACAGAAATACCGTATTCATCATCCCATATGCTAATAACCATTGGTACCTGTAAAACTGCTCCGGCATTTACTGTTTCCCAGAAAAGTCCTTCGCTTGTACTTGCGTTTCCAATGGTGCCCCATGCAACTTCATTTCCTTTAGTAGAAAAATTGGTAAATTCTGATACACTTTTTTCATTACGATATACTTTGGATGCCTGAGCCAATCCTAACAATCTTGGCATCTGACCCGCGGTAGGAGATATGTCTGAGCTTGAGTTTTTTTGTTCAGTTAGGTTTTTCCAGCTACCATCTTCATTCAAACTATGGGTTGCAAAATGGCCGCCCATCTGTCTTCCCGCTGCAAAAGGTTCTTTGTTAATATCTGTATGCGCATATAATCCGGCAAAAAAATGTTCAATAGTATATTGATCGATAGCCATCATAAAAGTTTGATCTCTATAGTATCCAGATCTAAAATCACCATTTCGAAAAACCCTGGCCATGGCTAGTTGGGGTAATTCTTTTCCTCCTCCAAAAATTCCAAATTTCGATTTACCGGTCAATACTTCGCGTCTACCTAACAAGCTACACTCTCTGCTAATGCAAGCAATTTTGAAATCTCTAAGTATTTGATTTCTATATTCTTCAAAGGAAATGTTGGATGAGCTTATAATTTCAGGTTGCATACGAACGACGTTTTTAGGTTTGCAAATTTAGTTAAAATACATACCAATTGCAAGGCTGAAACTCTTAAATTTATTGAGTATAATTTACTTAAATCGTGGTTTTATTGATAAATTATCGTTTTTGGTCAATAATTTAAGGATTGGTTAACAAATATTCAAAATTTTCACATTTTGAATATTTTGGTAATATTTAGTAAGTATTAATACCACTCTCGGGTAAACAAACCAATTAAAGTTTCTGGACTTAGTGTTATAATAAATCGAATTTGTTGGTCATAATCTGGTTGTGCAATTTCCCAACCTTTATTTGAAACTACAGGAAAGAATAACTCAAAATAATCGGCAACCAAACTAAGTCTCACTCCTGCATCAAAAACATACTTTGGCGATATCCCTTTGTTTTTTACTATTCCCACATCACCATAGGCATAAATCCAATTCCATATATTGGTATTGGCATTAAAAGTAGTCATCCATTGATTTGCAAAAGGATAGTCGAGTTGAGATTTAAATCCTCCTTCTGCGATAATGATTTGTTGGCTCACAAAACCGGTATCTTCACTTCGCCCAAGGTAATTAAAATCGAATAGGTAATCTGTTGGTCGATCTAATGCAAAGCTGAAAAAATCTCCATCTTTTTCGGTATCATTAAAAAGGAAAGTACCTGCGAATAGCCTCAAGTTTAACTGTCGGTTATTCAAAAAGAGCTTTCTATAGTTAAAAGTAGCAGATAGCTTACTGAAATTTTTAGATATTTGGTAGTCCAGAGTATATCCTAAGAAATTGATTAAATTAAAATCAGAATACCTGTACCGGGCATTAAAAACATTATAATCGGGTGTTTCTACCGGATTCTCTTCATCTCTTTCTCTAAATACATTTACATTTCGTAGTGAAAGTCGTTGCTTTACATTAGATCTTAGGTCTTTAGGTCTAAAGTAAAAATTGGCAGATGTCGATAACCGTCGGAATAACAAGTCTGGAGCATAACTAAACATACTTCCATTAATACCATAACGCATTTGATATAAACCATGCTCTGCAATTTGGTCACGTAAAAAGAAAGCTGCCGATCCTAATAATTTTTTGGACTTTAAACCATAGGCCGGAGAAATATTATATTCGAAATCTCTTCTAATAAATGTCTTGTTGTAAAATTTTCCTGCTAATGTGAAACCATCATAAACATTAAACTCGAATTCGGGAATAATAAATATTTGGTTATACCTGGAATCTTCAATGTCGTCTAGCAATCTAAATTGAAATGGTTTATTAAAAATCCACTTCAGATTACGGTGATTATTACGTCTGTTAACCTCGGGGATTTTTTGTTCATAATCCAACACCACCTTGGTTAGGTCATCATTAGCAATTTTGACGGTTTTAGTACCTGTTATATTTGTAACCCACGTTTTGGAAACAATATCTTTTTTTCTTAAACCAACAACAGAAATAGGCATAGCATTATTTCTTTTGTTTTTTATAGTCACTTCGATAGAATCCTTTCGTTTCTTTATAGATTTAATTTTGAAATCTATCTTTTCATTGGTTTGTATATAGTCTTCAAAAAACCATGCTACATCCTTATTTGATAAAGATTTAAGGATCTCCTTATATTTTTGTGAACTGGTAAATTGTAATACATTCTGAGAATAGAATTCTTTAATACTTTCATCTACTATATTATCATCACCCAAATAGTCCTGTAGATATTTAAAACCAACACCGGCTTTATAGGCATTTGCAATATTTTGATTAAATTTTACTAACTGATCTTTTGGAGTAGATAGTGGTTGATCCAAAAATAATCTGGCCATGTTTTTATAAGCCAGGAAATATTGATCATTAAATTTTAAGTCGGCCGCATGAAACCATCGTATACCAATTACTTTGCTCAGTTTCCCGATTATCTTCATCTCAGGGTAGAACTGCTCTGTGTAGGACATCATTAAATAGATATGGATAGCATCTCTTATCCATGCATCATTCCTTGGATTAATGATAAGTGTATTTTCAAGATATTTTTCTGTTATCGCTTTAAGTTGTTTTATTTCGTACTGAAAACCATCTGGGAAAGGCCTAAGGATATCGGGAAGTTGATTTAAACCATATACCGGGTTATTTTTATAATCACTTTCTGAAACCAGAATCTTATCGAATGGATATGGTCCTAGTTTTGTTTGTAAAAAACTTATTATTCTTTCGGTAGCAACAGACTTCATTTCTGGCATTAAGTCATTATCTTCGATATTGCTTATAAACTCAATATCATCGGCTGGAAAACTATAAAACTTACCTGTTCTTTCTATATATAAATTGACTTCACTTCTGTTACTCCCTTGAAGTTCAATGGTTTTATCTTTGTTTTCTTTAGAAGAAAGAATAGTTTCTTTTTTTAGATCACTTACAATCTGATATCCATGAGGTACTTTTACTTTGATATTGTAGTCTGAGATTGGAGCGTAAAGATCGTCCAGATTTTTGTGACTATAAACGTTCCATTGGGTATCATATACCGCTGGAATAATATACCAATACTTTAAGTTGAAATTACCATTGGGTTCATATCCATAGCGGGTAAATTTGCTACTTGCTATTTTTACCTGATACTTTAAAACAAAGGTTTGAGTTTTTCCCGGGTAAATAGGAGTGGAGCTTTGAATCCACAGAATGTCCGAGGCACCTTGATAACGGCCCCATTTTAATGATTGCGAGTTTTTATCGGTTATGTTTTGTATTAGAGTGCGTCCGCGTTCATGATCTTTTGCAAAGTAAAATCGCTTCAGGAAATCTTCAGAAAATCGTTTTCCTAAAGCTGTTGTTTTGCTTGAAAAACTATTTGCCCAATCATGAAAAAGCACCTTGTTTAATGTATCTTTTGAAGCATTTGTATATGTTATTTCTTGTGAAATAGACAATACTTTTTTTTCTGTATCAAGGACTGCATCAATAGTGATGTTATTTTGTGCCGATAGTGTAAGTAGGGCAAAAAAGGCAAATATGGTAGTATATATTCTTATAATCTTCAATTTTTACAATGTAAATATAGGAAACACTTCAAGCTGCATTTCGTATTAATAACTGATTTGACAACCATGTGTTTCAGAAATTTGGACTAAGATTATATTCTGCATAAAATTTATCTAATATTTGCAGTACTTCTTCTGGTGTGTCGACAACATGAAAAAGGCCCAAATCTCCGGGACTTATATTTCCAAATTTTTCTAGCAATGTACTTTTGATCCAATCAATTAGTCCTCCCCAAAAATCGGTACTTACTAAAATGATAGGGAATTTTGCAATTTTTTTGGTTTGTATGAGTGTCATCGCTTCAAAAAGTTCATCTAATGTTCCAAATCCTCCGGGCATTACTACAAATCCTTGAGAATATTTTACAAACATTACTTTACGCACAAAGAAATAATCGAAATCAAGACTTTTATCACTATCGATATACGGATTGTCATGCTGTTCAAAAGGAAGTTCGATGTTTAGGCCTACCGATGTTCCACCACCAAGATGAGCTCCTTTATTACCTGCTTCCATAATTCCTGGTCCACCCCCGGTAATAACCCCATAGCCATGCTGCACAATTTCTTTGGCTACGTCTACTGCCAGTTGGTAATATTTGTCATCTGTTTTGGTACGAGCTGATCCGAAAATTGATACACAGGGACCAATTTTACTCATTTTTTCGAACCCATTTACGAATTCGCCCATGATTTTGAAGATGGCCCATGAGTCATTTGTTTTTATTTCATTCCAGCCCTTATGGTGTTGTTCTCTCATAAATTGTGTAATTTAAAGTGCCAGTTCTTTTTTAAGAAACTTGGCCGTGTAACTTTTTTTGTCTTTAATAATTTCTTCAGGTGTTCCTTTGGCGATTACTTGACCACCATTTTTCCCCCCTTCATATCCAATATCAATAATATAATCTGCCATTTTAATTACATCGAGGTTGTGTTCTATAATTAAAACGGTATTTCCTTTGTCAACAAGTTTATTAAGAACCTCCATTAAAACACGTATATCTTCAAAATGAAGTCCGGTTGTTGGTTCGTCTAGAATATAAAATGTATTACCAGTATCTCTCTTTGAAAGCTCGGTAGCTAGTTTTATACGTTGAGCTTCGCCTCCAGATAACGTAGTCGATTGCTGTCCTAGTGTAATATAACCCAGTCCAACACTTTGTATAGTTTTTAGCTTTCTTGATATTTTAGGGATATGTTCAAAGAAAATACAAGCTTCATTAATAGTCATTTCTAATACATCGGATATTGATTTTCCTTTATATCTAATTTCCAGTGTTTCTCTATTAAATCTTTTTCCCTGACATGTTTCGCATTCTACATAGACATCCGGAAGGAAATTCATTTCAATCACTCTAAGTCCACCACCTTTGCAGGTTTCGCATCTTCCACCAGTTACATTAAAGCTAAATCGTCCAGGTTTATACCCTCTTATCATAGCTTCGGGTGTTTTTGCAAATAAGCTTCGTATTTCAGAGAATACACCTGTGTAGGTTGCTGGGTTTGACCTTGGTGTGCGACCGATAGGGGATTGGTTAATATCTATTACCTTGTCAGAATGTTCGAGTCCTTTAATACTTTTATAAGGCATAGGTTTTTTGACACCGTTAAAATAATATGCATTAAGAATGGGATATAGCGTTTCGTTAATAAGAGTGGATTTTCCACTGCCTGAAACCCCTGTAACAGCAATCATTTTTCCTAAAGGAATATCAATAGATACGTTTTTTAAATTGTTTCCGGTGGCCCCTTTTAATGAAATTACTTTTCCGTTACCCTTTCTGCGTTTTGAAGGAATTTCAATCTGTTTTTTACCACTAAGATAATGTGCAGTTAAGGTGTTGTGTTGTTGAAGCTCTTTAGGAGTTCCTTCACTAATAATTTCACCTCCGTGTTTTCCGGCCAACGGTCCAATATCGATAACATGATCTGCTCGCTCGATCATATCTTTATCATGTTCTACTACAATAACCGAATTACCAATATCTCTTAATTGAACAAGAGAATTGATAAGTTTCTCGTTATCTCTTTGATGTAAACCAATACTAGGTTCGTCTAGAATATATAGCACTCCTACAAGTTGAGATCCTATTTGAGTTGCTAGCCGGATTCGCTGTGCTTCACCTCCCGAGAGAGATTTACTACTTCGGTTTAAAGAAAGATAGGTAAGTCCTACATCGACTAAAAACTGAAGACGCGCATTGATTTCTTTTAATATTTCTCCAGAAATTTGCTTTTGTTTGTCACTTAATTGATTTGGAAGTTCTTTGAACCATTCTGATAGCTCACTAATGTCCATAGCGGCAAGCTCGGCTATGTTTTTTCCATTAACCTTGAAGTATAAAGATTCTTTACGCAATCGGCTTCCTTCACATTGCGGGCATTGGATATTATCCATAAAATCCTTGGCCCATCTTTTTAATGATGTAGAATCGTTATTATTGTAGGTGTTTTCTATAAAAGTGGCTACACCCTCAAAATCGATATTGTATTCTCTGGTTACACCTAGCGATTTACTATTGATACTGAATTTTTCTTTTCCTCCATACAATATGACCTGCATCGCTTCCTCAGGAATTTTTTTAATAGGATCACTAAGCTTAAAATCAAATCGCTGTGCTATTAACTCTAGCTGTTTGAAAGCCCAGTTGTTTTTTTGTGGTCCTTGAGGTACCAAACCACCATTTTTTATCGATTTAGAATCATCGGGAATAATTTTTTTAAGGTTTACCTCATAAAGATTCCCAATTCCATTACATTTTGGACATGCTCCTTTTGGAGAGTTAAATGAAAAATTATTAGGTTCTGGATTTGGGTATGAAATACCGCTAGAAGGGCACATTAAATTACGGCTGAAGAATCTGGCTTCTTGGGAGTCTTGGTCGATCACCATTAATACATCATCACCGTGATACATGGCCGTGTTAATGGTTTCCATAAGACGTTTTGAATTATCCTGATCTTCAGTAACCAAAAGTCTATCGATTACAATTTCTATATCATGGGTTTTATATCGATCAAGTTTCATTCCTTTGGTGATATCTCTTATTTCACCATCTGTACGCACTTTTATGAAACCTTGTTTAGCGATTTGTTCGAAGAGTTCGCGATAATGTCCTTTTCTAGATCGAACAATAGGAGCAAGTATATTTATTTTTTTATCCTTAAAATCTTTAAGAATAAGGTCTTTGATCTGCTCATCACTATAACTTACCATTTTTTCGCCGGTATTATAGCTATAAGCATCACTTCCTCTAGAAAATAAGAGCCTTAAAAAATCATAGATTTCGGTAATTGTACCAACGGTACTTCTTGGACTTTTACTTGTAGTTTTTTGCTCTATGGCAATTACTGGAGAAAGGCCATCAATTTTGTCTACATCTGGTCGTTCTAATCCGCCCAAAAACTGCCGAGCATAGGCAGAAAAAGTCTCGATATATCTTCGTTGTCCTTCGGCATAGATAGTATCAAAGGCTAACGATGATTTACCAGATCCCGACAGACCTGTAATCACAACTAGTTTTTCTCGAGGTATGGTTACGTCTATATTTTTTAAATTATGAACACGCGCCCCTAATACTTCAATATTTTCTTCAGATTCGACCATAAAATTTTAACCAAGATTGCAAATGTAGTTATTTGAATGCGTTTTTTGAAATTGGTTTAGTTTCTGTTTTGTTAAATACACTTTATTTTTTGAGAGTACCGGACTTTTTACAGGGTTTGGAATAAATTGTAAAACTATATTTATTTTTGTAGATATAATATAAAATAGGGGAAAATACCAGAATTACTATCGGTGTTTTACCCATTTTTTGAAATCAACTGTTTTTTTGATCAAAGGAATATTTTTCTTTCAGTTTTGATGAATACTTTTATATTTTTACAAGAAAATTATAGTAATGATATTAGGAATAGGTTCAAGAATAAAGCATCCAAAACATGGATTAGGAGTAGTGACAAATGTCACTTCAAAAATGTATTGGGTCACTTTTATCGATAATGGATTAGAAACTATTGATATCGATGATGAGTTTGAAGTAATTGAAGGGGTTGAAGACGAAGTTGATACAGTAAGTTTTTATGAAGTTGAGAAAACACTTAAAGATCTCTTGAAAAGATATAGCGATATATCTGAAATTGTTCCTATGGCGGATAAATGGAAAGGTGGAAATCTCATTATGCAACCTGGAGATCAGAATCTTGCTTCAAAAGAGCTTCCTATAGAAAAATTCTTTCATAAAATTGTAATGGTTCGGGATCGTATACGAGTTATGGAACAAAAAATAAACAGTTCTAATCTTGATGATCAGGATAAAATAGATTTACAACAATACATTACCAGAATTTATGGTAGTTTAACCACTTTTAATGTGTTTTTCAAAAATAAGTCTCAACAATTTGTTGGAGCAAGCGCAAAAAAATAAAGCATATTTAGTTTTTGTTCCAGGCTCTTAAGTTTGAAATGGGAATACCAAAGCCTAACAGCTCATGTTTTTGGGATAAATAAGCGCCACTTTCGGTAGAGGTCCATCCATTCCATGTGGCTTCAATTCCTCCAATTGGAATTATAGAAACCCACATTTGATAACTCTTGGGGACGTAGTTTTCATCAACTTTCCATAAGTAGGAATCACCAGGCGTGGTACCGCCAGTGCTGTAAGTCACCAAAAGGCCTTTGCTGGTATCTTCAAGGGTAATTAATTGACGAGTAACTCCTTTATCAAACAACTTATGTGGTGCTACAACCCAAAAAGAATCATTATTAAAATAGGCAAAAGCTGTAGTAATAAGTTCCTTCTTTTTTTCTTTCTTGATATTTTTATTTTCCAAATAACTCTTCTCAGGGTAGTTCAAATCCAAATGTACAATATAATCCTCCCATTGCACTTTAGCAGTTCCCTGTTTCTTATTCCATAGATAATGGTGTTTATTTCTAAAGCTCCATTGTATATAATCGGTGTTGAGATAGCTCTTATGTTTAACAGCTTCTTGAATCTTTAAAGCAAAATTATCTGCTTCAGTACCTGTTGTCCCTTGAGGTAACTCTTGATTAAGAGAGAAGTATAACGTAGCAATAGCAATAATTATAAGTGTGATAGTACTAAGTGCTAGTATTTTTAAGAGTTTAAAGATTTTTTTTTTCAAGATGGCAAGTTTAGATTAGTATTGATTCTAAAGTATAAAAAAAGAATTAAAGTGAACTGTAATATTCAAAAGCTTGCAATATCAATTCATCAGGTACTTTACAATTATATTTAGCATCTCCAATGGTAGTAAGCAAAACGAAAAGAATATTACCTTTCTCATTTTTCTTGTCATGAATAAGAAGTTGGCTTATTTGTTGGTAGTCAACCGGGTTGATATCTACTTTTGGGAAGGTTGCTAGTATTACATCACTTATTTGTTGAAGCTCATTAGGAGTAACAGATAACAATTTTGAGGAAATATAAGCTTCCATGATCATTCCTATTGCAATGGCTTCACCATGTAACAACGTGGGTTTTTCTGGATGGGTGAGATAAAAGGATTCAATGGCATGCCCCAGGGTGTGACCAAAATTAAGATACTTGCGTATATTTTGCTCGGTTGGGTCTTCAAAAACGATATTGTTTTTTATTATTACAGAGTCATAAATCATCTGATCCAAATCTTCAAGTTCCAATTTCGACAAATCGCTTAATTTTTCCCAATATTCTCTGTCTTGAATAAGTCCATGTTTCAACATTTCTGCAAATCCACTGCACATTTGCTCTACAGGTAAAGTGCCTAGAAATTCTGTGTCGACCAATACCATTTCAGATTCGCTGATGACGCCAACCATGTTTTTTAAATTACCAAGGTCAACCCCGGTCTTCCCACCAACCGAAGCGTCTACCATAGCAAGTAACGAAGTAGGAACATTGATGTAATTAATACCTCGTTTGTAAGTACAAGCAATAAAACCTCCAAGATCAGTTACAACACCACCACCAAGATTGATCATTAATCCTTTACGATCAAAACCTAATTCTGCCAAAGCACTCCATATACCACTGCAGGTTTCGATGTTTTTATGAATTTCACCGGCTTCAATTTCAATGATTTCGATATCATATTCTTTTTCAATTTTACTCATGAAATAGGGTAAGCAGTTTTCATGCGTATTGCTATCTACCAAAATGCAAATTTTTGAATGATTTACTTTTTCTAGATAGGCGTTTAATGCTGAATAGCATTCCTGGTTAAAATATACTATCGAATCTTTTGAAACTATTGGCTTCATATTAATGTTGAATTAGGAGCGACGAAATTAAGCAGAATTTAGATTAAAATAAACTCGCAAGTTCTATATTTGCAGATATCACAAAATATGTACTTCGTATTTGTGTAAATCGATCATATTTTTATCAAAACATCTATATAATTAAAGATTCTTAAAAATTAATTTTTAATGGGGCAAAATAACTTATTTGATAATACAGAGACTGCATTTGCTTTAAAAAGTGATTCTGAACTGGAAAGAGCTTATTTTCTTTTTAAAATGATTGCCAATGAGCCATTGGTACGCATAGGTACTGCAGTGACAAACTTTGCAATAAAAGCACATTTACCAGTGCAAGGACTTATACGAGCGACAGTTTTTGATCATTTTTGTGGTGGAGTAAGTGAAGAGGACTGTTTGCCTGTAGTAGACAAAATTTACTCAAAGAAAGTTTGTTCGGTACTTGATTATTCTGTTGAAGGAAAAGAAGAGGAAGCTCAGTTTGATTCGGTGCTCAATAAAACTATTGAACTTTTAGAATTTGCAGATCAAAAAGAAGCAATGCCTTTTGGGGTGTTTAAACCAACGGGTTTTGGTAGGTTTATGGTTTGGCAAAAGAAAACCGAAGGGACTCCAATGACTACCGAAGAAGAAAAAGAATGGGAACGTATTGAAGAACGGTTTGATAAGGCATGTAAAAAAGCATATGAATGCGATGTGGCACTATTAATAGATGCAGAAGAAAGTTGGATGCAGGATGCCGCCGACGAATTGGTAGCCAGGATGATGCGAAAATACAATAAAGAAAAGGCTATTGTTTATAACACATTACAACTATATAGGCATGATCGTTTTGAGTATCTACAAAAACTTCATGAAGAAGCTAGGGTATATGGTTTTAAAATAGGAGTTAAGATTGTACGTGGTGCTTATATGGAGAAAGAGAATGAAAGAGCCAAAGAAAAAGGGTACCTTACTCCAATATGTAAGAATAAGAAACATACAGATGACAACTTCAATACTACGATGAAGTATATTCTAAAGAACCTAAAGGATATTTCAGTATTTATAGGAACCCATAATGAAGAGAGTAGTTATATGGCTATGGAGGTGATGCGCGAACTCACTATATCAAGAAATGACCCCAGAGTTTGGTTTGGACAATTGTATGGCATGAGTGATCATATAAGTTTCAATATGGCAGACGAAGGATATAATGTTGCAAAGTATCTTCCATTTGGACCAGTAAGAGATGTAATGCCGTATTTGATTCGTAGAGCCGAAGAAAATACCTCAGTTGCCGGGCAAACCAGTAGAGAGCTTAATTTGCTTTCACAAGAAAAGAAAAGAAGAAAGTTATAGAATGAACCTTAACCAAGTCACAGTACCCTCAAAAAACGTGGCTACATCAATTGCGTTTTATAAAAAATTAGGATTACATTTAATTGTTGAAGCGTTACCGCACTACGCACGGTTCGAATGCCTCGATGGTGATGCTACATTTTCAATTCATGAAGTAGAAGAATTGCCAAAAGGAGATGGAGTATATGTCTATTTTGAAACAAAACAATTGGATCAAGAAGTAAATAGGTTAATCAAAGAAGGACTTGAATTTGATCAATTACCAACCGATCAACGTTGGCTTTGGAGAGAAGCCCGTCTTAAAGATCCTGATGGTAACCAGATCATTTTGTATTTTGCAGGAGATAATAGAAAGAATCCACCCTGGAGGTTAGAACGTTAAACCTTATCTTAATAATTATATGAATCATCCAATTCTTGATCAAACTTTTGAAAATCAAAATTTTTCTGGAAAAAAGCTTCTGGCCAAGGAATATGATAATTGTACTTTTGCGAATTGCGATTTTACAGAAGCTAATATGTCTGTGGTTACATTTTTAGAGTGTACCTTTGATACGTGTAATTTTGGTGCTACCATGTTAAAAGAAACTTCGTTTCAGGAAGTGATTTTCAAAGATTGTAAAATGCTAGGTTCAGATTTTACCAGTTGCAATGATTTCATGTTTTCTGTAAGGTTTGATCATTGTAATCTTGAATATAGCTCTTTCTCTGGTTTTGCAATGAAAAACACAATGTTTACCTCTTGCAGTCTTAAAGAAGTAGATTTTACAGATACCGATATTACAGGATCTGTCTTTGCAGACTGTAATTTGAAAAATGCAATTTTTGAAAATACAATAGCAGAAAACGTTGATTTTAGAACAGCAAAGCATTTTATAATTGATCCAGAAAAAAATAGATTAAAGAAAGCCAAGTTTAGTACAACTGGATTAGAAGGATTATTAAGGAAATATAACTTGAATATAGAATAATTCCTTTTTAATATTATCATTTATGTAATTGAGATGCATTGTTTTGTTATAAAAAATAGTCTAAAAGATTGCTATGAAATATTTTTGAAAGCGATCTCTAGTCGCTGGATAACTAATTGAATCTCTTCTTCATTTAGCGAAGCAAAACCCAAACGTATACTATTATGACCAGAATTAACATTGTCATACCTTCGCCATTCTGGGTTTAGTTCGAGATTTAGCTTTTTGGATTCTGCAACCAAATCATCCCAGTTGTATTTATTATTTAACCGAACCCAAACAGCCATGCCTCCTTTTGGAATTTCAAAATCAAAATAATTGTCAAACTTTTCTTTTAACAATAAGCAGAATAAATCCCGTCTTGCTTTGTACATTTTTAAAACCTTTTGACAATGTCGCTGTATATCTCCTGTCGTTATCATTCTTGCAAGTGTTTGTTCTAACAAACTATCTCCTTGGCGATCTATAATTTTCCTGAGTTTTGTAGCCTCTTCAATAAAATCTTTTGGTGCAACTAAGTATCCTATTCTTATTGCCGGAGCAATAATTTTGGTAAACCCACCAATATAAACTACGTTTCCTTTGTAGTCATTACTCGCAAGGGGGAGAATAGGAGCATTGCTATAATGAAAGTCATAATCATAATCATCTTCTATAATTGCAAAACGTTGCTGTTGAGCTAATTGAAGTAAATGCATTCGTCTTTCGGCCGAAAGTGTTACTGTTGTGGGATGATGATGATGAGAGGTTACATATACCGCTTCGATTTTCTTGGAGGTGCATAACTTTTCCAGGGCAATAGTATTTATACCGTTTTGATCAACAGGGATTCTTTCGATGATTCCTCCGGCATCTTTAAACGTATTGTCTGCAGTCATATAATTTGTGTTACCAACTACAATTCTTTTTCCTGAAGAAAGTAATAACTGCCCGGCTAGATAGATACCCATTTGACTTCCCCGGGTGATTAAAATGTTTTCTTCAGAGACATTAAGGCCTCTCGTTTGATTAAGGTATGCAACCAGAGCTTTGCGAAGTTCTGGATTTCCATAAGCAGAACCATAAGTTAATAGTTTCTTATGATGCGCTTTTTTGATGATATTTCTATAGACTCTGGTGATCTCTTCTATAGGGGCGAGCCGATAATCGGGAGAGCCATCATTAACTTTGAGTAACTGTTCGTTAGAATAATTATTTAAATCAGGATTTAAGTCTGGTCTGCTTTTGAAAGAGAAACCACTTTGTTGTTTTTGGTTTTTGATTCTGTTGTTGTTATCAAAATCTGTAGGTTTTACTACAGGTAGAGTGCTAGTGATAAACGTTCCTTTGGCAGGAAAAGTCTCGATCCAACCTTGAGATATAAGTTCTTCATAAGCCGAAATAACAGTTTTGCGATGAATATTTAAATCTTCAGATAACTTTCTGGAACCCGGTAGTTTTGTTGATGGACCAAGTTTTCCAGATTTAATAAACCCAATGATCTGATCACATAGCTGAAGATATAAGTTACGATTGGATTTACGATCTAGCGTAATGTTATTCTTAAACGGAAACATAACTGGACTACTTATTATTTAAAAACTGGATCATTTCAATGTACCATAAAACTATTACTTTTGATTGAAAAGTTAAAATTTTAGATAAGAAAACATTCCGTTTTAAGTACCGAAAGTGTGTATGATTATAAGGTTATTAAAGAAAACAGATGTTAAACTGCTTGTTGATTTATGCAAGGCACATGCATTGTTTGAGAAAGTGGATTATAACCCAATGAATAAAGAAAAATTATTATTGGAGTATTTTTTTACATCGGATTCGGATATTAAATGCCTTGTAGTAGAACAAGATGGTAAATTGCAAGGATATGCAACCTTTATGAAGCAATTTTCGACCTGGGGTGCCTCATTTTATATGTACTTGGATTGTCTCTACCTGAAAGAAGAGATCAGGGGAAAAGGAGTTGGCGCTAAGCTCATGGGCAAGATAAAAAATTATGCAAAGACTGAAGATTGTAAAGAGATACAGTGGCAAACACCTGATTTTAATTTAGATGCTATTCGATTTTATAAGAAAATAGGTGGGGAGCCTAAAAGTAAGGAACGATTTTCCTGGAAAATTTGATAAAAACAAAATGTATAAAAAGAAAATTATGACAGAATATCCAACTACTGAATTGAATAAAGTAAAAAGGGGGCCAAAAAGAGCAAATTATGAAGTAGATACCGTCTATTCTATATTGGATGATGCGTTTTTATGTCATATTGGGTATGTTTTTAAAGGAAAAGCAATTGTTATTCCAACAGCGTATTGCCGAAAAGAGGATAAGATATACATTCACGGATCATTAAAAAACCGCATGATGCTTAGTTTATTAGAGGCAGGTGATGCTAGTCTTACCGTAACACATTTGGATGGATTGGTTTTGGCAAGATCGGCTTTTCACCATTCGGCCAATTATAGGTCGGTAACTGTTTTTGGTGAAGTAAGAAGGGTAGATGATCCTATTCAAAAAATGGAAGCTTTGGCTTGTATTCTTAATCATATGGTTCCCGGACATTGGGATCATGTAAGGCAGCCAAACGAAAAAGAATTTAATGCAACCCTGGTGTTGGAAATAAGTATTGATACGGCATCTGCAAAGATTAGAGCAGAAGGAGTAAATGACGAGCTACAGGATTATAAATTACCTATTTGGGCAGGGGTAGTGCCTATAAAACAAGTAGCATTTGACGCTATATCGGATAAAGAAATGTTAGACGGAGTCGAAGTACCCTCGACTGTGTTGAAATATATCGAAAATAATAAATAAGATTAAGTAGATGTTAGAAATAAGACCTACATGTGAAAACTGTAATAAGGCTCTTTCAAATGATAGTGATGATGCTATGATCTGCTCATTCGAGTGTACATTTTGTAAGGATTGTGTAGATACTGTTTTGAATAATGTATGTCCAAATTGTGGCGGAGGTTTTGAAAAAAGACCTACCAGACCTGTAAATTGTTTAACTGGCAATTGTGTAGAAAAATACCCCTTGGGAACAAGAGTGGTTCATAAACCTATAAATAAAGACAAGTTTCAAAAGATTTTTGAAACATTTAAAAATATTAAACCAAACAAGAGATAAAGTGATTACTATAAGACAAGCAGTGCTTGAAGATGCAAAAGATATATCTTTCTTAGGAAAAAAGACATTTGATCAGTCTTTTGGGCATCTTTTTCTTGATAGAGAGGATTTAATTACCTATTTGGATGTTACTTTTTCATATCAGAAAATAAAAAGTAGTATGAGTAAGTCTCATAATATTTATTGGCTGGTTTTAGATCAAGAGTCTCCCATTGGGTATGCCAAGCTTCAGCTTAATTCGCCTTCAGCATTTATTAAGAATAACAATATTAGCAAACTTCAAAAAATTTACATGTTGAACGGGACTTCTTCAAAAGGTATTGGTGGCAAACTACAACAAATAATTTTTGATAAAGCTATAGAAGAGGGAAGTCAATACTTGTGGTTATCGGTATTGAAGGAAAATGAAAGAGCAGTTGCTTTTTATCATCGCAATGAATATCAAATTATAGGGGAGCATCCTTTCACAATAGGAAAACAAAGATTTGACTTTTGGGTAATGAGCAAGGAATTGTTCTGACTATTGAACGATACCTAATGAGTTAATTTTGGCAATAGAATCGCAGTTTTCAATAATCAAAGAAATCGTTTTTTCTTTTACGAGCCCTTCAATATAATAAGTACGACATGAATCTAATTTGGTGTTACTCTTGGAGAAATCTACACTGCCTTTTTTTAAAATAGAAGAAATATCTGCAGTGTCAACACTATAAGATCTCATATTTTCAAGTGCTTGTTCTGAAAAAGTTCTTTGTTTTACTCTAATATTTTTTAAAACTCTGGCAGTGGGACTATAATCACAAGAAGCTTTTTTTCCTCCTAAAAAGAAAAATAAGATAATAAGACCGACTATAAATCCTCCTAAATAATAAAATAGACGTTGTGCTAATTTCATAAAGATGCTCAAAACTTATGGTGCCAAAAGTAAGTATTTTTTGAGTTTCATGAACTAAAAGGATAAAGTTTCGAAGAAAAACTAAACTTTAATAAAATCTGTAATTAGCTTTAGAGTACTTATAGTATCAATAAATTAATATCTCTGTACGAAAGATCAAACCAATCTGCAATGGGTTTACTAGTTAAAATTCCATGATAGAAATATAATCCATTTTTTAAACCACGATCAAAACGTACAGCATTTTCGATTCCTCCTTCATCACCAATTTGTAATAAATAAGGGGTGAAAATGTTACTAATTGACAATGATGATGTTCTGGCATATCTCGATGGAATGTTTGGGACACAATAATGTAACACACTATGCTTTTCGAATGTAGGGTGATCGTGAGAGGTAACTTCGCTAGTTTCAAAACAACCTCCCATGTCTATGCTCACATCTATAATAACAGCCCCTGGTTTCATGCACTCTACCATAGTTTCTGTAACAATAATTGGGGCCCTGTTTTTTCCTCTTACGGCACCAATAACAACATCACAACGTCGTAGCGCTTTCAATAAGTTTTTGGGTTGAATAGTTGAGGTAAATAAAGGTCTTCCAATATTAGTTTGTATACAACGTAGTTTGGTGATTGAGTTATCGAATACTTTAACATTTGCGCCAAGTCCAATTGCAGAACGTGCAGCAAATTCTCCTACTGTCCCTGCACCAATGATAACAACTTCCACCGGAGGAACTCCACTAATATTTCCCATCATCAACCCTGATCCTTGCGAAGCTGTAGCACTGCTCATTAGTTCTGAAGCAATTAAAACAGCAGCGGTTCCTGCAATTTCACTTAATGCTCGAACGGCAGGATAGGCGCCATCTGCATCACGAATAAACTCGAATCCTAAAGCTGTAATTCTTTTTTTTGCAAGTTCCTGAAAATACCCCTTAGACTGTGTTTTAAGTTGCAGTGCTGAAATAAGTACCGTTTGTGGATTTACATGCTCTAATTCTTCGAGTGAAGGCGGTTCTACTTTTAATATAATAGGACAACCAAAAACTTTAGTTTTATCGTTAGTAATTTCTGCACCTGCTTCACTATAGTCTCTATCTGTAAAACTAGCTCCAATCCCAGCGTTGGTTTCTAATAGTACTCTATGTCCATGAGCGGTTAAAGCAGCTACGGCATCGGGTGTAAGACATACTCTTTTTTCTTGATAACTAGTTTCTTTCGGGATACCAATAAACAGTTTTCCTTTTTTACGTGCGACTTCTATCATTTCCTCCTGTGGTAGGAGTTGTTCTTTTGTAAAAGGAGATGTTGGTTTACTCATTTGTGTGAAATTCGGTAACTCAAATTACGAATAAAAAAGCCAAGAAAACAAATTGTATGGCTTATTTAAAACATATAAATGGATTAAACCATTTTATAAGTAAGCGCTCTATTTCCGTTATCCGAAAGTTCGATTTTAATCAAAGAAACCTGGTTTGGTAATAAATTATGTACTTTTTCTGGCCATTCTATAAAAACCCAGTTTCCAGAGTCTAGATATTCTTCAAAGCCAATATGGTATGCCTCTTCCTCGTCTTCGATTCGATAAAAATCGAAGTGATAAACCAATCCTTGATCGCCGTGGTATTCATTTACTAGAGAATAGGTGGGGCTCGAAATAACATCTTTTACCCCAAGCTGTTTACAGATCTCTTTTATTAGTGTGGTTTTTCCCACACCCATGGATGCGTCAAAGAGTACAATCTTACTTTTTACATTAGATAGTATCTTCTGTGCTACATCTGGAAGATCCTTTAACGTATATTCTATGGTCATTATTCTTAAATTCTAAAATAGACTTAACGGGGATTTAAAACAACAAAAGGTATTATCATTTCTTCTAAAGACACCCCGCCATGCTGATAAGTGTTTCTATAATAACTTACATAATGATTGTAATTGTTAGGATATGCAAAGAAGAAATCACCTTTTGCAAAAATAAAAGAACTACTCATGTTAATAGAGGGTAGATGTATGGTTTGTGGATTAATAGCTTCCAATACCTCTTTTGATTCGTATGTAAGGCTTTTTCCAGTCTTGTAGCGTAAATTTAGACTGGTGTTTTTATCTCCTATTACTTTTGAAGGATTTTTAACATTTATGGTACCGTGATCTGTAGTTATAAGTAGTTTGAATCCTAGTTGTTGCGCTTGTTGGATCATTTCTAACAAAGGAGAGTTTTTGAACCAGCTTTGCGTTAAGGATCGATAGGACTTATCATTAGAAGCCAATTCTTTAATTACTTCCATTTCGGTCTTACTATGAGAAAGCATATCAACAAAATTATAAACCACTACGGTAAGGTCATTGTTTTTAAGTCCTTTGAAGTTTGTAGCAAGCGTTTTGCCAGATTTTTCATTGGTGATTTTGTAATATTCGTGCTTTATGTTTAATCCCAGACGTTCTAATTGTGCTGTAAGAAACTCATTTTCATTCATGTTTTTACCACCCTCATCGGTATCGTCAAGCCATAAATCAGGATGTCTTTTTTTCATCTCAGATGGCATTAAACCAGAAAAAATTGCATTTCTGGCATATTGTGTTGCCGTTGGTAGAATACTATAATATGAGATTTCCTGATCCTTTTTGTAATAGTTATTTACGATAGGTTCAAAAGCTTTCCATTGGTCATATCGTAAGTTATCTATTACAATAAGCAAGGTAGGTTGGTCTTTACTAATTTCGGGAACTACCTTTTCTTTAAACAAAGTATGTGACATTACAGGACCTTGGGTATTGCCGTTAAACCAGTCAGGGTAGTTTTTGTCGATGAACTTACAGAATTGCGAATTGGCTTCTACCTTTTGCGATTCTAGAATTTCAAACATTCCTGTGTCTTCGATATCTTCTAATTGAATCTCCCAATAAATTAATCTTTGATATAACTCTGCCCATTCTTCAAAAGAATTTACCATTGCCATATCCATAGCTATTTTCCGAAATTCCTGTTGGTAACTAGAAGTCGTCTTTTCGGAAACTAAGCGAGAGTTATCAAGGTTTTTCTTTAAACTTAATAATATTTGATTAGGGTTTACTGGTTTTATAAGGTAATCGGCAATTTTACTTCCAATAGCTTCCTCCATGATATATTCCTCTTCACTTTTGGTAATCATTACTACTGGTAAGCTGTCCTTCTTTTCTTTTATTTCAGATAAAGTCTCTATTCCCGATAATCCAGGCATATTCTCATCCAAGAATACAATATCAAAGCTATCCTCATCCAAAATATCCAAAGCTTCGGTACCACTTTGACATTTGGTTACTTCGTAATTTTTCTTTTCTAAAAATAATATATGTGGTTTAAGTAAATCAATTTCATCGTCCACCCACAGTATCTTTATTTTACTCATTAAGTTTTATGTTTTATTTATCAATTCCTAAAATACGCTTATTTCCCTCTTTTAAAGAACTAATCTTGCCTTTATTTTTTTGCGAAATGTTCTTTATGAATAGCATATATGTATATTTGCTTTTGTAAAAGTACAGTAAACTTGAAAAAAAGAAATAAGCTCAAAATATTAAACGACCCAATTTACGGTTTTATTACGATACCTAATGAACTAATTTTTGATCTTTTAGAACATAAATACTTTCAGAGATTACGACGTATTTCCCAAATGGGACTTTCATATTTGGTATACCCCGGAGCGCATCATACACGTTTTCACCATGCATTGGGTTGTATGTATTTAATGCAAAAAGCAGTGAGAGTGCTTCGTTTTAAGGATGTTAGCATTTCAGAAGAAGAAGAAGAAGCACTATATATTGCTATTTTATTACATGATATTGGACACGGTCCTTTTTCTCATGCCATGGAACATAGTATTGTTAATGAAGTGAATCATGAAGCAATTTCGCTGATGTTTATGGAAAAAATTAATGACGATTTTAACGGTAGTTTAACGTTGGCTATTCAAATTTTTAAAGGAGAATATCATCGCAATTTTTTACATCAGCTTATTTCCAGTCAGTTGGATATGGATCGTCTTGATTATTTGAAACGCGATAGTTTTTATACTGGTGTTGCCGAAGGAAATATAAATAGCGAGCGCTTGATTACGATGCTTACCGTGGTTAATGATGAATTGGTGATCGAGGAAAAAGGTATTTATTCTGTCGAAAAATTTTTATTGGCTAGACGATTAATGTATTGGCAAGTGTATTTGCATAAAACTAGTATAGTAGCCGAAAATGTGCTGATTAGAGTTTTGCAAAGGGCCAAGGAGTTGGTTGAGAAAGGCGTAGAACTACCTGCTAGTAAAGCATTGACTTTTTTTCTGGAAAATAAGATTACACCAGATAATTTTACTACCGAGGTCCTGGAAACATTTGCAAAATTAGATGATTATGATATTGTATCTGCAATGAAAGAATGGATGAATAATGATGATTTTGTATTAAGAAAATTATCTTCGATGATTGTGGATAGAGACCTGTTGAAGATCAAGATTAAGAAGAAACCTTTCCAAAAAGGAAAAGAAGAAAAACTAATTAGTAAAATCTGTGAAAAATATAAAATTTCTAGCGGGGATGCTCGTTATTTTGTTTTTGGTGGAACCATCTCGAACCAAGCGTACCATCAAAACAAACAGAATATAAACATTTTATACAAGTCCAGAAAAATTGTGGATATTGTTAAAGCGACCGATGAATATAACCTTGAAGCCCTATCAAAACCTGTTACCAAATATTTTATGTGCTCTCCAAAGTACAAACATTAACACATTTTTTATACTTTTGCTAGAATGATTTTTACAGCCACACAAATTGCGGGTATTTTGGACGGTGAAGTCGAAGGAGACGAAACTGTTGAAGTATCCAAATTAGCGAAAATAGAAGAAGGAACCAAAGGGTCATTGACCTTCTTGTCAAATCCTAAATATACCCAATTTATCTATTCTACTGATGCGTCTATTACCATTGTTGATAAAACCTTTGAAGCAGAATCACATATTAAAACTACCTTAATACGAGTTGATGATGCCTACAAAGCTTTCTCACAATTGTTGGAGTACTATAATATGGTAAAGATGAATAAGTCTGGTATTGAACAACCAAGTTTTATTTCAGAAACAGCCTCATTTGGAGAGAACATATATTTCGGAGCATTTTCTTATATGGGAGAGAATGTGAAAATCGGAAAAAATGCCAAAATTTATCCCAACGTATACATTGGAGATAATGTAACTATAGGTGATAATGTTATTGTTTTTGCTGGAGCGAAAATATATTCAGAAACCGTTATTGGAAATGGTTGTGTAATTCATAGTGGAGCAATTGTTGGTGCAGATGGGTTTGGATTTACACCGAATGAGAAAGGCGAATACAGTAAAGTACCACAAACCGGAAATGTTATTATTGAAGATAATGTAGATGTTGGTGCTGGAACTACAATCGATAGAGCTACATTAGGCTCGACGATTATTAGGAAAGGAGTAAAGCTTGACAATCAAATACAGATTGCACATAATGTTGAAATAGGTGAACATACTGCCATTGCTGCACAAACCGGAATAGCAGGTTCTACAAAAATAGGTAAGCATTGTTTAATTGGAGGTCAAGTGGGAATTGCTGGACATCTTACCATAGGTAATAAAGTAAGAATTCAAGCGCAATCTGGAATTGGAAGAAATATTAAGGATGGAGAAGCAATCCAGGGGTCACCTGCTTTAGGATATTCAGACTATAATAAATCTTATGTTCACTTTAAGAACCTACCAAAAATAGTTGATAGGGTTTACAAACTAGAGAAAAAGATAAATAATAATGAGTGATGTCGTTCTAAGCAAACAGAGAACCATTCAAAAGGAAGTACAACTTACCGGTGTTGGTTTGCACACTGGAAAAGAAGTGACACTTACGTTCAAACCAGCTCCCGAAAATCACGGGTATGCATTTTGTAGAATAGACCTTGAGGGAAACCCTATTATCGAAGCAGATGCTAATTATGTTGTTAATACGCAACGAGGCACTAATTTGGAAAAAAATGGAGTAAGTATCCAGACATCAGAGCATGTGCTGGCAGCTTGTGTTGGACTTGAAATTGATAACCTTCTCATAGAATTAGATGCTTCAGAACCTCCAATTATGGACGGTTCGAGTAAATTCTTTATCGAGGCATTAGAAAAAGCAGGTATTGTTGAACAAGAAGCCGAAAGAGAAGAATATATTGTAAAAGATGTAATTTCTTATACCGATGAGGAATCTGGTAGTGAGATTATCGTGATGCCTTCCGATGAATATCAGATTACCACAATGGTGGATTTTGGTACCAAAGTTTTAGGAACCCAAAATGCATCTTTGAAAAATCTTTCTGAATTCAAAACAGAAATTGCAGATGCAAGAACATTTAGTTTCCTGCATGAGCTAGAAATGTTACTTGAACATGGCTTAATAAAAGGAGGTGATCTTAATAATGCTATCGTTTATGTTGATAAGGAGTTAAGTCCCGATACGATGGAGAAGCTTAAAGTAGCATTTGGAAAAGATTCTATAGCAATCAAACCCAATGGTATCTTGGATAATCTAACACTTCACTACCCAAATGAAGCAGCTAGACATAAATTATTAGATGTTGTTGGGGATTTAGCATTAATTGGAACAAGAATTAGAGGAAAAGTAATCGCGAATAAACCAGGGCATTTTGTGAATACTCAGTTCGCAAAAAAACTTTCCAAAATTATTAAAATAGAAAAACGTAATAAAGTTCCGCATTTCGATCTGTCAAAAGAACCTTTAATGGATATTAATAAGATTATGGATATGCTTCCGCATAGACCCCCATTTTTATTAATAGACAGAATTTTAGAGATGTCTGATAAACATGTTGTTGGCTTGAAAAATGTGACAATGAACGAGCCGTTTTTTGTTGGGCATTTTCCGGGAGCCCCTGTAATGCCGGGTGTTCTTCAGGTAGAAGCTATGGCACAAACAGGAGGGATATTGGCCTTGAGCACAGTGCCTGATCCTCAAAATTACCTTACCTATTTCATGAAAATTGATAAGGTTAAATTTAAACAACAAGTATTGCCAGGCGATACTTTGATATTTAAATTAGAATTAATTACCCCTATTAGAAGAGGTATTTGTCATATGCAGGCTTTTGCCTATGCAAACGGAAGGTTGGTAACCGAAGCAGAGCTTATGGCGCAAATTGTTAAATCAAAATAATTAAAAATAGTAGATGAATCAACCTTTAGCATATGTTCATCCAGGAGCAAAAATTGCAAAAAATGTTGTAATCGAGCCTTTTACAACAATACATAATAATGTAGTAATCGGTGAAGGAACCTGGATTGGCTCAAATGTTACAATTATGGAAGGTGCCCGAATCGGAAAGAATTGTAGTATTTTTCCTGGAGCTGTAATTTCAGCAACACCACAGGATAAAAAATTTAACGACGAAGATACTATTACCGAGATTGGTGATAATACTACGATTCGCGAATGTGTTACAATAAATCGAGGAACCGCAGATAGGATGAAAACCAAAATAGGCGAAAACTGCTGGATTATGGCTTATTGCCACATTGCTCATGATTGTATTGTGGGGGATAATTGTATATTTTCAAATAACAGCACACTTGCTGGACATATAAATGTTGGTGATTATGTGGTTTTGGCTGGTATGGCTGCAGTGCAGCAATTTTGTAGTATCGGAAATCATGCCTTTGTAACTGGTGGGTCTTTGGTTAGAAAAGATGTACCTCCTTATGTAAAAGCGGCAAGGGAACCTTTGTCATATGTTGGAATCAATTCTATTGGTTTACGTCGTAGAGGTTTTACAACCGAAAAAATTAGAGAGATACAGAATATATACCGAATTCTATATCAAAAAAATTACAATAACTCTCAAGCTGTTGCGATTATAGAGGCAGAAATGGAGGCTACTCCAGAGAGAGACGAAATATTAGAATTTGTTAAAAATTCGCAGAGGGGAATCATGAAGGGGTACTTCTCAAGTTAATTACAATTTAAAAAAAGAATAAAACTAATGGCAACTACAAGTGATATCAGAAATGGATTATGTATTCGATATAATCATGATATTTATAAAATTATAGAATTCTTACATGTTAAACCTGGTAAAGGGCCAGCTTTTGTAAGAACCAAACTTAAAAGTGTAACAACAGGAAAAGTTATTGATAATACTTTTTCTGCGGGTCATAAAATTGACGATGTGCGTGTTGAAACACACAAGTTTCAATACTTATATGCAGAAGGCGATACATATCATTTTATGAATACTGAGGATTATAACCAAATTACACTTGAAAAATCTACGCTGGACGCTCCAGGATTATTGAAAGAGGGAGAGGTAGTAACTGTAATCATAAATTCGGAAGATCAAATGCCACTTTCTGTAGAAATGCCGGCCAGTGTTATTCTTGAAGTTACGGCTACAGAGCCCGGTGTAAAGGGAAATACGGCAACCAATGCTACAAAACCAGCTACGGTAGAAACTGGAGCAGAGGTTATGGTTCCTCTTTTTATTAATGAAGGAGATAAAATAAAAATCGAAACCGAAAAAGGTACCTATAAAGAGCGAATCAAAGAATAATCATATTCTTAACTTGTATAATGAAATTTCCTCAAGCGCATACTTTACAGCAAATTGCCACAATTATTTCTTCAGAATATGTTGGGGATCCTGATTTCCCGGTTTTGGGAATGAATGAGATTCATGTAGTCACTCCTGGAGATATTGTTTTTGTTGATCATCCAAAGTATTATGATAAGGCACTTAATAGTGCTGCTACAGTCGTATTAATTAATAAAAATGTAGATTGCCCAGAAGGTAAAGCACTATTAATTTCTGATGATCCTTTTCGAGATTTTAATAAACTTACAGACTATTTTAGACCTTTCCAAAAGGCGAGTGCAATAGTTTCGCCTACTGCAAAAATTGGAAAAGAAACCGTTGTGCAACCAGGTGTTTTTATTGGAAACAACGTGGTTATTGGTGATAATTGCCTCATTCACGCCAATGTAAGTGTTTATGATAATACTATTATAGGTAACAATGTGACTATACACTCGGGGACTGTTTTAGGAGGTGATGCTTTTTATTATAAAAATAGACCCGAAGGTTTTGATAAGCTCATCTCTGGTGGTAGAGTGGTTATCGAAGATAATGTAGACCTAGGTGCATTATGTACCATTGATAAAGGAGTAACCGGTGATACCATTATAAAAGAAGGCACTAAAATCGATAATCAAGTGCATATAGGACATGATACGGTAATTGGTAAAAAATGCCTTATTGCTTCACAGGTCGGAATTGCTGGATGTGTAGTTGTCGAAGACGAAGTAACTATGTGGGGGCAAGTTGGTGTAACCAGTGCTATTACTATTGGTGCCAAAGCAGTTATTTCCGCTCAATCGGGAGTAAGTAAATCTTTAGATGCAAACAAGAGTTATTTTGGTACTCCTGCAGATGATTTTAGAAAAAAGTATAAAGAAATTGCGGCAATCAGACAGATTCCGGATTTAATAGAAAAATTGAAAAAGAATGAGTAATACAGCAAAGGATGTAGTAAGATCCTTTTATGAAACAGATTTAATACACAACTCTGAAGCTTTTTCAGAATATTTACATCCTGAAATTGAATTGTACTGGAACAGTAGCTTTGGTTTTACTAAAAAAGGTTTTGAAGATATTAAAACCATGTTTAGCGATATGGCACAATCGTTTGAAACCTTTAGATGCGAAATTAGCCATTTAATTGCAGAGGGAAATCAAGTGACCATACGATATACCTATTTTGCCAATACAATTGAAAACCCCGAAAAAGATGAGGCCATTGCACATTTTATTACAATTTGGGAACTTAAAGAGAGTAAACTTTATAAGGGATATCAAATAAGTCAACAAGGAGATAACACTCCAGAAAGTATGAAATCATTTATTTCAAAATAATTAAATTTTCATTTTAACGATAGTGATCAAAAGCTTACTTTTGGAACTTCAAAAGAAATTAAAAAAATCATAACGCAATGAGTGTTTTAGTTAATAAAGATTCAAAGATTATTGTTCAAGGTTTTACAGGTAGTGAAGGAACCTTCCATGCAGGTCAAATGATTGAATATGGTACAAATATAGTTGGAGGAGTAACTCCAGGAAAAGGAGGGCAAACCCATCTAGATAAACCTGTTTTTAATACAGTTGAAGATGCTGTACGAGAAGTAGGTGCAGATACAACAATTATCTTTGTGCCACCAGCCTTTGCAGCAGATGCTATTATGGAAGCTGCAGATGCCGGAATCAAAGTTATTATAACAATTACTGAAGGTATTCCTGTCGCAGATATGATTACTGCTTCAAATTATATAAAAGAAAAAGGATGTAGACTTATCGGACCTAACTGTCCGGGAGTTATTACTCCGGGAGAAGCAAAAGTAGGTATTATGCCAGGTTTTGTATTCAAAAAAGGAAAAGTAGGTATCGTTTCAAAATCTGGGACACTTACCTATGAAGCTGCTGATCAAGTGGTTAAACAAGGTTTAGGGATTACAACAGCAATTGGAATTGGTGGAGATCCTATCATTGGAACAACTACCAAAGAAGCAGTTGAATTGTTGGTTAATGATCCTGAAACTGAGTGCGTTGTGATGATTGGTGAGATAGGAGGGCAGTTGGAAGCTGATGCTGCCAAATGGATCAAAGAAAGTGGAACTTCTAAACCTATAGTAGGCTTCATTGCAGGAGAAACAGCACCAGCAGGACGAACTATGGGGCATGCAGGTGCTATTGTAGGAGGAAGCGAAGATACTGCAGCTGCCAAAAAAGCAATTATGAGGGAATGTGGAATTCATGTGGTAGATTCTCCAGCCGAAATAGGTAAAAAAGTTGCCGAAGTAATGGCATAGCCTTTTACTTTATAATAATATCCAGAGCCTTTTAGTATTACATTGAAAGGCTCTTCTTTTTTATAATATTTGCAGAATTTATCAATATTATAACGGAATTGGCTATTTTGCGTCCTTTAGAGTATTGTAAATAAAAACGAAATCAATCTATGAAGATTTTCAACTCAATTTTACTATTGCTAATTATTACAACATTAGGTAGTTGTAAAAATACATCCTCAGAAACAAATCCATCAAATAAAATTAAAACCGAAAAGCATACGGATGCTCAAGGGTTTAATTATGAGACGATAACTAACGACCCTACTGGCCTTAGGTTATATACTTTGAATAATGGTTTAAAGGTGTATCTTTCTAAAAATGAAGAAGAACCAAAAATACAAACCTATATAGCGGTTCGTGCAGGTTCGAATTATGATCCTAAAGAGTCTACTGGTCTTGCGCACTATTTAGAGCATATGGTATTTAAAGGTACCGATGAAATAGGGACTCAAGATTTTGAAAAAGAAAAAGTGCTTTTGCAAGAAATTTCGAATTTGTACGAAGAACATAAAAAAGAATCTGATCCTGAAAAAAAGAAAGAAATTTATAAAAAGATTGACCAAGTTTCACAAGAAGCTTCAAAGATATCGATATCCAATGAGTATGATAAAATGATTAGTTCCTTGGGGGCGCAAGGAACCAATGCTCATACATGGTATGAAGAAACTGTATATAAAAATAAAATTCCAGTAAACGAATTAGATAAATGGTTAAAGGTCGAAAGTGAACGCTTCAGCCAATTGGTACTTCGTCTTTTCCATACAGAGTTAGAAGTGGTTTATGAGGAGTTCAATAGAACTCAGGATAATGATTTCAGAAAATTGTATTCTGCAATGCTTGAAGGGTTGTTTCCGAATCATCCATATGGACAACAAAGAACAATTGGAACTTCAGACCATTTAAAAAACCCTTCAATGGTAGAAATTCATAATTATTTCGACAAGTATTACGTTCCTGGTAATATGGCTGTTGTACTTGTTGGTGATATTGATTTTGATGACACTATTAGCAAGGTTAATGATGCTTTTGGGCATTATGAAAATAAGGAAGTGCTGCATCCGGCATTACCAAAAGAACAACCAATCGAAAGTCCAATAATTAAAGAAGTATATGGACCAACAGCAGAAAGTGTTGCGATTGCTTATAGATCGGCTGGTATTGGTACCAAAGAGGAGAAGTTGTTAACAATGGCAGATATGATTCTTACCAACGGAAAAGCAGGATTAATAGATTTAAATCTAAATCAAAAACAAGCTGTACAAAATGCAGGGTGTTCTCCTACGTTTCAAAATGATTATGGATTTCATAGATTTTCGGGAACTCCAAAAAATGGACAAACGCTTGATGAAGTTAAAGATTTGATTCTTGAAGAAATCGAAAAACTTAAAAGAGGAGAGTTTGAAGAATGGATGATTTCTGCAGTTGTCAATGATTTAAAATTAACGCAAACAAGGCAATACGAAAATAATACCGCTTTGGCTTCTGCTTATTACAATGCTTTTATCCATCGCCAAAATTGGGAGGATAGAATTAAGTTTCTTGATGATTTGAAAAAAATCACCAAACAAGAATTAGTGGATTTCGCTAATTCCTTTTATAAAAACAATTATGTAGTTGTTTATAAAAGAAAAGGAGAAGACAAAAATGTGGTTAAGGTACAAAATCCTGGTATTACGCCGGTTGAGCTTAATAGAGATAAACAGTCAGAGTTTTTTAAAGAGTTTTCTAACCTGAAGACACAACCACTAAAACCTAAGTTTGTTGATTACAAATCTGCGATCAAAGAAACTAAAATGGATAATGGTCTTAAGGTTTCGTATATTGAAAACCCAAATAACGATCTTTTTAGTTTGAATATTATTCTTGATATGGGTAAGGATAATGATCGCAACGCCACTTTGGCTGCAGGGTATTTAGATTATTTAGGAACTGATAAGTATACACCAGAAGAGTTAAGAAAAGAGTTTTATAAATTGGGAATTAATTACAGTGTAAGTGCGGGGTCAGATATTACATTTGTAGGGATTTCTGGACTAAAAGAAAATCTTGATGCAGGGTTAAGTTTATTAGAACATCTTTGGAGCAATGCCGTACCTGACCTGGAAACCTATAATAAATATGTTGATAAAATTGCAAAAGCTCGTCAAGATAACAAAACGCAAAAAGGGACTATTCTTTGGGAAGGTTTACTTAGTTATGGAATGTATGGCGAAAACTCTCCATTGCGGAATATCTATACCATAGAAGAGTTACAGCGAGTGGATCCAGCAGAATTGGTTAATAAAATAAAAGAGCTTAAGAATTTTAAACATCGAATTTTTTACTACGGAAAAGATGTAGAGGCAGCAGTAGCTTCGTTAAACAAAAATCACCTGATTAATAACGAATTGGCCGATTATCCCGAAGCTACATCCTATTTGCAAAAAGAAACAGGAGGAAATGTATATTTTGTAGATTATGATATGGTGCAAAGTGAAATGATATTCTTGGCAAAAGGTTCTCAATTTGATCCAAAGAAAATGGCGGCTTCACGATTGTTTAATACATATTTTGGAAGTGGATTGTCATCAATAGTGTTCCAGGAAATAAGAGAATCAAAGTCGTTGGCATATTCTGCGTTTTCTGCATATTCGACAGCGGCCAAAAAAGAAGAGGCGAACTATGTCTATGCATATCTAGGCACACAGGCCAATAAAATGCCAGAAGCGGTGGATGCAATGATGGATTTGATGACCAATATGCCTGAAGCAGAAAGACAATTTAATTCGGCTAAAGAAGCTACGCTAAAGAAAATAGCTGCGCAAAGAATTACAAAGTCAAACATCTTTTGGACATATGAAGGTCTTAAGAAAAGAGGAATTGATTATGATAATCGTGAAGAAATGTATAACACGATTAAAAATATGACACTAGCAGATCTTAAGAAATTCTTTAACGAGAATATCAGTGGAGAGACGTATAATGTACTTATAGTAGGAAATAAAAAGGATATAGATATGATGGCATTATCAAAATTAGGTGAGGTGCAAGAGATGGATATTGATTTTCTTTTCAATTATGAAAAGAAAAACGAGGATATAAAACTATAAATTCTATAAAATGAATTCTTTATAAACCCTGTGAGAAATCACAGGGTTTATTGTTGCCTACCTGTTTGTAATTCTTATATTTGAAATTACAATAGATAACACAAAAAAATAATTGATCTAATGAATCTCTTACAAGGTAAAACAGCCATTATCACAGGGGCAACTCGTGGAATAGGAAAAGGTATAGCAGAAGTTTTTGCGCAAAACGGAGCAAATGTAGCTTTTACATATAGCTCTTCTGTTGAAGCAGCAGAAAAACTGGAAAAGGAACTAAATGATCTTGGTATTAAAGCAAAAGGTTATCAAAGTAATGCGGCTAGTTTTGATCAAGCTCAAGAACTTGTAAAAGACGTATTGGATACTTTTGGTAGCATTGATATTCTTGTGAATAATGCTGGAATAACCAAAGACAATCTTTTAATGCGAATGGGAGAAGAAGATTTTGATAAGGTTATTGAGGTTAATTTAAAAAGTGTATTTAATATGACTAAAGCTGTTCAACGTACAATGTTGAAACAGCGTAAAGGCAGCATAATTAATATGAGCTCTGTAGTTGGAGTGAAAGGAAATGCCGGGCAAGCAAATTATGCAGCTTCGAAAGCTGGTATTATTGGTTTTTCAAAATCTGTAGCTCTCGAACTTGGCTCAAGAAATATTAGAAGTAATGTTGTAGCTCCTGGTTTTATCGAAACCGAAATGACAGGAAAACTTGATGAAAAAGTTGTTGAAGGATGGCGTAATGCAATTCCGTTAAAAAGAGGAGGTACGCCAGAAGATATTGCAAATGCCTGTTTATTTTTGGCTTCTGATCTAAGTGCGTATGTAACTGGCCAGGTTATTAATGTTGATGGAGGAATGTTGACCTAATTTTTGAATTGCGATTTTCGATTTAGAGATGGTTTATTTGAAGTTTTTGGTATATTTTAACGTAAACATTTTTAAATTTTTTGCAGTGTAACTAGTTTTATGGTTTACTTTGAAGTACCTATAATCGTTTCGTAATCACAATACATGCAAACAGAAACAATTTTATTGATCATTGCAGCTTTTATAATCTCATTAATTATAGCACTATATCAATATTTCTATAAAGCAAAGAAGAGGCAAAAAAAACACCTCTTCTTTGCTTTTTTGCGTTTCCTTAGCGTTTTTGCATTATTGGTATTATTAATAAACCCATCATTTAAGAAAAATACATATTATGAAGAAAAGCCTAATCTGATTATTGCTGTTGATAACTCTTCATCTATACGTCATCTTAAACAAGATCAAAATGTTTCTCAATTTATTAATCGTATTCAACAGGATAATAACCTGAAGGATCGATACAATATCTCTTACTATTCTTTTGCTGAGGGACTAACGGATTCTTTAAACCTCTCTTTTAACCAAAGACAAACCAATATATCAAAAGCATTAGAAGATCTGGATCAGGTTTATAAGAATTCTACGGCCCCAACTATATTGCTGTCTGATGGCAATCAAACCTATGGCAAAGATTATCAATTTAGTAGCAATAGTTATAAACAAGCAGTATTCCCAGTTATTTTGGGAGATACTATTCAAGTTGTCGACACCAAAATTGAACAGTTAAATGTCAACAGATATGCGTATTTAAAGAATAGATTCCCTATTGAGGTAATACTTACATATTCTGGAGATCAAAACGTTCGAACAAGATTTGAAGTAACATCTGGGAATGCGGTCCTTTATACTAAAGAGATAGTTTTTTCTGAAGAGCAAAATTCTTCTGTCATTAATTTTACCCTGCCAGCAAACAATGTTGGAGTTCTTCAATACAGGGCTAGATTGGTTCCCTTAAGTAATGAAAAAAACAAAGTCAATAATACCAAAACGTTTGCTGTTGAAGTTATAGATCAAAAGACAAATATATTGTTGGTAAGTGATATAATTCATCCCGATTTGGGAGCTATTAAGAAAAGTGTCGAAAGTAATGAAAGAAGAAGTTTGGTAATTGCCAAACCGTCTAATGTTAAGGATCTTGATGAATACCAAATGATTATTATCTACCAACCCAATTCAAGATTTAGAGGGCTTTATGAACAATTAAATACCTTACAAAAGAATTATTTCACTATTGCAGGAGCAAAAACCGATTGGGTTTTTCTTAATCGGGTACAAAAAAAATACACACAAGAAATAACCCGACAAACCGAATACTACATCCCCAGATTTAATCCAAACTACAATGCTTTTTTGTTTGAGGATATTGGGTTTCAAAATTACCCTCCTTTAATTGGCGCTTTTGGCGAGGTGAGAATGAACGTAAATTACGACCCCTTACTTTATCGCACAATAAGTAATATAGAGACCGAAGAACCATTTCTCGTTACTATAGAACAAGAGGGGGTGCGAGAGGCCCTCTTACTGGGTGAGGGATTATGGCGTTGGAGAGCTCAAAATTATCTTGATGCAAAGAATTTTGAAAATTTCGATGATTTTTTCGGAAAAATCATACAGTACTTGGCATCTAGCAAACGAAAAAGCAGGCTTAATACTGTTTCTGAATCTTTTTATTATGGAAACTCTAATATCAAGATTAGTGCAGAGTATTTTACAAAAAACTATGAATTCGATAGAAGGGGAAACCTTAGAATATCAATTAGGAATAAAAATACTGAAGCGATCCAAACGATTCCAATGATATTGAAGAATAACTCCTATGAAGTTGATTTGAGCAATCTCACTCCTGGGGATTATGACTATACAGTCAGTGTTATTGACGAAAATATATCAAAATCTGGAAGCTTCAGTGTGTTGGAATATGATGTTGAGCAACAATTTCTTAATGCAGATGTAACAAAACTCAAAAGGGTAGCTACTAATACAAATGGGAAGTATTATTATATAAATCAAATAGACTCGTTAATTAACAATCTATTGACAGATCAACGATACCAAGTTATACAAAAAAGCAAGGAAAATGTAGTATCTTTAATAGACTGGAAATATCTTCTGGGAATCGTTATTTTACTATTGGCTATAGAATGGTTTGCCAGAAAATATAATGGGCTAATTTAAAATTAAAAACTCAAATTATTATTATGGAAAAATTACCAAAAATAGGATTGCCAATTTTAATTCTTATTATTATTGCAATTGTCTTTATTTCAAAATCTACCGTTACCATTGGTTCAGGAGAGGCAGGTGTACTGTATAGAACTTTTGGAGGCGGAGTGGTAACCGATAAACCGCCGTTGGGAGAAGGTTTTCATTTGGTGGCACCATGGAATAAGGTGATTGTTTATGAAGTAAGACAGCAAGAAGTGTTTGAAAAAATGCAAGTACTTTCTTCAAACGGTTTGGAGATCAAACTAGATGCTTCGGCATGGTTTCAACCTGATTACGCCAAGTTAGGATTATTGCATCAGCAAAAAGGAGAGAATTATGTAGCTAGAGTGTTGTTGCCAACCATACGTTCTGCAGCTCGTAGTGTAGTGGGTAGGTATACACCAGAACAGCTATATTCTAGTAAAAGAGATGCAATTCAAAAAGAAATATTTGAAGAAACCAAAAAGATTGTTGAAAACCAATTTATACAACTTAATGAGGTTTTGGTAAGAGATGTTACTCTTCCTCCAACAATTAAAGAAGCTATTGAAAGAAAATTAAGGCAAGAACAAGAAGCGCTAGAATACGAATTTAGGTTAGAAAAAGCCAGAAAAGAGGCAGAAAGACAAAAGATTGATGCCGAAGGTAAGGCAACAGCAAATAAAATACTTAATGAGTCTTTGACGGATAAAATTTTAAAAGAAAAAGGAATTCAGGCAACATTGGAGTTATCAAAGTCTCCAAATGCAAAGGTAGTAGTTGTAGGGTCTGGAAAAGATGGAATGCCTTTGATTTTAGGTAATCAGTAAGATTACTTTTAAGGTTAAATACTATAAAAAACGATCATTTGTGATATTGTTACAAATGATCGTTTTTTTAGAAAAATGTTTTTACATTAGTTTATTACTTTTTCAATTTACTAGCTTGTTTGGTCCAGTTATCTCGTTCGATCCTACCTGGAAAAAACTTAATTAAAGCTGTTACGGTATCAATGTCTTCCTTTGTAAACCTGCTTATTTGGTCAAATGTATAAATTCCGATTCCGTTTAACTTTTCTTCAATAAAGGGACCAATTCCGCTTATTAATTTTAAATCATCTTTTTCAGAGGCGTCTGCCTTACCAAAACTATCGAAATTAAGTTTTGGAGGGTCTTTTGTTTCTTCGTTACCATTGGTAACTGCCACGCCACCATGATCTCTGGTTTTGATGGCCTTAATCTCGTTATCGGTATTAGAATCATCCGAAACTTTGGGTGTTGAAAAAGTTGAGTTGGCTTTTGTATTTGTCATGTTTCTAAGCTTTGTGTTTTGCCTTTCACATTCTTCGAGCTTAGATTTATATTTATTTTTGAGTGCCCATCGTGATAAAAACCATCCTAGTAAAAAAGCTAGAATTAATAATAGTAATAGACACCACCAATTTGCTTCGTTTAAAAAATCTAACATAGTTGTAGTTTATTTAGTTTACAGTTATTTCTATTCTTCTGTTTTTTGCCTTATTTTCCTCGGTATCATTAGGGACTATAGGAGAGGATTCACCTTTTGAGGAGGCTATTATTTTATCTCCTTCAATTCCTTGAGAGATAAGGTATTTTTTTACATTATTAGCTCTTTCTTGTCCAAACCATAAATTGGCTTCCTCGTCACCAACATCATCAGTATGACCAATGATTTGTATTTTTTTATTTGGATATTTACTCAAGTAATTCTTGAGCTCTAATACGTAGTTAACCAATTGAGGATCTGGTTTGAATGTTTTTTGCGCAAAATTTGAATAAAGAGTTCTATAGGCAACGCTTTTTTCTATTTCGGCAATCCGGGAAGTGTCTAAAGTGTTGAAATTTAGCAATATACCCCCTTCGTAAATTCCATTTTCTTTATAACTATAATCAATAAGTTTGGGTTCTGTCACTATGCGATTGGGATTAATTCCTGCTTTAACAAGGATGTCTTTAATAAAGTTCGCCCTAGATAAACCGTATTCTGATTTGTCCTGTCGTTCAGAATAATTTTCATAACCTTGAATAACTAGTTCTTGATCTTGATTTTTGCCAAGGTAGTCAACAATTTGATTTTCAAAGCCTATTAATGAGCTTGGTATTAGAACATCACCATTAGAGTTGTTGATTTGAAGATTATCTGAATAAGAGAATAACTCTTGATCATTTTTGTCTTTTACGAATAAGCCAACAATGTTTTCACGAATACTGACAATGCTATCTTCATAGGCTTTTTTTGACAGAGCTTCTGTATTAGAATCTTTCTCTTCTTCAACAATAGTTGGATCTTTATCGGTGCTTTTTGCACACCAATCGCAGGAATAATACCACCATATTCCTAACCATGCAAACAGTAAAAAAATAAGTAGTGAGATGAAGTTTTTCATATAGTATTGATTAGTGTTAGTTACTTAAAGTTATGAAAATCATTTATAATCAAGCTATTAAGAACTCCAAATTCATAAAATTTATTTAAGAAAAAAGATTAATTGCAAAAAAGTAAGTTGAAATGCTTTTTGAAAAAAATAATTTTTATAAATTCGCAAAGTATTTAAAACGACAATGAGAAATTTACTTATACATCATCACCATTCTTACATTTTCGCTCAGGCGTGGTAGGTATGGTATGTGTATAATACAACTATAAATGATAACCCGTTTGAGAAGTTCAAACGGGTTTTTTGTTTCAAAATGGCTCGTTAACCAATCAAACACAACAACGAAAACAACATGTCAAAAATTAAAATTGCTATCCAAAAAAGTGGCCGACTTAATGAAGATTCGGTCAAGATTTTGAAAGATTGTGGTATTTCTATTGATAACGGGAAAGACCAGCTAAAGGCGCAAACTCGCAACTTTCCTATGGAAGTTATGTTTTTACGAAATGGTGATATTCCACAGTATTTAAGGGATGGAGTGGTAGATATCGCAATTATTGGAGAAAATGTTCTTATCGAAAAAGGGAAAGACATCTCTATTGCCGAGCGTCTTAACTTTTCTAAATGTAAAGTTTCTCTGGCGGTACCAAAAGATTTTCAATATAATTCTATAGAAGATCTCGACGGTAAAAAAATAGCGACATCTTACCCAAATACGGTTAATGAATATTTGGGTAAAAAAGGGGTTAAGGCGGAGTTACACCAAATATCAGGATCCGTAGAAATAGCGCCGAATATTGGATTGGCAGATGCAATTTGCGATATAGTCTCTAGTGGTAGTACATTGTTTAAAAATAACCTTAAGGAAGTTGAAGTAATGCTTACTTCAGAAGCAGTATTGGCGGTTTCTCCAAAAATATCAGATGAAAATAAGAGGCTTTTAGAAAAACTACAGTTTAGAATTCAAGCAGTTTTAAAGGCGCGTAACTCTAAATATGTTTTACTTAATGCTCCCAACAATAAAATAGAAGATATCGTTAAAATCTTACCAGGAATGCGAAGCCCAACTGTATTACCACTGGCAGAAAAGGGATGGAGTTCTATTCATACTGTTGTGGAAAAGAATAAATTCTGGGAGATTTTGGATGAATTGAAAGCCGAAGGAGCAGAAGGTATCTTGGTGTGTCCAATTGAGAAAATGGTACTTTAAATTTTTGTTATGTATTCGATTCAATTAATACCTAAAGAAAAATTAGAGATTATCTTGCCATTTCTAAAGTTGTTAAGCCCCAAGAGATCTATTAAAACTTTACATGAGCGATTAATAGAGATGATCTCGGAAAAGTATGAATGCGTTGGTGTTTATGATCAAGATAAACTAATTGGGATTTCAGGAATGTGGTTTTTAACCAAATATTATATAGGAAAGCATATAGAACCCGATAACGTTTTTATTCTTCCAGAATATCAGGGAAAGGGAGTAGGAAAACTTTTGATGAATTGGATTTTCGAATATGCAAAATCAAAAGGTTGTAAAGCTTCAGAATTGAACTGTTATATAAATAATAAGAAGGGACAGAAGTTTTGGGAGAATCAAGGTTATGAACTTATTGCTTATCACTATCAAAAGAAAATATGAACAAAATATACAATCCAAATAGAAAAGACTGGTCAAAATTGCTAGAACGACCCACGAAGACTGTTGAAGATATAGAGGCTACGGTGCTTACCGTTTTTGATGAAGTAAAATTAGAAGGTGATAAGGCAATCAGCAGATATACACAAAGATTTGATCAAGTTGAACTGAAAGAGGTTATGGTCTCTTCCTCAGAAATTGAAGAAGCAAAGCTATTGGTGAGCAATGAGCTTAAGAATGCTATCAAAGTAGCCAAGTCAAATATTGAAAAATTTCATGCAGCACAAAAAACAGAAAAAGTTTCTATTGAAACTGTAGATGGAGTTTCATGTTGGCAGGAGAAAAGACCTATTCAAAAGGTAGGACTTTATATACCTGGTGGTACGGCACCTTTGTTTTCTTCAATTTTAATGTTGGCAATACCTGCAAATTTAGCTGGTTGTAAAGAAGTTGTATTATGCTCACCACCTAATAAAGAGGGCAAAATAAACCCGGCTATTCTATATACAGCAGACCTTTGTGGTGTAACCAAGATTTGTAAAGTTGGTGGTATCCAGGCAATTGCCGCCATGACTTTTGGTACCGAAAGTATTCCTCAGGTTTATAAAATATTTGGTCCGGGAAATCAATTCGTCACTGTAGCAAAACAATTGGCAACCAAGTTTGGTGTAGCAATTGATATGCCTGCTGGTCCCAGTGAATTGTTAGTGGTTGCAGATGATACCGCTAATCCTGGTTTTGTAGCTTCAGATCTGTTGAGTCAGGCAGAACATGGTAAAGATAGTCAGGTTATTTTGATTACTACTTCAAAGGGAATAATTGAAAAAGTAGAGCAAGAAGTTGAACAACAACTTTTGGACTTGCCAAGAAAAGAAATTGCAGAAGCTGCCATAAAAAATTCAAAGCTTATCTATGTCGAAAATGATCAAGAAGCTTTAGATATTATTAATGAATACGGACCAGAACATTTCATTGTTTGTATAAAAAATGAAGAGTATTATGTAGAAAATATAGTAAACGCAGGATCTGTTTTTATAGGAAATTATACACCTGAAAGTGCCGGTGATTATGCATCGGGTACAAATCATACATTACCTACAAATGGATATGCCAAGCAATATAGTGGAGTAAACCTGGATAGCTTTATGAAATCAATGACATTTCAAAAAATATCTAAAAAAGGAATCAAAAGTATAGGTAATGCTATCGAACTTATGGCTGAAGCCGAAGGACTACAGGCTCATAAAAATGCAGTAACATTACGATTAGAAAGTTTAAAGGATGAATAATACACAGTTCGATATAAGACAATTGGTTAGGGATAATGTGTTAGACCTAAAACCATACTCCTCTGCAAGAGATGAGTATGTAAGCGATGGGACAAAAATGATTTTTCTGGATGCCAATGAAAATCCATTCGAAAATGGAGTGAATAGGTATCCCGATCCGCAGCAAAGAAGTCTTAAACAGATTTTGGCAGAGCAAAAAGAAATTTCAACAAAAAATATCTTGTTGGGAAATGGTAGCGACGAAGTGCTGGACCTAATCTTTAGAGCTTTTTGTGAACCTAAAATTGATAATATTATTACGCTGCCACCAACGTATGGGATGTACAAAGTGTTGGCCAACATCAATAATATTGAAGAAAAAGAAGTGCTTCTTTTGGAGGATTTTCAACCTGATGTTGAACAAATTCTTGATGCCGTAAATCCAAATACGAAAACCATTTTTCTTTGTTCTCCTAATAATCCAACGGGTAATTCCTTTTCAGAAAGTAGTATAGTACAAATTCTTGAAAGTTTTAATGGTTTGGTAGTAATCGACGAAGCTTATATTGATTTTTCTGAAAAGGAAAGCTGGTTGAAGAAAATCAATGATTACCCCAATCTTCTGGTTACGCAAACTTTATCCAAAGCCTATGGTCTTGCAGGAATACGTTTAGGTATTTGTTATGCTTCAGAAGATGTAATTAATATTTTAAACAAAATCAAACCTCCTTACAATGTTAATGAGCTTACACAGTTAAAGGCGCTAGAGCGTGTTCTTAATCAGGACCAGGTAAAATTAGAAATTTCTAAAATCCTAACAGAGCGAGAAAACCTTAACACTGTTTTAAAGGAAATCCCTTTTGTAGAAGAGGTCTATAAAAGTGATGCTAATTTTATTTTGGCAAAGGTAGATGATGCAAATAAACGATATACACAATTATTAGATATGGGTATCGTAATTCGCAATCGTACAACACAACCTTTATGTAAAAATACACTTAGGTTTACGGTAGGTACAGAAGCCGAGAATAAAAAGTTAATAGAAGTTTTAATACGATTATAATTGTCATTCCGGACTTGATCCGGAACCCAAAAAAAAAAGTTTAATTTAATAAGATTTCAGCCTTCGCTGGAATGACAGAATAATGAAAAAGAAAGTATTATTTATAGATCGAGATGGAACGATCATAAAAGAAACAGTAGACGAACAGATAGATGCATTCGAAAAAATGATATTTTATCCTAAAGCATTTACATATTTAGGAAAAATAGCCCAAGAATTGGATTACGAATTAGTAATGATTACCAACCAGGACGGGTTGGGTACGGATTCTTTTCCCGAAGATACCTTTTGGCCAGTTCATAATTTTATAATAAAATCTTTTGAGAACGAAGGAGTTGTTTTTGATAAAGTGTTTTTGGACAGAACATTTCCACATGAAAATGCTAATACCCGAAAACCAGGTACAGGATTATTAACCGAATATTTTTCTGATGAATATGATCTCGAAAATTCATTCGTAATCGGAGATCGTTTGACTGATATGGAACTTGCCAAAAATCTTGGATCCCAAGGGATTTTTATTAACGATAATACAAATCTGGGTACGGGCGAAATTACGATCAAAACAGAAGAGTTAAACGGTCATATTGCTTTAGAGAGTAATGATTGGCAAAAAATATACGAGTTTTTAAAACTAAAGGATCGCGTTGCCGAAATTTCAAGAAAAACAAATGAAACTAATATTTATATCAAATTAAATCTAGACGGTACAGGTAAAAGTAATATTAGTACCGGATTGGAATTTTTTGATCATATGTTAGATCAAATTGCTCGCCATGGACAGATGGATCTTGATATCGAGGTAAAAGGTGATTTAGAGGTTGATGAACATCATACTATAGAGGACACTGCCATAGCTCTAGGAGAGGTGTTTGCAAAAGCCCTGGATAACAAATTGGGAATAGAACGATATGGCTTTTGCCTTCCTATGGATGATTGCCTGGCACAGGTGGCAATTGATTTTGGAGGAAGAAATTGGCTGGTTTGGGAAGCAGAGTTTAATAGAGAGATGATTGGGAAAATGCCTACTGAAATGTTTTTTCATTTCTTTAAATCATTTACAGATGGAGCCAAAGCAAACCTGAATATTAAAGCCGAAGGAACCAATGAACATCATAAGATTGAAGCGATCTTCAAAGCATTTGCAAAAGCAATCAAAGTAGCAGTAAAACGCGATCCCGAGAAAATGATTTTACCAAGTACAAAAGGAATGCTTTAACTAATTATGAATTTAGAAGAATGAATTACGAATAATTACTTTGTAATTCTGAAATCGTAAATCTGAAATCAAAGTGAAAATAGTCATTATCAATTACGGAGCCGGAAATATTCAATCCATCAAGTTTGCTATACAACGTTTGGGGTATGAAGCAATTTTAAGTAATGATCCAGAAGAAATCATAACTGCCGATAAAGTAATATTTCCAGGAGTAGGAGAGGCGAGTAGTGCAATGAAAAAACTTAAAGAATCGGGATTGGATACCTTGGTTCCAAAGTTAAAACAACCTGTTTTAGGAATTTGTTTGGGAATGCAACTCATGTGCAATTATACAGAAGAAGGCAACACTACAGGTCTAGGTATTTTTGATGTAGAAGTGGTACGCTTTAATCATGGCGTAAAAGTTCCTCAAATAGGTTGGAATCAAATAGAATCGTTGAAATCACAATTGTTTAACGGTGTCAATGAAAAAGAATATATCTATTTGGTGCATAGTTATTATGCGACCGTAACAAGAGAAACTGTAGCGCAATCTAGTTACGGCGTAACCTATAGTACAGCATTACATAAGGATAACTTTTACGGAACTCAGTTTCACCCCGAGAAGTCATCAGACGTGGGAGAAAAAATACTAAGTAACTTTTTGAATCTACCAACTAACAACTAATAACTATCAACTAAGCATGAGAATAATACCAGCCATAGATGTCATAGAAGGGAAATGTGTTCGTTTGTCCAAAGGGGATTACGATACAAAAAAAATATATAATGAAAATCCGCTAGAAGTGGCTAAAGAATTTGAAGATCACGGAATTCAATATCTACACTTGGTGGACCTGGATGGGGCAAAGTCTAAGCATATTGTGAACCACAAGATTTTAGAACAAATAGCTTCACAAACTAATCTAAAAATTGATTTTGGAGGAGGACTAAAAAGCGATGAAGATTTGCGAATTGCTTTTGAAAGTGGGGCCAATCAGATTACCGGAGGAAGTATTGCAGTAAAAGATCCAGAAACTTTTATTTCATGGATACAAAAGTATGGTTCAGACAAAATAATTCTTGGAGCAGATGCAAATAATGAGAAAATTGCAGTAAGTGGTTGGCAAGAAGAAAGTGACAAAGAACTGATTCCGTTTATACAGGACTATCAGAGAAAAGGTATTTCTTATGTGATTTGTACAGATATTAGTAAGGATGGGATGCTACAAGGGCCATCTTTTGATTTATACCGAAGAGTTTTATCTGAAACAACAGACTTAAAATTGATAGCATCGGGAGGGATATCTACTTTTGATGAATTACCGAAGCTGGAAGAATTAGGCTGTGAAGGAACAATAATCGGAAAAGCTATTTATGAAAATAGAATTAGTTTAAAACAGCTAGAAAACTATATACTTAAAATCTTATAAATAATGACAGAAGAAATAGCTAACGAGTTTAAGGAACAAATTATTTATCGGCTTGATGAAAGTACCAGGATGGTAACGCTAAGTTTGGATCAACTTTTAGAAAATGATATTTGGAAAAGACCTAATCAAAGTTCGAATAGTGTAGGAAATCTAATCGTACATCTTTGTGGTAATATAACACAATATGCTATTTCATCTTTGGGAGAAAATGAAGATAAACGAAAACGTGATGAAGAATTCGCTGTAGACGATGCATTAAGTAAAACCGAACTCTTGAATAAACTAAAGCTCACTGTGGAAAAAGCCAAGAAAATAATCAAAAAGATTTCTGTTGAAGAGTTAATGCGAAAGAGAGAGGTGCAAGGATTTAGATTTTCGGGTATAGGAATAGCAATTCACATAACAGAACATTATTCATATCACACGGGACAAATTGCATTTTGGACAAAACAATTAAAGGATAAGAAAAGTTTAGGATTCTATGATGGAATCGATTTAAACATTAAAAACGAAAACAAGTAATGTTAACAAAAAGAATAGTGCCCTGCCTGGATATCAAGAATGGACGCACAGTAAAAGGAGTAAATTTCGTTGATTTAAGAGATGCTGGTGATCCGGTAGAGCTGGCCGATATCTACTCCAAAGCCGGAGCAGATGAATTGGTTTTTTTGGATATTTCGGCTACTGAAGAAAGACGAAAAACACTAGCAAATCTTGTACTTCGAGTGGCCGAAAAAGTAAATATACCTTTCACAGTTGGAGGTGGTATCTCTTCTGTAGAGGATGTTGATATACTTTTGCAAAATGGCGCAGATAAAGTTTCAGTAAATTCATCTGCCGTAAAGAATCCGCAATTAATAAACGATTTGGCCGCAAAATTTGGAAGTCAATGCATTACCGTTGCTATTGATGCAAAACAAATAGACGGGGAGTGGAAAGTACATTTAGTAGGTGGTAAAGTGCCTACCGAACTTAATTTATTCGAATGGGCAAAAGAAGTAGAAGAGCGTGGAGCAGGAGAAATTCTTTTTACTTCTATGGATCATGATGGTACCAAGGATGGTTTTGCGAATAAAGCGTTGGCCAGATTGTCAAAAGAACTTAATATTCCTATTATCGCTTCAGGTGGTGCCGGAGATGTAAAGCATTTTGTAGATACGTTCAAAGATGGAAAAGCAGATGCGGCATTGGCTGCAAGTGTTTTTCATTTTAAAGAAATAGAAATTAATGATTTAAAAAAAGAGTTAAGGAATAATAATATTCCGGTACGATTATAGATAAGGATAAAAATGAAAATAGACTTCAATAAAAATGGAGATGGCCTTGTCCCTGCAATTGTTCAGGATGCCAATACAAAAAATGTTCTAATGCTTGGATACATGAATCAAGAAGCATATGATAAAACCCTACAGACCAAAAACGTTACTTTTTACAGTCGGTCCAAGCAAAGATTATGGACAAAGGGAGAGGAAAGTGGTAACTTTCTGAATCTAGTGGATATCAAAAATGATTGCGATAAAGATACGCTTTTGATTTCGGTAAATCCCGTGGGTCCTACTTGTCATACAGGATCCGATACTTGTTGGAATGAGAAAAATGAACAGTCTTTCGGTTTTTTATCAGAATTAGAAAATGTTATCAAAAATCGTAAAGAGAACCAAAATGACGAAAAATCGTATGTTGCATCCTTATTTCGAAAGGGAATTAACAAAGTAGCCCAAAAAGTGGGAGAAGAAGCAGTAGAAGTTGTAATAGAAGCAAAAGATGATAATGAAGAGTTATTTCTAAATGAAAGCGCAGATCTATTATTTCATTATTTAATACTACTACAAGCAAAAGGGTATACACTTAACAACATTGTAGAGGTTTTAAAATCAAGATCTTAAAAAAACATTGACTTTTCAACTAAATCTTTAGTGGAAAGTAGGTGTGGTTTTAAATGAATTTTATATTTTCGCTATTCTAAAACCAATAAATTTTGAAAATAAGGCTTAATCGGCTAGGGATTTTGGGGAATGAACTAGCTATTTCACTTATTATTCTCTTTTCTTTTTTTAACTCGCATGCTCAATGTGATTTGGGAACATTTGTTGTTGAGCAATGCGACATGGAAAATGTAGATTTTGATAGTGATACCAATCCAGATGGAATAATAAATCTTTATGCAGAATCAGGTATAGTAGCACAGGTAGGAGATGAGTGGGAGTCGGTAGGAACCGAACCTGCATCTTTTGCTTTGGATCCTACTTCTGGTAATTTGCGATTGTGGAAGCTAAGAAATGCTTCTAATCAATATCTTTTTGAACTAAGAAATAGTTCTTGTACAACCCGAAGAGCTTTTGTTAATCTCGTTTTAGGTCCTTATGCAGGAGTACCAGCCACAACTGGTTTTTTTCCGGTTTGTGATGAAAACGATGAGTGTGCCGATGGAATTGAGGTAGACATTGATTTGTTTGATACATTAGAATCTAGAGAGGGGGAAGCATTGCCTCATCTTAACGGAGTTTGGCAGTATACAGGAAGCCTGCCAATGACCGATTATATATTAGAAGGTTCTATTTTTGGAGCAACAATTGAAAATAACGGAGGTTTCCCTATAGATAGTGAAGATTTTACATTTACCTATACAGTTGGAGGAGTAGGAACATGTGCAACAGAGTCTGTAGATGTTAAAATTACATTGGTAAGGCCTGTTTTTGCAGGATTTCCATCAGAGTATAATATTTGTGAAAGTGATATTGACACTTGGGACAGAACAATTAATCTTAGGGATGATGAATACCTTTTACAAGAAGATTCCGATGGTGAATGGACTGTTGATAATGACCAGATTACTAGTGCTTCAGATTCTGAAATAAACCTTAAGGATGTGTATGATGCATTTTTGGCATCTCCATCGTACTTTCGTGGATTCGGGTGTGTGTCTTTTTCATATACGTATACTGTTACCAGTAGATCTCCTATTTGTCCCGATTCTCAGGCAACAATTGTATTTAGAATTTTTGAGGAGTTAAGACAATTTACACAACCTGATTCGCCTGAAGAAATTTGTCCAGCAACAGATTCAAGGCAAGAGTTAGATTTATTTTCTTTAATTGAGTTTCAGCCAGGTTTTGAATACCGTGATGGGCTTGAGGATGAGGATTTTGTTTTTTGGACTTTTGAAAGTGGTCCGGCTGGTGGAACAGATTTAAACTTGCAAGAGAATTTAGACAATGGATCCCCTTCTGAAAAACATAAAGGTACAATTGATATAGGTAGTGCAATACCAGGTAGATATCAATTTAGATATACTGTAGTTCCTAATACATTGTGCACTGCATTTGGAGATGAGGTTATCTACGGTGGAGATATTTGTAGTCCCAGTATTCGATCTTTTAATCCTTGTTCATTAGTTTCTACTATAGTAACCATAGATGTTTTAGAGTTTGATTATGCAGGAGAAAATACTTCGGGAATTAACCTTTGTGAAACCGAAGGAGATGGGCAAATAAGTCTTCGAGGTTTATTAAATAGTAATGGAAATACTATTGTTGAAGGGGTTTGGACAGATAATAATAATGGAAATGTAGTAGTTGGTGATAATCTCGACATCTCTAACATTGCGGGTAGTTCACAAGACTTTCAATTTACACATACGACTTCTAATGCATCTGGTTGTCCTGATATTGCGGTGTTAGAGTTTACAGTATTCCGCGAGCCTAATGCCGGAGAAGATGCCACAGTTTCTGTATGTACCGATGATCTTAGGGTCACGTTGTTTGAAGCGTTGGGAGGAAACCCAGATGATACCGGAACGTGGTTTGGTCCTTTTGGATATGTTACAACTGATAATGTAGGGGAGTTCAATCCCGATGATGATACGCTTCCTATTTTAGGACCCGGGGAATATGTGTATAATGTTCCTGGGAATGAGGGTTGTCTTACTGCCAACCAAGCCGTTGTTACTATTATTTTGGTTGATCCCGTAGAAACAGGTGAAAATATCAATGAAACATATTGTAAACAAGATGGTAGGGTGAATTTGTTTTCGCTTTTGAACAGAGACACTCCTCGCACAGGAGTTTTTGAGGATACCGATAATACAGGTGCGCTATCTGCAGAAGGTGTTCTGGAGTTTGAAACATTAACAAACGAAATTTATAATTTCAGATATGTTTTGGCAAATGCGGCACCCTGCGATGAATCCTCTCTTACTGTATCGATTCAGATTATAGATTTACCAGAACCCAATGTTCCTGATCAAGAGTTTTGTATTCTCGATGCAGCCAGATTAGAGGATATAGAAGTTGATGTGTTAAACTATAATTGGTACAACACTTTGGAAAGCGAAACTTCAATTGTAGACAATCCACTACTTCAAGATAATCAAGTGTTTTATATCGCTACTGTAGATGCAGATGGCTGCGAGTCAGAACGAGTGCAAGTTTCGATAAACATTCTTAATACAGGAGAAAGATCCTCAGCAGGACAAATATGTACCCTGGATTTTCAGGATGGTATTTCACCAAATGGAGATAATCAAAACGATACATTTGATTTGTTTATAGAAGGGGTGTATAATATTCCTGATGCCTTTCCTGATTTTGAATTAAAAATTTACAATCGATATGGTAGCCCTGTATATGAAGGTAATGTGAATACCGAAGAGTTTAGAGGAGAAAGCAATACATCGGTACGATTAGGAGATGACCTCCCTTCGGGAACTTATTATTACATCTTCACACCAAATTTTGAAAATAATTTACCAATACAAGGTAGTTTTTACTTAAGCAGATAAACCATGAAGTTAAATTTAATCTTTATAATTACCATAGTTTTCTGCTCGGTAACATTTGCACAGCAGGAACCACAATATTCTCAATATATGTATAACATGAGCACGGTTAACCCTGCATATGCCACAGGTCAAAGAGGGTTAATTTCTACGGGGCTTTTGTATAGACAGCAGTGGACCGGGATAGAAGGAGGTCCAAGAACAGCTAATGTTTTTGGTAATATTCCGGTAAGTGAAAATATAGAACTCAGTGTTAACTATATAAATGATAGAATAGGAGACGCCATTCCTGTAAACAATGATTACTTTAATATAGACTTTGCATATGTTACAAGAATTTCAGATCGTGCAAGGTTATCTTATGGTTTAAAAGCGGGTATCAATAGTTTTAAAATTGACCCTTCTGGATCAAATGTGGCCAATGATCCAGCATTTTCTGATAATACCGCGACAACACAATTAAATATTGGTGCTGGTGTATATTTGTTTACAAGCAATTTTTATGCGGGTGTTTCTTCACCTAATCTATTGCCAAGTGATGTAGATCTTGATGGTATTGGTGTTTCTGAAGCCAAAACACATTTATATGGTATTGCTGGATATGTCTTTGATTTTATCGATGAGGTACGATTAAAACCGTCGGTGGCTCTTAAACAAGTGATTGATTCTCCATTAACTTTTGATGTTTCTCTTAATTCACTTATTTACGATAAATTCGAGTTAGGAGTGTCTTATAGATATACAGACTCTTTTATAGCTCTGGCGGGGTTTAGTATCACGCAAAGCCTTAAAGTGGGGTACTCTTATGATTTTAGTGTGAGTGACCTTAGCGGGTATAACAATGGAAGTCATGAAATTGTATTGTTGTACAACTTTGATCTTTTAAAATTTGGTAATAAACATACTTCTCCAAGATTTTTCTAAATGGTAAAAACAAAATTAATACTGGTATTACTGTTAGTAACACAGATGGCCTTTTCTCAAAAGAAAAGTAGAGCAGCTCGTTTTTTTGAACAAGGAGATTATATAAATGCAGCATTGCAATATGAAGAAGATTTAAATAGAGAAGGGTATTCAAAAGAAATCTTAGAGAATATAACTACTTCATACTACAATACATTTCAATTTAGAAAGGCATATAGATATCTTAAGTATTTAACATCGGGTAAATTTTATAATCGAGATAAATCATATGATAATCGCTATAATTTTATGATGTATCAAGTGCTTTCTGCTTTGGGAGAATACGAAAAGTCTATAGAATTTTTGACACTGTATTCTTTAAATGACTCTGAAGAAGATTTTAGTAAGGTAGAAGCTATAGAGATTATTGAAGATTTTAAATTAAAAGATGATGATTATACTATAGCCAAAGTAGAATTTAACTCTGATGCTTCAGAGTTTGGGGCCATAAAAAGAGATAGTGTAGTTTATTTTACTACAGATAGAAGTCCTCATAGCCCATTAGATAAGGATTACAAATGGACACATCGTCCTTTTTTGGATATTTATAAAATTACAGTCGATAGAAACAATAATCCGGTTTCGGATATTGAAATCATTTCTAAAGAAATAAACTCTAAACTTCATGAAGGTAATTTCTGTTTTACCCAAGATGGAAACACTATATATCTGTCAAAAAGTAATTCCGAAAAGGGTAAAAAGAAATTTGACAGTATCAAAAACAACGCAATACATCTATATAAGGCAACCAAAGTAGATGGAGTTTGGACCGAGCCAAAAAAACTAGAGTTTAATAATATAAACTATTCTATCGAACACCCATCGCTGTCAAGTGATGGAGCTAAACTCTATTTTGCCTCGAATATGCCAGGAGGATATGGTGATTTTGATATTTATTATGTTGATGTAAACCTCGATGGTACTTATGGGAAACCGATTAACCTGGGAGCAACGATAAACACAAAAAACAGAGAGCAATTTCCATATATTTCAGAAGAGGGACACTTGTTTTTTTCATCAAATGGCCATTTGGGATTAGGAATGTTGGATGTTTTTGTGTCAGAATTAAGAAGAGGAGAGTTTACACGTCCCATAAATCTAGGAGCGCCTATAAATTCAAGTTTTGATGATTTTTCGTTTTCATATTATAATAAAACAGATGGATTCTTTGCCTCTAATCGTAAAAATGTTGGCGATGATATCTATTCGTTTTCTCAAATTGGAGAGATTTTCCCAAGAGAATATATAACAAGATTCGAAGTAAGAGATTTTGCTAGTGATAGTTATATAGTTAATTCAGATGTTGTTTTGTACAACAATGACAATAACGTTGTCTATGAAAGTCAGTTAGATTCAATAGCAGGATTTGATATTAAATTATTTCCTGGTAAATATAATTTTAAAGCAGCTGCAGAGGGTTACAAAACCAAAACAAAACCAATTGCCGTAAAAGAAAAAGACCAGGCAGTATATGTGATCTATTTAGATCGAGAAAAAAGGAAAGAACAAGATGTTGTTACAAATGACTCTAATGATAGTGAAACGAATAGAGTAACAGATAGTAGTAATGTAACCGACGAGACTAACATTACAAACATTTATACCGAAACAAATAAGAAGAAGGAAGAAGAAATTACCAAAACCAAACTGAGGGAAATTCTTATTGCTGATAAAGATGGGCCGCCGGTAATAGAAAAAAACGGAAAACTTTATTTTGAAATGCCACCTATATATTTTGATTATGATAAGTGGAACATACGTGCCGATTCTAAAAAAGTGTTGGACGAATTGGCTGTTAAGTTAGAAAAGTATAAAACGGTTTATATCAAAATAAGCTCGCATACAGACAGTAGAGGAACCGATTCATATAACCAGGTATTATCTGAAAGAAGAGCAGAATCTACTCGTAATTACCTGGCTTTGATTGGTTATGTAAATGCACGTAGAATGCAGTTTGTAGGATTCGGGGAATCACAACCTCTTATCAATTGCGGTGATAAGGTATGTACCGAAGAAGAGCACCAAACCAATAGGAGAAGTGAGTTTGAAATTATAAAGTTTTAATACTACGTAAACTTTTGTTTTCTAATAAATTAAATTGTACTTTTGCACTCCTTTTTAGCGAGTAAGAGAATCTAAAAAGGATAAAAGTATATTTTAATTTTAACGCTTCTGTATAATTTTTGCTTTGATTCTCAATAATATACAGGATACAAATTTTATCTTCAATGTCTGAAGAAACAAAAAACACAGATGTTCAGGAAGCATCTCCACAACAGGCTAATCCTGAGCAATTTTTAAAAGATTTTAACTGGCACAATTACGAAGAAGGAATTGATCCTATCGAAGACTCTAAACTTGAAGAGTTTGAAAAGTTAGTTGCTGAAAACTTCGTAGATACTCTTAATGATGAGGTAGTAATGGGAACAGTAATCAATATTACTGATCGTGATGCTATTATCGACATTAATGCAAAAAGTGAAGGGGTTATCTCATTAAACGAATTCCGTTATAACCCAGATCTTAAGGTTGGTGACAAAGTAGAAGTTTTAATTGATGTTCGAGAAGACGCTACTGGTCAGTTAATCTTATCTCACCGTAAAGCTCGTGTAATCAAAGCATGGGATAGAGTAAATGCAGCACATGATTCTGGTGAAATCGTAAATGGTTTTGTAAAATGCAGAACCAAAGGAGGTATGATCGTTGATGTATTTGGTATTGAAGCTTTCTTACCAGGTTCTCAAATAGATGTGAAGCCAATCCGTGATTATGATGCATATGTAGGAAAAACAATGGAATTTAAAGTGGTAAAAATTAATCACGAATTTAAAAACGTTGTAGTTTCTCACAAAGCGCTTATCGAAGCAGATATCGAAGAGCAGAAAAAAGAAATTATTGGTCAATTAGAAAAAGGTCAAGTATTAGAAGGTACTGTTAAGAATGTTACTTCTTACGGTGTATTCGTTGATCTTGGAGGAGTTGACGGACTTATCCATATTACAGACCTTTCTTGGTCAAGAATTAACCATCCAAATGAGATCGTTGAACTTGATCAGAAATTGAACGTTGTAATCTTAGACTTCGATGAGGCTAAGACACGTATCCAGTTAGGTCTTAAGCAATTGAAACCTCACCCATGGGAAGCTCTTGACAAAGAACTTAAAGTTGGTGATAAAGTAAAAGGTAAAGTTGTTGTAATTGCAGATTATGGTGCGTTTATCGAAGTTGAAGAAGGTGTAGAAGGATTAATTCACGTTTCTGAAATGTCTTGGTCAACACACTTACGTTCTGCTCAGGATTTTGTAAAAGTTGGAGATGAAGTAGAAGCTGTAATTCTTACCTTGGATAGAGAAGAGCGCAAAATGTCACTTGGTATTAAGCAATTAACTCCAGATCCATGGACAGATATCACTTCTAAGTACCCTGTAGGTTCTAAGCACTCTGGTATTGTGCGTAACTTCACAAACTTTGGAGTTTTCGTAGAGCTTGAAGAAGGAATCGATGGTCTTATTTATATTTCAGACCTTTCTTGGACTAAGAAAATCAAGCACCCATCAGACTTTACTAATGTCGGTGAGACTCTTGATGTAATCGTTCTTGAATTAGATGTTGAAGGACGTAAATTAAGTCTTGGCCACAAGCAAACAGAAGATAATCCTTGGGACAAATATGAAACTGAATTTGGTGTAGGAACTAAGCATACTGCAAAAATTGCAGATATTGTTGACAAAGGAGCTACTATCGAATTTAACGAGGATATCGTTGCATTTGTGCCATCTCGTCACTTAGAGAAAGAAGATGGAAGCAAAATAAAGAAAGGTGAAGAAGCAGAATTCCAAATCATTGAATTCAGTAAAGAATTCAAACGAGTGGTAGCATCTCACACTGCTTTATTTAGAGAAGAAGAAGCTAAAATCGTAAAACAAGCGGCTAAGAAGGCTGCTGCAAGTTCAGCAGAAAAAACTACGCTTGGTGATATCGATGCATTAGCAGATCTTAAAGCTAAAATGGAAAAAGGCGGGAAGTAATTCTTGTACTTTTTTACAATAAATAAAAGACCATTCATTTTGAATGGTCTTTTTTTATGTTTATAATTCTCAAAACTTATAGGTCTACTCATATATAAATTCTAATTTTTCATTACTTTTGTATACCAAATATCCATTTGGAGATTATGAGTCAAAAATTACTACTTAGTGCAAAGGAGATAGATATTATTCTGCACCGTTTGGCTTGTCAATTAATAGAAAATCATACGCATTTTAAGGATACAGTGCTTATAGGTGTCCAGCCTAGAGGTACGTTTGTAGCCGATAGGATCAAGCAGATTTTGGTGAATGATTATCAGATCAAAGACATAAAGCTTGGCTATTTGGATATCACTTTTTATAGAGACGATTTTAGAAGAGGAGAAAAACCTTTAGAGGCCAATAAAACACATATTGATTTTGTAGTCGAAGACAAAAGAGTTGTTTTTATAGATGATGTGTTGTATACCGGCCGTAGTATTCGAGCAGCTTTAACGGCGGTACAATCTTTTGGAAGGCCAGAAGAAATTGAATTATTAACATTAATCGACAGGCGGTTTAGCAGACATTTGCCTATCCAACCAAATTACAGAGGGAGACAAGTTGATGCCATAAACCAAGAAAAGGTGAAAGTTCATTGGGTAGAGAACGAAGGTGAAGATGCGGTATATTTGATGAGTAAATAACCTTGAACCATATTTTAGGAACGATAACTTAAAAAATTAAAATGAGCGAATTAAGTGTAAATCACTTATTGGGAATAAAATACCTTAATAAAGAGGATATTAATCTAATTTTTGAAACTGCAGATCATTTTAAAGAAGTGATCAATAGACCCATCAAAAAAGTTCCCTCGCTAAGAGATATTACAATAGCAAATCTGTTCTTTGAAAATAGTACACGAACCAGACTTTCTTTTGAATTGGCTGAGAAAAGACTTTCGGCAGATGTAATTAATTTTTCGGCTGCATCATCTTCAGTAAAGAAAGGAGAAACTCTTATTGATACCGTAAACAATATTCTCTCTATGAAAGTAGACATGGTGGTGATGAGACATCCTAATCCAGGAGCTGGAGTTTTTCTTTCTAAGCATGTTGATGCTAGTATCGTAAATGCAGGAGATGGAGCGCATGAACACCCTACTCAAGCTTTGTTGGATTCATATTCAATTCGAGAACGATTAGGAGAAGTGGGAGGTAAAAAAGTGGTAATAGTGGGAGATATTTTACACTCAAGAGTGGCGCTGTCCAATATTTTTGCCCTAAAATTACAAGGAGCTGAAGTAAAAGTTTGCGGTCCAAAGACTTTAATTCCCAAATATATCGAAAAATTAGGAGTTCAAGTAGAAACAGATCTTAGAAAAGCACTAAATTGGTGTGACATTGCAAATATGTTGCGAGTGCAGAATGAAAGAATGGAAATTAGTTATTTCCCTTCTACAAGAGAATATACACAACAGTTTGGGGTAAATAAGAAAATATTAGATAGTCTGGATAAAGAAATTGTAATTATGCACCCAGGACCCATCAATCGTGGAGTTGAGATCACGAGCGATGTAGCTGATTCTAATCAAGCCATTATATTAGATCAGGTTCAAAATGGAGTTGCAGTGAGGATGGCAATTATATATCTTTTAGCTTCAAAAATTAAACGGTAATTTATGATTTTTAATAAAGAAGGTTCTACGACTATAATTACACAAGAAAAAACAACAATTGTTGAATTTGTTAAAGGTATCGAAGATAGGTATGAAACACTAAAGAACGATAATATTATCGTTAACCTGTTTTCCTTGGAAAAGATTTCTATTGATGATATTAATGAGTTTTTAAGAATTTCAAACACTCATAAAGCCTCAAAAAGGTCTTTCGTAATTGTAACAAACAAAGTGTCTTATGATGAAGTGTCTGATGAAGTTACAATCGTTCCCAGCTTGCAAGAAGCCTATGATTTGGTAGAGATGGAAGAAATAGAGAGAGACTTGGATTTTTAGAAAAAAAATTCTGTAATCCACACTACCTTTTTACGTCTTATAGTATATGAATATACGAGCCCCATTTATTGTTATGTTATTTTCTGTGCTTTTTTTGAACAACCTAGCAGCACAGGATTGGAAGTATGACTTAGACGAAGCCTTGACGTTGGCAAAAGAAAAAGATCAAAAAGTTGTTTTGTTTTTTACAGGATCCGATTGGTGTCCTCCATGTATAAAATTAGAAAAACATGTTTTGTCGAGCGATAAATTTGCCAATTTTGCCCAACAGAAGTATGTTTGGTTGAAAGCCGATTTTCCGAGACGGAAAAAAAATAGAATCCCAAAAGAGCAAAAGATCAAAAACAAAAAATTAGCAGATCGCTATAATAAGAAAATGATTTTTCCGGTTATTTTGGTGCTTAATAAAGAAGGAGTGGTATTGGGAGCTACTGGGTATCGTAGAGATCTGGATGTAGAAGGGTATATATCATTGCTTCGTACTTTTGATACCTTTGGAGAATAAAACTTCAACAACGTAGATTTGAATAACTATTTATCACTAATATAACTTATAGGAAAAATTGAAATTAACAGTTTTAGGTTGTTATTCTGCAACACCCCGTACGTTTACAAACCCAACATCACAGGTTCTGGAAATTAATAACCATATCTTTTTGATTGATTGCGGAGAAGGAACCCAGGTCGAATTGAGGCGAAACAAAGTGAAATTCTCAAGAATAAAACACATTTTTATTTCGCACCTTCATGGTGATCACTTTTTTGGATTGGTAGGTTTGATATCTACATTCAGGTTGTTGACCAGAGAAACACCACTCCATATATATGGCCCAAAGGGAATAAAAGAAGTAATTACATTGCAGCTTAAACTTTCTAATTCCTGGACCAATTTTCCTTTGCATTTTCATGAACTTACCAGTAAAGAATCCAAGATTGTTTTTGAAGACGAAAAAGTAACGGTTACCACTATACCTTTACAACATAGAGTGTACTGTAATGGTTTTTTGTTTAAGGAAAAACCGGGAGATCGAAAATTATTGATGAGTAAAGTGCTTAATTATGATATAGATAAGGCGTATTATCGTTCTATAAAAAAGGGTAACGATGTTACTCTAGATGATGGTACCGTAATTTTGAATAAAGAACTAACCGAAGATCCAAAACCTGTAAAAAGCTATGCATTTTGTAGTGATACCAAGTATGATGAAGATAAAATATCAATAATCAAGGGGGCTACGGTATTGTATCATGAGTCTACATTTTTAGAAAGCCATCAATATTTGTGTGAAACCACTGGACATAGCTCGGCCAAAGAAGCGGCTACAATAGCCAAAAAGGCTGAAGTAGGAACTTTGGTTTTGGGGCATTATTCTACAAGGTATGATAATATTGAATTGTTTCGAGAGGAAGCAAAAACTGTTTTTGATAATGTAGAAATCGCCGATGATGGTAAAGTTTTTGATTTCTAAATCGAATAAAACTCTTATTTTTTAATGACTTTACAATCTTAAAATAGGTAAATTGCACTTTATTTTTTGACGTTATGAATAGAGATCTCACCAATTATAGAAAATCTTACGAGAAAAGCTTTTTGGAAGAAAATAACTTACCAGATTCTCCTTTTGTGTTGTTTTCAGAATGGTTTAAAGAAGTTGAAAATGCCGGTGGAGTAGAAGAAGCTAATGCTATGACTTTAACCACAGTTGGATTAGACGGTTTCCCCAAGAATAGAGTAGTGCTACTAAAAGGTGTAGATGAAGATGGGTTCGTTTTTTATACCAATTATACTTCAGAAAAAGGGAAGGCTATTTCAGAGAATAATAAAGTTTGTTTATCATTTTTTTGGCCAAACTTAGAGCGACAAGTAATAGTCAAGGGTACTGCCAAAAAAGTAAGTGAAGAGAAGAGTGTTGCTTATTTTCAATCGAGACCCAGAGGCAGCCAACTTGGCGCATGGGCTTCCAATCAAAGCAAAGTAATCATTTCCAGAGAAATGCTAGAAACGCGAATAGCTTCATTAGAAAAACAATATAAAAATACTGAAATTCCTAAACCTTCATTTTGGGGAGGGTACTGTGTCGAACCTTATTCATTTGAGTTTTGGCAAGGCAGACCAAACCGTTTGCATGATAGAATACGGTTTTTAGTGTTAGAAAATGAAAAATGGCAAATTAGCAGGCTTGCTCCTTAACTCTTAACTTAAAAACTAGGTAGCTACATAATCACAAAGCTAGACCTCCTGTTTTTTTGATATTCATCTTCAGAGCAGTCTTGACCATCTTTACAGTTATTTACAGGTCTACTTTCTCCATATCCCATATAGGAAAGGATGCGGTTTTTGGATATGTTTTTACTAATTAAGTAATTATATATAGACTCGGCTCTTTTTTGAGAAAGATCCAAATTATACATTTCACCACCACGACTATCAGAGTGAGTTTCGATTTTTATAACCATGTTAGGGTACTCATTCGTCATTAGGTTAACCACTCTATTTAGCTCAATTTCAGCCTTTTTGGTGATATCCCATTTATCAAAATCAAAATAAATTTCATTAAGATTGATAAGGTCATTTATAGTTTTTCCAATCTCAATGTCTGAATTTAAAGAGGTTTCAGGAGATTTATTTGTTTGTACAATATCACCAGGTTTTATACCTCCACTTTCTGTATTATTCGATTTTTTAGTCTTATCAAAATCACCAGGATTAACTTGAGCAATACGAGTGTCTAATTTCTTTTTGGGTATAGCTACCAAACTACTAGCATTGGGGCAGTTTAATTCACTAATATCAATAGCTAGTTTAAATTGATAGTAATCAGGTAAATCACACTTGTTTATATGATTGTATCCTTTAGAATATTTTATAGTTTCATTTAATGAACCATTAAATTCTGCTGTGACAGGTTGATCTACAACCATGATATCATCGATAGTCTCAATAGACTCGCAACTAGTATCGACTATTACATTGTAGCTTATCTTAAAAGGTTCGCTATCGGTTTTAACCATTTTGTTTGGTACACTAAAACTTAAAGTTCTAGTCTCTTCATCAAATTTTGTTTTTATCTTTTTTGAAGGGAGTTCCAATGACTTTTCTGAAAAAATTACATTCTTTGGCAGAATATCTTTGATGACAGTGTTTTTTGCATCATCATTACCGTCATTGTAAACTGTTAAGTTGTATGTTATTTGTTGCTTAGGTGCCAGAACATCCTCTGGGTGTACATAGGTGTTATCGGCATATTTTGACCTTTTTATTATATGAATTGCAGGTTCATAAATATCAACACTAAAAGCTACCGCCATTACAGAATATCCGTCATTATCCGTAGATAATCTAAACTTAGCTTCTGTTTGATTATTTCCGATAATACTGTTTCGTATATTTTTTATTTCAAATAAATCAGCATCATAACCTAATGTATTCTGACTGGCAGGAACACGGGTTTTAACATTTCTGCCATTTTCAGTAATATTGGCATTAAAGAAATTGTTCATTGGGTTCGTTCCATCAGCCAAGCTTTTGTATTTGTTTGTTTCATTGGACATCACCTGAAATCGATCCCCTCTTATTCCTTTATCCCCTTCAAAAGCAATTACCCCAATTTTTCCATGCACGGCTCCGTTTGGAATGGTCTGGAAGTTATCAAAAGAAAAAGCTACGGGTTTTGCTCTGGAGTCTATATTTACAAAACCGTCGTATACATAAAATCTTTTTCTTGGCTTAGTGTCATCTTCATAAATTACCACCATAGTCCATCCTCCAGTAAGTCCATTACCAAGTTTTGGATCGTTATTTACTTCTGATGTTGTAGCGGGGATATTAGCGAGCGTATAAGTTCCTAATGGATTTTTAAGGCTTAATACTTCTTTGGTAATATCTTTATAGCACGAATATTGCTTAAATAAAGATTTTTCGTCATTATAATAATCATGAATTATTTCTCCATCAGTTATAGTAGAATATGTATTGTGTCCAGGGTATTTAATTTTAACAGAAGTTATATCATGTTGGCGATTTTCATCCGCATAAGCAGCAGTCCAATATAGGCCTACATGTTTAATAGAATTACATTCTGCATCGATAATAAGGTCGGCACTACTTGAGTTAAATGTAGTAGGATCATTATCTATATCGATAAAACCCATTTGAAATTGATTATTCAACCCACCATCATTATAGCTCTTGTTAGGATCAAAAATCCCAGAACCATCATCATTACTTACTTTACCCAGAATTGTATTGGATACAAATTTAAAATCACCTCTAAAAGTGAACTCTGTCCTTTTTTCTAGAGGTACCTCTACTTGGCTATATACTGAAGAATATATTAAGCATATAATAAGTAGGTTTATAATTTGAAATCGGGTAAGATTTCTTTTTTTCATCATTTCTTTTTCCACTTCTTGTCTTTTTTAACCCTAATTGATTATGATAAATTTGTGCTCATAATGTTGTTGGGGAAACATTGTGATTTGAGGGAAAACCGTAGTGTAAATTTAGATTTTAACATTTGATTTTTTAAGAAAAAACATAATTTTTCGATGTAAATATGTTTTTTATCGATTAAAATCATTTATGTATCAGCTTCATTTTCATTAAATTATCAAATATGTTTAGATTTATAAGTACTGCTTTTCAATGGGTTTTCTAGTTTAGGTTCGAACTAAAAAATAATTTGCTTTAGCGCCTTTAAATTATTTTTGTATTCTAATATTTAGATTTGTGAAATCGAATGCTTAAACTTGTATTATATAACTCCGTTTCGGTAAAAATAGTATCCAATTCATGAAAACTTTGTATATGATCAGACATGCGAAATCCTCGTGGGAGTATGATGTTTCTGACGATAAAAGGCCACTTAATAAACGAGGGCTAAAAGATGCGGATTTGATAGGTAAAGAGCTCCAAACAGTAGTGAAATCGGTAGACAGGATTCTTTGTAGTCCAGCGGAAAGGGCGCATGCTACCGCAAAAATTATAGTAGGCTACTTGGATTTTTCTGATTATATATTCGATTTAGAACCAAGACTTTATGATTTTGGAGGTAATCATGTTATCGAAGTTATTAAGAGTTGCGATGACTCTGTAGATTCATTAATGATTTTTGGGCATAATCATGCATTTACTGCCATAGCCAATCTATATGGAAGTGAAAAGATTGATAACCTCCCAACAGCAGGAGTTGTTGTAATTCAATTTGATGTAAACAAGTGGAAAAACATCGATGTAGGAAAAACCTTATTAAAAATTTTCCCTAAATTTTTAAAATAATGATAGAAATTGCTACTAATCAATATATTAATAGAGAATTAAGTTGGTTGCAGTTTAATGCAAGAGTACTTCAAGAGGCGGCGGATGATTCGGTGCCGTTATTAGAGCGATTACGATTTATAGGAATCTTTTCTAACAATCTCGATGAATTTTTTAAGGTTCGCTATGCTACTATAAAAAGAATAGATTTGGCTGGTAAGGATGGAAAAAATGTTCTTAAAGGGACCACTGCCAGTGATTTATTAGAGAAAATAACCAAAATTGTTATAAAGCAACAGGCAGAAAGTCTTAAAACCATTGAGACTATTTCAAAAAGACTTAGGGAACATAATATTTTCATAGTCGATGAAAATGAGGTGACTCCCGATCAGGATGCATTTATTCGCAATTACTTTATTACCAAGGTAAGTCCTGCTTTGGTAACTTATATATTAAATGACTTAGATCAATTTCCGCATTTAAAAGATAGTGTGGCCTACCTGGCGGTAAAGTTGGTGTTAAGAGATAAAGTGCCTAAAGAAGGTAGGATCTCAAAGATATTACAACAAACCACCAAAGAGAGAATATATGCTTTGATAGAAATCCCAAAAGATACCGATCGTTTTGTCGTATTGCCCGAAAAGGACGGCAAACAATTTATTATCATACTTGATGATTTAATAAGGTATTGTATGCATATCAACTTTAGTATTTTTGATTATGTACGAGCTTCTGCACATATGATTAAGATTACAAGAGATGCACAATTAGATTTTGATAATGACCTAAGCAAAAGTTTTATTCAAAAAATATCAAGCAGTGTTAAATCTCGTAGAGATGGGGAGCCTGTAAGATTTGTGTATGACAAAACAATAGAAAAAGACACCCTTGAATTTTTAATGGATAAAATGGGTGTTGATAATATGGATAGTATTATTCCTGGCGGTAGATATCACAATCGCAGAGATTATATGAATTTTCCTGATTTGGGAAATAAAAACCTTGTATATCAACAAATAAAACCACTGGCTATACCTGGGCTCGTTTTACAAGGAAGCCTTCTTGATAAAATTGCTAAGAAGGACTTTTTACAATATACTCCTTATCATACATTTTCATATACTGTTAAATTTTTGAGAGAGTCGGCAATCGACCCCAAAGTAAAAAGTATTAAGATTACAATTTATAGGCTGGCCTCTATTTCTCACATAGCCAGTTCTTTAATTAATGCTGCCAAAAATGGAAAAAAAGTTACTGTTCAAATCGAATTGCAGGCTCGTTTTGATGAGGCCGCCAACATACGATATGCCGAACAAATGCAACGAGAAGGGGTAAACTTGATTTTTGGAGTACCGGGATTAAAAGTGCATTGTAAAGCTTGTGTAATAGAAAGAGAAGAGAGAGGAAAGCTAAAAAGATATGGTTTTATTAGCACAGGTAACTTTAATGAATCTACTGCCAAAATATATACCGATTACACTTTGTTCACTACAAACGAAGCTATTTTAAAAGAAACCAATCGAGTTTTTAAATTTTTCGAAATAAATTATAAAATCAATCGCTATAAGCATTTACTGGTTTCACCACACTATACCAGATCTTCATTAGTGAAGCTAATCAACAAAGAGATAAAGAATAGTAAATTAGGATTGCCCGCCAAAATACGTTTGAAATTAAATAGTCTAAGTGATTATGACATGATCGATAAATTGTATGATGCAAGTAGAGCAGGGGTAAAAATTGACCTTATTGTGCGCGGTATATGTTGCTTGATACCTGGTATTGAAGGAATGAGTGAAAATATTAGAGCAATAAGTGTTGTAGATAAATTTTTAGAGCACCCCCGATTATTTATTTTTGAGAACGGAGGAGAACCAAAAGTATACATTTCTTCTGCAGATTGGATGACGCGTAATCTTGATAGAAGAGTAGAGATCTCCTGTCCTATCTATGATGAGGATATAAAGTTAGAACTAATAGAAACTTTTGATATTAGTTGGAATGATAATGTAAAAGCTCGAAGACTTTCTCAAGACCAGGATAATGCATACATTAGAAACGATAAAGAAAAAGTTAGATCACAAGTTGCTACTTATGATTATTATTTACAAAAACTAGGAAATTAATTATTTTGTTGACTATAGAAAAATATGGAGCCATTGATATTGGTTCTAATGCCGTAAGATTATTGATAAGTAGTATCCATGAAGAAGAGGGACAGACTACTCGGTTCAAAAAAACGAGTCTTGTTCGCGTTCCTATTCGTTTGGGAGCCGATGTTTTTAAGACTAAGAGAGTATCTGATGAAAACATTACAAGAATGATAGATACAATGCATGCTTATCACCTCTTAATGAAGACACATAAGGTGGTTAGATACAAAGCATGTGCTACTTCTGCAATGCGTGAAGCAGAAAATGGAGAGGAAGTTGTAAAACTTATTAAAGAAAAAACTGGAATTCAGATCGATATTATTGATGGTAAAGATGAAGCAGCCATTATTGCAATGACAGACCTTAATGATCTAATCAATACTGATGCTACCTATTTATATGTAGATGTAGGAGGAGGAAGTACCGAGTTTACATTATATCATAATGGAAATATGATAACCTCACGATCTTTTAAACTTGGGACAGTAAGGCTTCTTAATAACCTGGTTTCAGGTGATGTCTGGACCGAAGTAGAACAATGGATTACAAAACATACTTCAGAGTATTCGAGAATTTCTTTGATTGGGTCTGGTGGAAATATCAATAATATTTTTAAGAATAGTGGAAAAAGCGCGGGCAAACCTCTGTCTTTTTTATATCTAAGTTCATATTACGAATTGTTAAATTCATTAACCTATGAAGAAAGAATATGGCAACTTAACCTAAATCAAGATAGAGCAGATGTAATTATTCCCGCCGCTCGTATTTATCTTTCAGCAATGAAATGGAGTGGAGCCAAAGATATTTATGTTCCAAAGATTGGGTTATCAGATGGGATTATTAAGTCATTATATAATGAGAAACTTAAGAATCATAAGTAAGTTTTGTAAAATCTGTATATTTACAATAAAAATTACCCTAAATTATTTAATACCAGAAACTAACCTAAAAATTTTACTATGAAGAAAATTTTACTTCGTATTACCTTCTTTTTATTTTTTTTAAGCATTTGTGTCAATGCTCAAGAATCTTCATATGGTGTACGACTCGGTGCCAACTTAAGTTCAATTAGTTCAGATGATATAACAGATGATCTGGAGGATAGCAGATTCGGGATCGTAGTTGGATTCCTGGCAGAATTCCCAGTAAGTGAAAAAATAAACATTCAACCAGAATTTCAATATTCTGCACAAGGTAATGATGATGAATCATTAAGAGTCGATTACCTACAATTGCCAATATTTTTGAAATACAATTTTAATGATAGATTTAATATTCACATTGGTCCACAGGTAGGTCTTAAAATATGGGAATGGGAGCAAGATGGGGTAATAGAAGCCGATTTTAATACTTTTGATTTTGCAGCCGTAGCAGGACTAGGTGTAAACCTTACAGAAAACTTTTTTGCCGATTTAAGATATGGTTTTGGTCTTTCGAACATTATTGATGACGAGAATATTCCAGGAGATTTTGAAGGAAATAGTAGAAATATTCAGCTTTCGTTCGGGTATAAACTATAACTCGAATAATAATAATAATAATAATAATGAAATAAGAGTATAAAAAAAGCTCACTAATATTAGTGAGTTTTTTTGCTTTATCCATGAATTGTTTCTTTATTTCCCAAGTTTTTCATAATCTCGGCTTCATAGTCTAATAAATCCTGCCATTTTTGATCTACTTCTTTGCGATCTCCGTATTGACGAGCAAAATTTAGAAACATCGTATAGTGATTAGCTTCACTTACCATCAAATCTCGATAAAACTTAGATAATTCTTCATCTTCCAGTTCTTCAGAAAGTAATTTAAAACGTTCGCAGCTTCTGGCTTCAATAAGTGCGGCATACAATAATCGATGCACTAATTGAGTCGTTCTACTTCCACCTTTAGGAAAAAAAGTTACTAATTGTAATACATAGTCATCTTTTCGGTCTCTGCCAAGTACCCAACCACGTGCAAGAATTTTGTCATGAACCATTTTGAAATGGCTAATTTCTTCTTTTACAAGTTTTGTCATTTCCTGTACTAGTTCTGTATACTCTGGAAAGCTAACAATAAGTGAAATAGCTGTTGAAGTTGCTTTCTGCTCACAATAGGCATGATCCGTTAAGATTTCTTCGATGTTTTTTTCAACGATATTAACCCATCTCGGGTCTGTAGGGAGTTTTAAACCAAGCATCTTTCTTAATATTTTTATGTGGCTAAAGAATCAATTTTTACAAAGATATTATAAAAATTGCCACTGCTTTAAAGCTAAAAGCCTGGAATTTCTGAGTTTTCATTAATTTGCTGCTATAAATCCAAATCAAAATCCGTTCGTAGTTTGTCTATAAGAGGGTTTTTCTCTTTTAACTTTTCATATTTGTCCTGAGGAGTAAATGCATATTTTTTTGATGCCTCTTCGTTGACCGTGATAACCAACTCTACACTGTAATTATTTAGTTTTTTGTACATAAATTGAAACAGTCCGGGTAGGGCAGTTTCAAGATCTACTTTCATGGATTGATTTGGTAATTCAAGATGAATCTTTTCCCCTTTCATTACAGGGATATTCATAGCGAACATAGATCCAAGGATTCGTTCCCCTTTCTTATCTTGCATTTTACCATATTCAATCCAAGCACCCTGCATTTCAGATTCCGTAAAATCCTCCATAGGAAGGTTTTTAGGATCGACCACATTATCGACCTTTTTTTCTTGATGCTCCTTTTTCTTTTTTATACTGCTTAATGATAAGCCTGAAGTTTTTCGGCCTTTGTTAATTACAATAGGTTTTTTTTCTATCGTTTCCGGAACTTCAGAAACAATAGCCTTTTGTACAACAATCTCTTGAATATTTGTAATATTTGTAGGTGCTGTTATGTTGTTTTCAACAGTTTCTACATACGGTTTTTCTTCATCAACCTTTTGTTTTTCAACTATAGATGTTGGTTCATTAGGCTTTTCAGAAATTCTCTCTTTTGCTTTGGTCGAGATCTTGATAGGTTTGATACCTTTTTCTTTGAAATACTCGGGCGGAATTATGTAGGGTAGGTCATTTTTTTTTTCTCCGTCTTGTTTAACCAAGATAGAGGCAAGTTGCATCAAGCATAATTCTACTAATAATCTTTGGTTTCGACTAGTTTTGTATTTCAGATCGCAATCATTGGCAAGTTCAATAGCTGTGATTAGAAAGTTGTGGGGAGATTTTTGAGATTGCTCCAAATATTTAGTCTTTGTCTGTTCACCAACTTCCAAAAGATTAATGGTAGCAGGATTTCTACATACCAATAAATCCCTGAAATGAGATGCCAAACCTGAAATGTAATGATGTCCGTCAAACCCCTGTGATAGGATTTCATTAAACTCAAGTAATAACTGCGGTATGTTGTTTTCCAGAATTAAATCGGTCGACTTAAAATAAGTTTCGTAATCAAGAACATTAAGATTTTCTGTAACTGCTTGTCGGGTAAGATTTTTACCACTAAAACTTACTACACGATCAAAGATCGATAAAGCATCACGCATGGCACCATCTGCTTTTTGTGCGATAATTTGTAAAGCATCTTCATCTGCTGTAATACCTTCCTGAGCGGCTACCAGCATCAAATGATTTTTGGCATCGGTTACTGTGATTCGCTTAAAATCAAAAATCTGACATCGTGATAAGATGGTAGGTATAATTTTATGCTTTTCGGTAGTGGCCAAGATAAAAATGGCATGCTTTGGAGGCTCTTCTAATGTTTTTAAGAATGCATTAAAAGCCGCTTGAGATAGCATATGTACCTCGTCAATAATATATACTTTATATTTTCCTACTTGTGGAGGTATGCGTACCTGGTCAATAAGGTTTCTAATATCATCTACCGAGTTGTTTGAAGCGGCATCAAGTTCGAATATATTAAATGCAAAATCTTCATCAGGGTGTTCGTTTCCGTCTTGATTTATGGTTTTTGCCAAAATCCTTGCACAGGATGTTTTTCCAACTCCTCTAGGGCCAGTAAAAAGTAATGCCTGGGCCAGGTGGTTATTTTCTATAGCATTAAGCAGCGTATTGGTAATAGCTTGTTGTCCCACAACATCCTTAAAGGTTTGGGGTCTGTACTTGCGCGCCGATACTATAAAATGTTCCATCGATACAAAGTTAAAAATTGAAGACAAAAAATAAATTTTAGTTGGGGATATTTATTTTTAGTTATTAACAGTCAGAAATAACCTCATATGCTTGACTTTTGTAGTAGAATTATTATACTTTTGCACACAGCAGATCACCTTATCGCGGCTTTTGGCCGAGGAAAGTCCGGACACCGCAGCGCAGTATAGCGGGTAACACCCGTCCGTCGAAAGACGAGGACAAGTGCAACAGAAAGAATGTACAGGTAATGCTGTAGTGAAATCAGGTAAACTCTATACGGTGCAACGCCATGTAAACCAACTTTTGAGGGTTGCGCGCCCAATGTTGGAGGGTAGGCGGTTAGAACCATTAAGTAATTGATAGTCTAGATAAATGATAAGGGCCCCAACTTGTTGGGGAACAGAATCCGGCTTATGATCTGCTTTTTTTAAAACTACTTTAACAATTGCCAATACTATTTTTCTTGTACCTTGTGCAGCAAAGAAAACGAATAAATGAAAATTGCTATTGTTTGTTACCCCACATTTGGAGGAAGTGGGGTGGTTGCAACAGAATTAGGTATTGCACTTGCTAAGTTAAATCATGAAGTACATTTTATTACCTATAAGCAGCCTGTAAGACTTGATTTGCTCAATCCTAATATACATTTTCACGAAGTAAATGTACCTACATATCCTCTTTTTCATTACCAACCTTATGAATTAGCATTATCTAGCAAATTGGTAGATACTATAAAGAAGTATAATATCGATCTTCTACATGTTCATTATGCTATACCTCATGCATATGCTGGTTATATGGCAAAAAAGATGTTGGCCGAAGAAGGAATATATGTGCCCATGGTAACAACTTTACATGGTACTGATATTACTTTGGTAGGTAATCATCCTCATTACAAACCAGCTGTTACTTTTAGCATTAATAATAGCGATATTGTTACTTCAGTTTCCCAAAGTCTTAAAGAGGATACATTGCGTTTGTTTGATATTAGAAAAGATATCCAGGTAGTGCCCAATTTTATTGATGTAAGTCACCAAAAAACAGATTTCACAGATTGTCAACGTGATGTAATGGCTGCGCCTGAAGAGCGTATTGTTACGCATATTAGTAATTTTAGAGCTGTTAAGCGTATTTCCGATATTGTAGATATCTTTTATAATATTCAAAAAAAGGTGCCGGCAAAATTATTAATGGTAGGAGAGGGACCCGAACGAAAACCGGCCGAAATCAAATGTAAAGAGTTGGGAATAAAGGATAAAGCTATTTTCTTGGGTAATAGTAATGAAATAGATAAAATCTTGTGTTTTTCAGATCTGTTCTTATTGCCTTCAGAAAGAGAAAGTTTTGGACTTGCAGCACTAGAAGCCATGGTAAACAAAGTTCCAGTAATCTCAAGTGACGCAGGAGGAATACCTGAAGTTAATAAGCACGGTGTTTCTGGATATTTAAGTAAAGTGGGTGATGTAAAGGAAATGTCTGAAAATGCGATCAAGATCCTGGAAGAAGATCACATTTTGGAAATGTTTAAGTATAACGCGTATAAAGAGGCCGAAAAATTTGATGTAAATGAAATCGTTCCTAAATATATTGCTTTATACGAAAGTGCATTAGCAATATCTTAGGAACGATTTTATTATTATTATGGTTTATTTGTTGTTTTAGAATAAGTATCTAACACCAAATCCCCAATCCATTTCTAAGTCATCTGTAGCATCGTCAAATCCAATTTCTGGTCTTAGATCAAATGAAACGTGCAACGGAATATCAAACTTATATTCTATACCTACTGTTCCTGCAATAAAGAAGAAAAAATCGTTATCATCAGAGCTCACTCCTGGGATATCAGGAATATCGGTATCAACATAAGCAAGAGATGCTCCAGGTCCTACATACCAATTTAATCCTCCATCAATATTAAATACCCAATGGTATAAACCGGTAAGCTTGTATAGGTCTACATCAATTCCTCCGTCATCATCACTTCTCCAACCAAAATCAATCTCAACTCGATTATCATTACTTACCGCTCTTTGATATGAAGCTTCAATACCTATACCATTATCGTCATTGCTTCCTAATCGAAGACCTATGGCATTTTTAGATAAGTCTTGTGCTTGTACTGCACCAATGGCAGCAAAGAAAAAAGTAAGTACTACTAAGATTTTTTTCATAATAAATTTGGTTTATTGTTAATAGCCCAAATATAACGTTAGATATTTACTTTTAATATATATATGGTTTTTTTTAAGAAGTTTTTTGCAATTCCATATCGGTACTCTCAAAGATTTTATCTGCAGAATTTGCTACAAATCCGGTAAACAGACTACCGTCTTCTTTTGCGTAACGAAAAGCAAATTCATAATAACATGAAGTAATTTTTCTTGTCTTTTCTTCAAACGCTACATCTATGGTATCTGCCAAAATGCTCGATTGTTCTAGGTATAGAGAAGAATTTCCCTTTATCTCACCACCAGAAGTGTTCATTTTAAAACCACAAAGTTTTAAAAACTCATTCACTTCAGATAGCGTATCAAATGACTTTAATTTGTTTACATCTACTGTGAAATGATTGGAACAAAAACCATTAACATACATCCATGCGGCATATTCAGATTCTGCAAGGAATTTTTCATAAACAGCGTATACCGGTTTTTCCCACACTCTTCCTTTTAATACAAGATCTTCGGCTTCAAACACAGTGGGGTTCACTTGATCTAAGATTTTCTGAATACTAGAATGAAGTGCCAGAGAAACTTCTTCAAGAAGCAACTCGCTAATAAATATTTTTGGAGCATTAGCATCAGTTTTATGCTCGAAGTGTTTGGCATATAGTTTTTTTGCCTTAAAATGATATTCTCCTTTGGCTTCATATCCCATTGTAAGAAATGGTCTTGAAAGTACTTCGATGTTTACGCGTGGATCATTAAAGGTACGTAGAGCAATATGGTCATTGAAAACAGTATCTCCTTTATTCTCGAATAACGTCTTAACTTTTTCTGCAGAAGGGGTTATGGCGGTATAATTTTGCCAAAGTTGTTCAAAAAAATATTTAGAATCCATTTTAAATGTGTTTTAATCTGATACAAAATTATTATTTTTGACTGTTATTTTTTATTTTAAGTACTTAATTAACTATTATATTGTATGTTTTATGTTAATATGACTACTATGCTTTTTGGAGATACAAAATTGACATTGGATCTTTTAATTTTTTAGAGTTATGCATCATTTTGATTATATAGATCAGCAAATATTACTACAAATACGAGAAGATGCCCGAAAACCGTTTTCTCAAATTGCCGACGAATTAAAAATATCTAACTCTTTGGTTCATCAGCGAATTAGAAAACTTAAACAGCGCGGAGTAATAGATCAGGCAGAGTTTATTGTGAACGAAAAACAAATAGGGTTTAGGACAAAATCTTATGTAGGCATTAAGCTTAGAGAAGCACGATACGCCGAGAAGGTTGTTGAGGGGTTAAAAGAAATACCAGAAATCCAGGAATGTAATTATGTTTCGGGTAATTATGCGATTTTCATCCTTATTTTTGCATATGACAATCAACATTTAAGAAAGATCTTGTACGAACAAGTACATCAAATAGATGGTGTAGCTGGAACCGATAGTTTTATTTGTTTTGATACCAACTTTAAAAGACCTGTGTCTTTGGATGCTATCGTAAAGACGAAAAAATATGATTAATACTGCAATACTTACCTCTTTTTGTGACGAATTAGAAGGTGAGATAAAATTTGATACGCTTAGTAAATCACTTTATGCGACAGATGCATCTGTGTATCGAAGAATTCCTTTGGCTATTGCTTTTCCAAAATCCAAATTAGATATTCAGAAGTTAATTCAATTTGCGAATAAATATAAAGTTGGGCTTATCCCAAGAACTGCGGGTACTTCTTTGGCAGGTCAATGTGTGGGAGATGGGATTGTGGTAGATGTATCAAAACATTTTACAAAAATCATTTCTGTAGATGTTGAAAATAGTACGGTCACGGTGCAACCCGGAGTAATTAGAGATGATCTTAATCGTTTTTTGGAACCCTATAGACTGTTTTTCGGGCCAAATACTTCTACATCAAATAGGTGCATGATCGGAGGGATGGTTGGTAATAATAGTAGTGGTACGACCTCAATTCAATATGGAGTTACGCGGGACAAAGTTTTGACGATGAATACCATTTTGTCTGATGGAAGCGAAACCATTTTTTCAGAAATTACTAGCGAATTATTTCATAAAAAACGAAATACAGAGAATCTCGAAGGAAGAATTTATCAAGAAATTTATAAACAGCTTTTACCGGAAGCAGTTCAAAAAGAGATCAAAGAGAATTTTCCCAAACCAGAAATCCATCGCCGAAATACGGGATATGCAATTGATGAGTTAATAGATACGCAAGTCTTTTCAGATAATTCTTCGAATTTTAATATGTGCAAATTACTTGCGGGAAGTGAAGGTACATTGGCTTTTACAACCCAAATCACATTGCAACTGGATAAATTGCCACCACGTGAATCCCTTATGGTTGCTGTACATTTTAGCACAATTGATGATTGTATGAAAGCCGTTGCTCCTGTAATGGAACATCAGTTATTTACTTGTGAAATGATGGATAAAACCATTTTAGATTGCACAAAAAATAATATAGAACAATTAAAAAACCGATTTTTTATTGTTGATGATCCAGAAGCTATTTTGATGTTAGAGTTGCGTAGCGATTCTGCCGAAAGTTTAGAAAAAAAGAAAATTGCTTTGCTGAAGACATTAGAAGAATCAGGACTTAGCTATGCAAATCCTATTTTATTAGGGCAGGAAATTAATCAGGCTCTAGAACTACGCAAGGCAGGACTTGGTTTGCTGGGTAATATTGTTGGTGATAAAAAAGCAGTTGCCTGTATTGAAGATACTGCTGTGGCTATATCGGATTTAGCAGATTATATTTCTGAATTTACGACAATAATGAAATCCTATGATCAGCAGGCGGTGTATTATGCCCACGCTGGTGCGGGAGAACTTCATTTAAGACCTATCCTGGATCTTAAAAAAGATGAAGATGTTACATTGTTTAAAAAAATAACCGATGATGTCGCTGAACTTGTAAAGAAGTATAAAGGATCAATGAGTGGAGAACACGGTGACGGAATTGTGCGAGCGGGCTACATCCCTTTCATGATAGGAGATAAAAACTATGCTATTGTAAAAGCCATAAAGGAAGCTTTTGATCCTAATTATATATTTAATCCTGGGAAAATTGTCAACGCTTTTGGAATGACCGAAAAGTTGAGATACGAAGTTGGCAGAAAAGAGCCTGTAATTGATACCTTGATGGATTTTTCTGATTCTTTGGGAATTTTGCGAGCGGCCGAAAAGTGTAACGGAAGCGGAGATTGTCGTAAATCGGTTGAAGCCGGAGGTACTATGTGTCCAAGTTATCGTGCAACAAAAAATGAAAAAGATACTACTCGAGGCAGAGCCAATGCCTTACGTGAGTTTTTAACTACTAGTGACAAAAACAATAAGTTTAATAATAAGGAATTAAAAGAAGTATTTGATCTTTGTTTAAGTTGTAAAGGATGTGCTAGCGAGTGCCCATCAAATGTGGATGTAGCATTACTCAAATCGGAGTTTGAGTATCAATACCAAAAGAAGAATGGAATTTCTTTGAGAAGCCGATTATTTGCTAATAATAATCGACTTAATGAGTTAGGAAGTATAACACCAGGAATCACTAATTTCTTTTTTAAAAATGCATTTACTTCGGGACTGTTAAAATCTTCAATGGGAATTGCAAAAAATCGCCAGTTACCATTGTTAAGTAAGCAATCCTTACGAAGGTGGTGCAAAAAGAACATAGAAAAAAATCAACCTGCAAAGCCAATAAAAACAGTTTACTTGTTTATAGATGAATTTACAAATCATCTGGATACGCAGATAGGAATTGATACTATCGAATTTCTAACTGAACTAGGATATGAAGTAAAAGTAACCAATCACAAGGAAAGTGGACGAACTTTTATTTCAAAAGGACTTCTTAATCAGGCAAAAAGGTTGGCAAATTATAACGTTAATATTTTTAAAAATATTATTTCGAGTAAAACACCTTTAATTGGTATAGAACCGTCTGCAATTTTAAGCTTTAGAGATGAGTATCTAAGATTAGCTGATAATAAAGAAGATGCAAAATTATTAGCGCATAATACATTTTTAATAGATGAGTTTTTAGCTACCGAAATTAAAAACGGAAACCTGTCTGCAAGTCAGTTTACGAAAGAGGCTAAGACAATTAAGCTGCATGGTCATTGTCATCAAAAAGCATTGTCCAGTATTCATAATACTTTTCAACTACTCAATTTGCCAGAGAACTTTAAAGTAACTATTATTCCTTCAGGTTGCTGTGGTATGGCAGGTTCTTTTGGGTATGAAAAAGAACATTATGATATTAGTTTGCGTATTGGCGAACAAACCTTGTTTCCATCTGTTAGAAAAGCAACAGGTGATACTATTATTGCCGCCGTTGGAACCAGTTGTAGGCATCAGATAAAAGATGGGACTGGTCGTAATTCAAGTCACCCAATTAGTATTTTGCGGGCCTCATTAAAGGTTTAATCAGATCTTTTGTAAAGAGGTAATGTTGGCAAGGAGTATCTCGGGATTTATTACCAGTTCTTCTAAATCTTCCTGGGTTTCTGGGTAGGTTTCTTGTTGTTCTTGCTGGTAATACACAAGTTTCCATTTTTGATTATTATATTCTAATGAAGTGAGGTTTTCTATCCAATCTCCTGAATTAAGATAAGTGCAAGAACCATTTTTATCGGTATATTTTCTCATTTGTGGTTGATGAATGTGTCCACATATTACATAATCATACTCATTTTTCACGGCTAATTCGGCAGCAACATCTTCAAAATCATTAATATACTTTACTGCCTTTTTTACACTGTTTTTAATTCTTTTGGATAGAGAGAACTTTTCTTTACCTATTTGTACCAAAACCCAATTTATAGCCTGGTTTAACAAAATAAGCATATCATAACCCCAACCGCCTAGCTTTGCTAGCCATTTTGCATTTTGTATTGAGGCATCAAAAACATCACCATGAAAGAACCACGCTTTTTTACCATCAAGTTCTAGTACCAGTTTGTCAACCAGCTTGAAGTCTCCAATTTGCGTATCGCTAAATTTCCGTAGTATTTCATCATGATTACCAGTGATGTAAATTACTTCGGTACCTTTTGAGGCAAAAGAGATTACTTTTTTGATGATTTTAAGGTGAGCTTTGGGAAAATAACGCTTCCTAAACTGCCAAATATCTACAATATCTCCATTAAGAATAAGGGTATTTGGTTTAATGCTGTTTAAATAATTGAGAAGTTCTTTTGCTTGACATCCATATGTTCCCAGATGAACATCTGAAATAACTACAAGATCAACAATGCGTTTTTTCATAAAAACAAGTTAATTACACAAATAAAGCATTATTATGGTAAATTAGTATTAAGACATTATGAGAATATTGTTATCTCTATTTGAATTATTTGAATTGATATTGTTGAAATGTTAACAAGCTTTTTTTGTGTTTAAATAGTTGGTAATTAGGTTTTTAATTAAGGTGTCGAGATTGCATAATCTTTTTTAAAACCTTTATAATTCTTTAAACTATCTTAACAATTGATATAGGTTCTTGTTTTGTCTTGAAGTATACTTAAATTCATATCACTTTTTAATAAGTTCTTTTTGACTTTGTTATTTAATTAGGGTTAATCAAATTTTAATAAGCATGAAGTAAAACTTTGATATTGGGGAAAAGAATTATATATATAGTTTATGGTGTGTCTGGTTGTGGAAAAACAACAGTAGGAAAAGAATTGTCAAAAAAACTGGCAATACCTTTTTATGATGCCGATGATTTTCACTCTCAACAAAATAAGCAGAAGATGGCCACTGGAATGCCGTTGGACGACAATGATAGAAAACCCTGGCTGTTAAGATTAGCTCAAGAGATTGGCAAATGGCATATAAGTACAGGAGCGGTATTAGCCTGTTCTGCATTAAAAAATTCTTATAGAGATCTTTTAGAATCTATTGATTCTAAGTATATTCAATGGATTTATTTGCAAGGAAGCTATGACTTAATTGCTCAGAGACTTCAAAAAAGACAAGATCATTTTTTTGATGCTACATTATTAACATCCCAATTCGAAACCTTAGAAAAACCGTTTAGAGGAATAATTGTTAATATAGAAGATATTGTAGAAAATATTATAGATAACATCATGATGATATTAGATGGTACCAAACAAGAAATTGGATTGATAGGCCTTGGTATAATGGGGAAAAGTTTGGCTAAAAACTTGATTTCCAAAAATTTTAGAGTTTCGGTGTACAATAGACAGGTTAAAGGTAAAGAAGTAGATGTAGCTCAAAATTTTGTTAATGATCACCCAAATGATAATGTCTTGGGCTTTGATGATATTCCTTTATTTGTTTACTCATTGGCTAAACCCAGAGTAATAATACTTATGGTAAATGCTGGTAAGGCCGTAGATGCTGTAATCGATGAATTGTTACCTTATCTGAATCCTGAGGATTGTTTAATAGATGGTGGAAACTCCCATTTTAAAGATACCGATCGGAGAATTTCAAAACTTGATAAACTAGGAATAAATTTTTTGGGAACTGGAATATCGGGAGGAGAACAAGGGGCATTAAAAGGTCCTTCTATGATGCCGGGGGGAAGTAAAAGCGGATATGAACTTGCAGGAACGTATTTAGAATCTATTGCCGCAAAGGACAAATTTGGGAACTCTTGTTGCTCGTTTTTGGGCTTAGGAAGCTCAGGACACTTTGTTAAAATGGTCCATAATGGGATTGAGTATGCAGAGATGCAACTAATAGCTGAGATATACCACTTGTTAAGATTTTACGTTGGAAAATCTCCCAAAGAAATTGCCACTATTTTCGACTCATGGTGCAAACAAGGAAAAAAATCATATTTGCTAGAAATTACGGCCAAGATTCTTAGAACAAAAGAAGGTAATGAGTATTTAATTGATAAAATTTTAGACAAAGCTGGTCAAAAAGGAACTGGTAGTTGGACCATTACAGCTGCTCTCGAAGAAGGGGTAGCTATTTCAAATATTTTTGATGCCGTTGCTGCACGTTCTTTGTCTTCACAGAAAATGCAAAGAATAGAAGCAGCAAAAGCTTATTCATTGCAGGATAGTAATGTACCCCCACTTAACATAAATTTGGACTATCTTGAGAAATCCTTTGAAATTGCCAATATATCTAATCATCATATCGGATTTGATTTAATCCAGAAGACTTCAAAATCGAATAATTGGCAACTCAATTTGTCTGAAATTGCAAGAATTTGGACTAATGGTTGTATAATTCGAAGTGAATTGATGGAAGAATTATCACTTTTATTTGGAAAGGAAAATGATACAGAAATACTTATGTTTCCTGAAATAATAGATAAAGTGAAACCAGGCATAAGTGCTCTTGCTAATATTGTGGCTTTGGGTCTTTTGGCTCAATGTTCACTTCCGGTTTTATCTTCAACCATAAATTATGTACTTACTTATACTTCAAAAAATACATCTGCAAATATGATTCAGGCACAACGAGACTTTTTTGGTGCCCATACTTATCAAAGAATTGATAGGCCTTGGGATCAATATTTTCATACAAACTGGAAAGAATAAATTATGGATTATCAATTAATAGTTGCTGTAATTGTTGGCATTGCTGCTTTGTTATTCATGATACTCAAACTACGTATACAGGCATTTATTGCTTTGTTAATTGTCTGTATTATAGTGGGATTGCTTTCCGGGCTCCCTGTAAAAAACGTAATAACAAGCATTAAAAATGGAATGGGTAGTACTTTGGGGTTTGTTGCTACTGTTGTTGGTCTTGGAGCATTATTTGGCGGAATACTCGAAAGTTCTGGAGGAGCAGAAGGTTTAGCAAATTACATACTTAAACTAGCAGGTGAACGTAATGCTTCCTGGGCATTGATGATTTCAGGTTTTGTTATTGCGATTCCTGTTTTTTTTGATGTAGCTTTCATTATATTAGTTCCTATTTTGTACGCAATAGCCCAAAGAACAAGAAAGTCTTTATTACTATATGCTATACCGTTATTGGCTGGTTTGGCAATCACACACAGTTTTATTCCACCAACTCCTGGACCAGTAGCTGTAGCCGATATTTTGGGAGCCAATTTGGGTTGGGTAATAGTTTTTGGTTTTGTAGCTGGTATTCCGGCGGCTATTATTAGCGGGCCAATATTGGCAAAGTATCTTGATAGGAGAATGTTTGTTCCGGTCCCAGAGCCAGGAAAAGTAGTAAACATAAAAAAGGACAGCTACCCTAATCCATGGCACATTATTATGATAATAGCATTGCCCATTTTTTTTATTATTCTTAAGACGGTTTTACTTGGTGGTTCGAATAAAAGAATTGAGTTTCCAGAGTTTTTGACAGAGCTTATTTTTTTGCTTGGGCACCCGTTTACAGCTCTTATTATTGCAAATCTAATTGCATGGTATTTTTTGGGTATAAAACGTGGTATTACCAAAGAAGAATTGTCTAAAATATCTATGAAATCTTTTCGTCCTGCAGGAGCTATTATCCTGTTAACGGGTGCCGGAGGAGCTTTTAAACAAATTTTGGTAGATACAAAAGCCGGAGAATTGCTTGCATCATCTCTACAAGATTCAAATATCCATCCGTTGGTTTTTGCTTTTATAGTTGCTGCTTTAATTAGAGTACTACAAGGCTCTGCGACTACTGCTATGATAGCGGCAGCAGGGATTGTGTCACCAATAATATTGGCAAATAACTTTGGTGCAGCCCAAATTGCTCTTTTTGTTATATCGATAGCCTCTGGCGCAACTATATTATCTCATGTAAATGATAGTGGTTTTTGGTTGGTTGGTCAATACTTGGGGCTAAATGAAAAACAAACTTTTAAATCTTGGACAGTGATGACAACTTTGATAGCAATTACTGGATTGTTAATAGCTGTTCTATTGTGGTATATTACCTAAAATGATTCCGACTATGATGTAAATTTGTCATTAATCAATACGAAATGGAGTATCAAAAGAATGTAAGCATGGGTTTTTGATAATCAATTATAAAAAACATAGAAAAGAACATTTCCCTTCTATGTTTTTAAGTTTTAAAAAGAACTATTTATCATCATAACATTCTATTTCTGTGTCTTGCGTATCAAGACATAGATCCTTTTTTCCAAAAATAACTCTTTGTTGTTTTTTTTCTAAAACTTTAACGTCGTGCGATTCTAAAAAATCTTTAAGCATAATAATTGATTTTAAGATTAATACATGATTTATATTCATTTATTAATGTATGTAAAAATTATTATTGAAAATAATAAGGGATGTTAACTTTCTTTAAAAAATAATTATCAAGTGTTAAGGTTTCTGAAGGGTGAAATCCAGTTTGTCAACTTCTTTTCCATTGATGATTAAAGATACTTGATGATGTCCATAATATAATTTACGAGTCGTAATTACCCTGAAAGGTTGTTTTCTGTTAATTTTTGAAATGGAATTGGTTAAATATTCTTTCTCACTAATTTTAAAAACCTTTCTAGAGAGACTTTTATTGGCTTTTTGATAATAGATGCCATATTCTAATCTTATTTTTGACACTTTTTTAGACCTATTTCTAAGCTCAAATGAAAATTCAAGAGATTTCCCAATCTTGACTTTTGGAGTAAGAATCTGAAAGTTTGAAATTTCAATGTCCTGGATATCACCAAAACCAAACAATTGCATGATTTTGTTGTTCCCTTCTTTTAAAAGAGTTCTGCTGGCATGTTTTACAAGTTTATCGGTCTCAATAGATTTTCCTTTCCATTTTTTAACCAAACTGGTAACTATACTGGGATTATCTTTTGAGATATCATTTAAATTGTTGGCAACGCTTCGTCTTACCATTTCTGATGGGTCGTTTTTTAAATTTTCTAAAATTGGAATAATAGACAAAGGATCTTTTTTGAATTCTGGAAGCGCTATTGCCCATGGTAGTCGTGGTCGAGAACCTTCTGAGGCCAATCGTCTTACCATTAAGTGTTCATGTTGTGACCATGACAATAACTGTGAAAGCATTTTATCTTGATATTTAATGATAAATGGTCTCACTGCAAATTCACAACTTGTAAATTTGGTAATTTCTTCCATAGCCTTAATCGAAGTATCATAATGATTTAGTCCATATTTTTCAATATAATCCGGTAAAAACATATGTTCAAAAGAGGTACTTTCTTCTTTGGTTTTTAGTAATTGCGAAACCTTCACCAAAATAGCTGTAGCCACTTCAAAATCTTTTGGTAGATGATTAAAAAGTGTAGCAGAAATATGATACATTCTTTGTTTCAACTCTTTTTCAGGCCAATCATCGGTATAGATGTCTGTAAGAAATTGACGTTTGTCGAGCGGTGAATATACTTTGGTCAATGTTTGAAGAAAACTTTCAAAAAAAGACTCATTATAAACATTTTTTAGAGGTTCAGGCATTTAGAATGTTCTATGGATTAAATTATTCAAAAGTAAAGATGATTTGTGACAACTGTATGTCAGTAGTACGTTTGGATTTTAGAAAAAGAAAAATTGAATACCATTTGTGAATTCAAAAATGTTTGAAAATAGTATTTACTTAAAAAAAGAGTAGTTAATCTGAAATTGATTCAATTTTCATCGTGTAAACATTGGTTTTTCTATCATATTACTATCAAGTTTTTGAAGATTTACAATTACATTTGTGCTAAAATTTGCATTCATGGCGGGAAATACTTTTGGAAATTTATTTAAACTAACCACTTTTGGAGAATCTCATGGGGTAGCTATTGGTGGCGTAATTGACGGCTGTCCGGCAGGAGTAAAGTTAGATCTTGAAGCAATTCAACAAGAGTTGGATCGCCGTAGACCGGGTCAATCGGCAATTGTGACACAACGTAAAGAACCAGATATGGTTGAGTTTTATTCGGGTATTTTTGAAGGAATTACCACAGGAACTCCAATTGGTTTTGCCATTAAGAACGCAAATCAAAAGTCAAAGGACTACTCACATATCAAGGATTCGTATCGCCCTTCTCATGCAGATTATACCTATGATCAAAAGTACGGAATTAGAGACTATAGAGGAGGAGGGAGATCATCTGCCAGAGAAACTGCAAGTAGAGTAGTGGCAGGAGCAATTGCAAAACAGGTGCTATCTGATGTAACTATTAATGCGTATGTGAGTGGGGTAGGAACCCTGAAACTTCAAAAAAGGCATACAGAGCTAGATCTTTCGTTAACCGAAAGTAATATTGTACGTTGTCCAGACCCCGAGATGGCTACACAAATGGAACAATATATTAAGCAAATTAGAAAAGAAGGAGATACTGTTGGTGGAATAGTTAGCTGTGCAATCTCAGGAGTGCCCGTAGGATTGGGAGAACCTGTTTTTGATAAGCTTCATGCCGAGTTAGGAAAAGCCATGCTTTCAATCAATGCTGTAAAAGGTTTTGAATATGGTAGTGGTTTTGATGGAGCAGCGCTGAAAGGAAGTCAGCATAATGATCTATTTAATCCTGATGGTACGACCAAAACAAATCTTTCTGGTGGAATTCAAGGAGGAATATCTAATGGAATGGATATTTATTTTAATGTTGCGTTCAAGCCTGTTGCTACCATTATGCAAGATCAGGAAACCATTGATAAAGAAGGCAATATAGTGAATATGCAAGGTAAAGGAAGGCATGATCCTTGTGTTGTACCACGAGCGGTTCCTATTGTCGAAGCTATGGCAGCCCTTGTTTTGGTAGATTATTGGTTGATGAACAGAACGATCAAGAAGTAATAGTAAAATTGAAAAGTTAATAATTACGGTAATCTTAATAGGGTTACCGTTTTTTTGTTTTTAATTTATATCTTCGGGGCTTTTAGGCGTAATAATTAATAAATTCACATGAAGAAAATTGCACTGCACTGGAAGATAATGATAGGAATGTTACTGGGTATAGTATTCGGTTTCATAATGACAAGCGTATCTTGGGGAAAAGGATTTACAGGAGACTGGATAGGTCCTTTTGGTACAATCTTCGTTAATCTTCTAAAACTTATTGCAGTACCTTTGATTTTGGCATCACTAATCAAAGGGATTTCCGATCTTAAGGATATTTCAAAATTTAAAACTATAGGAGGGAGAACCATAGTAATTTATGTTATCACTACTATTATTGCTATTACCATTGGATTATTAATTGTAAATATTATCAAGCCGGGAAATGGAATTACTCCAGAAACTATAGAGAAACTTACTTCAGAGTATGCCAGTAGTGCAAAAATATCAGAACGAATTGCCGAAGCAGGAAGGCAAAGAGAAAGTGGGCCTTTACAATTTGTAATTGATATGGTTCCGCAAAATGCTGTCGCTGCTATGAGTAACAACAAATTGATGCTGCAGGTTATTTTCTTTGCAATTTTTCTTGGGATAAGTATGTTGTTAATACAACCTTCACAATCTGAACCATTAAAAAAGTTCTTCGATAGTTTAAATGAAGTAGTTCTAAAAATGGTTGATTTAATTATGTTAACTGCGCCTTATGCAGTTTTTGCGTTATTGGCAAATGTTGTGGTGACATCAGATGATCCCGATATACTTTTGGCATTATTGCGATATGCCGCTGTTGTATTTTTTGGGTTGCTGTTAATGATTGTGTTCTATTGCCTTTTGGTTTCTTTAATTACAAAAAAATCGCCAATTTGGTTTTTAAAAGAAATAAGCCCGGCTCAGTTGCTTGCTTTTTCTACTAGTTCAAGTGCAGCCACGTTACCCGTGACCATGGAAAGAGTAGAAGAACATATAGGGGTTGATAAAGAAGTATCTAGTTTCGTATTACCCGTAGGAGCCACAATTAATATGGATGGAACCAGTTTATACCAAGCTGTTGCCTCTGTTTTTATCATGCAGGTTTTGTGGCCCGAAGGTCTTACTTTTTCTAATCAAATAACCATTGTATTAACAGCATTATTAGCATCCATAGGTTCTGCAGCAGTTCCTGGTGCAGGAATGGTGATGCTTGTAATTGTTCTTGAAGCTATAGGTTTTCCATCGGATAAATTACCCATTGGTCTAGCTTTAATTTTTGCTGTTGATAGACCATTGGATATGATGCGTACTGTTATCAATGTTACGGGAGATGCTACTGTTTCTATGGTCGTAGCAAAATCGGTTGGAAAATTAGGTGTTCCTCGAGTAAAAGAATGGGATGATCACTATGAGGAAGTAAAATAACTAACCAACCTTCCAGTTCTTAAGTAACTCGAAGAGGTCAGGATATTCTGTTTCTCTTTCTGGGTTCCATATCATCGTAAGTTTTGCTTTTTGCTTTATGTTTTTTAGTTCAATGCTCCTTATCGGAAATTCGTGTCCCTGTAATGAAGATGCAGGTTCGAGAGATATTCCTAATCCAGCTTCAACAAGCCTGAAACTGGTGCTGGCAGAATCAGTTTCGTGAATAATTTTGGGGGTAAACCCTGCATCCACACAAATTGATTCCAAAATATGAACATAATTTGGTCCGTCTGAGACCGTAGGGAAAATAAACTCTTCTTTAGCAAAAACAGAGAAATCTTTGTAGTTGTCTTTATGCACAGGATGGTTCTCTGGAAGTAGTATTACAAAATTATCGATATGCAATACTTTACTTTTTAAGTTTACAGGAACCATGGGATTCGTAGCAAAACCAATATCCAGGTCGTTTTGTTGTAGTGCCAAATATTGGTCACGATTATTCATTTCTTTTAAGATTGCTTTAATGCCTGGGGAACGTTGATTAATCGTCTTTAAAATATCTGGCAGTATGGTTTGCATTACAGAATGAGTAAAAGCAATTCGTATTTCACCTGCCTGACCATTATGTATATGAGCTGTATGCTTCACCATTCTCTCCGATTGAGAGATTAATTTTTTGGCTTCATTAATAAAATAGATCCCCGCTCGTGTGAGTTTTACATTTCTCTTATCTCGTTCAAATAAAGTGGCCCCGATTTCTTCTTCCAATTGTTTAATTTGACGACTTAACGCAGGTTGGACGATATTCAGTTCTTCTGCGGCTCGTGTAAAGTTCAGTTTTTCAGAAAGTAACAATACATTTTTAAGTTGCTGAATATTCATTAATCAAAATTTATTATTAATTAATCAAAATTAAGTATTTTTTATTATTAATATTAGTGTTTATTTTTGAAGCGTTTAGATGTTTATTTTATCCAATGCGCATCTATGGATGATTCTTGATCAAGATTGGTCAGCCTACATTTTTCATGATAAATTGAATTATGTCCTTTTTGTAGGCTGACGTTTTTGGATCATTTTGATTAAACTTTGAACTATTAGATACGAATCTTATGGAAAAATTAATACATGAATCTGAAATGCTTAAAAAGGTCTATGACCCTTCAGAGTTTAGAGCATTGGGGCATCAAGTGGTCGATTTATTGGCAAGTCATATAGAGAACGTTCAAACCAATAGAGAATTTCCTGTACTTCCATATAGAGATCCTGAAGAAGAGTTGGATTTTTGGAAAAAGGATTTTTCCTCACAAAATGGAGTACTTGATACATTTAATGAAATTCTTGATCATTCGATCAATGTTCATCATCCAAGGTATATTGGTCATCAAGTGAGTGTTCCTGCCTTAGTTTCTGGACTGGCGGGGTTGATGTCTGATCTTCTTAGTAATGGTACTGGTGTTTATGAAATGGGAATGGCAGCAAATGCTATTGAAAAAATCATTACTGATCTGGTTGCCAAAAGAATTGGGTATGGCAGGGACACTTCAGGTTTTCTTACTTCTGGAGGAACACTTGCAAATCTTACGGCTTTATTGGCAGCGCGTAAGGCTAAAGCGCCTACTGCCGTATGGGAACATGGGCATAACGAAAGACTAGCAGTTTTGGTTTCTGAAGAAGCACACTATTGCATCGATAGGGCGGCAAGAATTCTTGGTATGGGGAGTGATGGGATTATCAAAATACCCGTGGATAAACATTTTAGAATAAATACTACTGTATTACAAGATCATTATGATAATGCTGTAGCCAATGGTTTTCATGTAATAGCACTTATCGGTTGTTCTTGCTCTACTGCAACTGGGTCTTATGATGATTTACAAACTCTTGCCGATTTTTCAGAACAACATAATCTTTGGTTTCATGTTGATGGAGCCCATGGAGGAGCGGTTATCTTTTCAAATCAATTTAAACATCTGGTGAATGGAATATCAAGAGCAGATTCTGTTGTAATTGATTTTCACAAAATGTTAATGACTCCTTCGCTAAACACAGGGTTAATCTTCAAAAAGTCTGAAGATGCCTATAGGACATTTGAACAGCAAGCCCAGTATTTGTGGGATTCGCAGCATACTCAAGAATGGTACAACTCAGGGAAAAGGACTTTTGAGTGTACCAAATCAATGATGGCTATAAAAACCTATGCAATCTTAAAAGCTCATGGTGAAGAGGTTTTTGGTGAAAACATTAATCGATTGTATACTTTGGCTTCTGCATTTGCGAAAATGATAGAACAAACAGAAGGTTTTGAGCTTGCCTTATCGCCCGAAGCCAACATAATTAATTTTAGATATATAAATACTGGTAGAGAAGATGTAAACATTTTGAACTCTAAAATTCGACAAGGTTTAATTAAATCCGGAAAATTTTATATTGTTCAAACAAGAATTAAAGGAAGTATTTATTTACGAACAACGATCATGAATTCATTAACTCAAGAGTCTGATCTCGAAGCTTTGTTAACCGAAATAAAGAGAATTGCTCAAAATTAGCCATGAAGCTTGTTAATTTTTTGCACAACCAATACCAAAATGATTCATTTTCAGTTATATAAGTATTGATCAACATATTAAACTACATGATTCGTTATACTCTTTTTGTTTTTTTCTTTCTCATGCTCTTGAGCTGTAGTAATGATGATGATAGTTCTTCAAGTTCTGAATTAAGTGGAACATGGAGTTTGATTAATGTGAGTGGAGGCTTTGTCGGGCTTGATCATGACTTTAATACAGGCATTGTGGTTTGGGTTTTTAATGAATCAAGTAATACTGTATCCATAACCAATAACAATACAGATGATTCTATTGAAGATTTGTTGCCAACAGGAACTTATGACTATTCTATTGAAACTGTTGGAGAAAACCGAGAATTTATCCTAGACAATATAAATCGAGGTAATTTTGAAATTATGGACAATCAATTAACTATTAATGAGCAGTTTAGGGATGGTTTTAACTTCACTTTTATTCGTTAAGTAATTTGATTTTGACGAATTCCGGACTAGTTTAAAGATGAAAAAGGGGTATTTTCCCCTGATCATTTCTAGGTAAACTCCCCTTATTTTGAAGAATACTTATCTATACATTTGGTGTATCACTTTTATCACGCTAATAAACACCAAATATTATGAAACGGCTTTTACTACCCATTGCACTTATTGCTTTTGCGATAATCTGTCTAAGTATAGTTCATATTGATAATGTCAATAAACTAGATCAACAGTCCAAAGAATTAAGAAAAAAACATCAAACCAATGAAAGTTCTGGAATCGAAGTGAATAACTCTGCATCAGAACTGCCCAAAGTGAAGTGAAGAGCACAACATGATTCTATTAAGGAACTATAAGTAGAATATGTATACTTAAGCTTTTAATCTTTTTATGTCATATAATGAGTTACGAATTCTAAATGGATAGTTACGAATTCTAAAGAAGCAAAAGAAAAGTATCTAAGTACTATTACTTTTGTACCATAAAAAAAGTACGGTTTTTTTTGCCTCGTTATTGACCCAAAATAAAAATGATGAAAAAGATTTTGGTACCTACAATCTTATTGTGCTTTGCTATCGTTTGTCTTGGTTACATTCATCTTGATAATATGAACAAGATTAAAAACAAGACAAACAAAATCTCGAAGTATGAAACTACTGATCAATAAAAAGAGCTTTTAGTTCTGGAGTAGGGATCATACAATTATCTTTTTTGCCAAACCATTTGTAGCGGTTTTTGGCAACAAAATCATAAACCCAATCTCTTAGAAATTTGGGTAAGATTAGGAAAATAGAAAGAATAGGATAGACACCAGACAGCTGCCTTGCAATTTTCAAGGCAGCTGTCGATTTATGATAGTAAGCTACAGACGGATCTATAAGTAGAATAGAGTCTATTTTTGAAATATCGATATTCCTTTCAGAAATTAGTTTTTGTCCAACTTCACTTTGTAAAGATGCATACCTGAAAATATCCTTTTTGTCACGTTTTATGACAAAATTTATGGCTCCATTGCACAAATTACATACGCCATCAAATAATATTATCTTTTTTCCCTTTTCAATCATAATACAAAGATAATGCGAAATGTCATTTTTTATTTAAGAATTAGGAATTTGTTAAGAATCACTTTATTATTACTGATTCTATAACTTGCTGCGTTGTAATTTGTAGATTTTTTGGCAATTTATTATCTCGAGGTAATACAGCTAAATATCTATCATTATTAGAATCGAAGACTTGTTTAAAAATAGGATCTTCTAGCAGTAATGTATCACAGATTTCTCTAATCAAATCAAAATGATAAATAAGATCTGTGCTGCCTAAATGATAGACTCCTTTCTTATTTCGATTGATGATATAATGTAATTGTTGTGTAAGCTTTGATATAGAGGTAGTATTAATTATTACATTGGGAAATACTTCGATTGGAGCTTTTAGGTCGTACAGGGTTTTAATTTCTTGAACTCTGGGTGTATTGGACCCAAAAACCATTGGCACTCTTGCTATTACATATTTGTTTGAGGGGAGCCGCATTAGAGCATTTTCGATCTTAATCTTAAATCTTCCAAAAATACTGTCACTCAAAGTTTTGTCATATTCATATGAAGGATAGTTACTAAATGAATCAAATACATTGGCGCTAGAAATGAATATAAGTTTACTTCTGTTTTTTGTGATCCATTTTATAATTCTTTGATGAGCGTCCAATTGAGAATTAAAATTTCCGCGTAGCGCCGAAATAATGATGGTAGGTTTAAGATTATCTAGTAAAATCGATATGTCTTCGAACTCCATATCATATTGAAAGAATTTTTGATTTTTTTCAAAGAAGGTATTATCAGTTTTATATGTACCATATGTATCAAAGTAAGAATTTAACTCTTTGTAAAGAGCATTTCCTATAAAACCACTGGCCCCTATGATTAAGATTCTTTTCAAAATTATTATATAAAAAAATTAAGTTTCAAGTATTACATGAATGCTCCCTTGAAACTTAACTATATTAATTTTATTGTAAAACTATCCTTTATAAAAAGGTAATTTAACTACCGTTGCAGGAATTGCCTTTTTTCTCACCTGTATATAAATCTTACTACCGGGTGATGCAAAAACAGGAGGAACATATCCTAAACCAATTCCTTTTCCTAAAGATGGAGACATTGTACCCGAGGTAACAATTCCTATTTTATTTCCATTTCCATCTACAATATCATAATCATGACGAGGGATTCCACGTTCGTCAAGTTCAAAACCTATTAATTTTTGTTTAGCACCGTGCTCCTTTTCTTTGGCAAGTGCTTCAGCATTAATAAAATCTTTAGAAAATTTGGTAATCCAACCTAATCCAGCTTCAATTGGCGAGGTAAAGTCGTTAATATCATTTCCGTAGAGGCAGTAGCCCATTTCTAGTCGTAATGTGTCCCTGGCAGCTAATCCAATAGGTTTAATCCCAAAATCTGCACCAGCTTCGAGTACTTTGTCCCAAATTTGCTTTACTTCAGAATTCTTGCAATAAATTTCAAAACCACCACTTCCGGTATACCCTGTAGCAGAAATAATAACATGTTCAATACCTGCAAAATCAGCTACTTTGAAGGTGTAGAATTTTAGAGCCTCGAGATCTACAGAAGTAATGGATTGCATTGCTTCAGCTGCCTTTGGCCCTTGAATAGCAAGTAAAGAATAATCATCAGATAAATCTCGCATCTCGGCATTCATATCATTGTGACTACTTATCCAATCCCAGTCTTTCTTTATGTTAGATGCGTTTACAACTAAGAGATATTTTTCGTCTGCAATTTTATAAACGATCAAATCGTCTACAATTCCTCCTTTGTCGTTGGGGAGACAACTATATTGTGCCTTACCATCAACAAGTTTTGACGCATCGTTTGAGGTGACTTTTTGAATAAGATCTAAGGCATTGGGACCTGTAATTAAGAATTCTCCCATGTGAGATACATCAAAAACACCAACGTTGTTTCTAACGGTTTCGTGTTCAATATTAACACCTTCATAAGAAACTGGCATGTTAAATCCAGCAAAAGGTACCATTTTTGCTCCCAAATCGATATGGGTTTGTGTTAAGGTAGTATTTTGCATAATGCGATAATTTACTGTGTTATCAAATTGAGCCCGAAAGTAAAAAACTTTGACCTGCTATACAATCCTTTCTGTCCATAATCTTGATAAATTATCAGTTTTATAACATAAATCTAAATACACTTTATAGCTTTAATAAAAATGTCATAGAATTAATTAATATTCCTAACTTTAGATCATACTTGTTTTTAAAAATTTGTAATCAATTAATCTTTTATTTTGATGATATGCCTGTAGGATATTCTGGAACAACTTTGGCGAAGAAATTGGGAATTAAAGAAGGGAATGTAATATTGTTATATAACCACCCCAAGTATTACTTTGATCTTTTTTCGGATTTACCTCAAGGTCTTATTTATAAAAATGAGATTACCCCAGAAAGTTGTGATTTTATACATGTTTTTTGTGCAACATTTACCGAGCTGGAAAAAGTAGCTGGCATTTATAAAAGTGCATTAAAAAAGGACGGTATGCTTTGGATAAGTTGGCCAAAAGGTACTTCAAAGATTGAAACTGATTTAAAAAGAGAGCCCATTCGAGAATATCTTATTAGCATAGGTTTGGTAGATGTAAAAGTAGCTGCTATAGATGAAGATTGGAGTGGCTTGAAGTTTGTATATCGATTAAAAGATCGTTAATCTTTCTGTTTTTTACAAAGTTTATAGAGCTTTGGGATTACATGATAGAGAGGTTTTCTTCTTCTTATAATCCTTGAAAATTTAAATTTTACAAGATATTATTCTATAAGAATCAAATATTTATTATTAAATCATTGTTGTTAAAACGTTAAAGAAATAAAAAATATTTACCTTTATATTGAATTATCTTGTAAGTGAAAAGGGAAATACAAATAACAAATTGTTTCTTCATTAGAAATATTAATGAGGGAAATGAAGATGCTTTTAAAATTCTTTTTGACCTTTATTATGGTAAACTTCTGTTTTTTGCGCAAAGCTATACTTCAAGCAAAGAGGATGCCGAAGAAATAGTACAAGATGTATTCGTAAAGGCTTGGAAGCATAGAAAGAAAATCTCAACGAATATTAATGGATATTTGTTTAAGATAACTAAAAATGCTTGTCTCGATTATTTGAGATCAAAAAAATATAAATTAAGTAAAAGTACTAATACACTTCAGCTTGAGGCATTAATAAACCACAATGCACTTACCGATAAGAATGCTACTTCTATTATAGAAAAAGAATTAGAACAAAAAATACAAGTTGCTATTGATTTACTTCCGACAAAATGTAAAAAAGTATTTGTTAAAAGTAGAATAGAAGGACTCAAAAATAAAGAGATATCTGACGAATTGGATATTTCAATAAAAACAGTAGAAAATCATATGTCTAAGGCAATCAGACATATGCGATTCCATTTAAGGGAGTTTTTATCACTTTTCTAAAAATAATATAGAATGTATTAGGGGTATTATGCATATAGCTCGTCTTTATATATATAAGACCGTAGTAAATGCAAGAAAAAGACCTAATAAAATACATTAAAGGGGAAACCAATCCCAACGAATCAAAATCTATAATAGAGTGGATAAGAAGTGATGGAAAGCATCAAAAACGTTTTAACGTGCTAAAGGCAAAATACATTGCTTCTCATCTTGATTCTTTGAACCATATAGATACAGATTTACCATATAAACGCTTTTCTAATAAGAATAAGAAGAAAAAGATATATTATTATCCTACTGCAGCGATACTAATTTTATTACCACTATTTGCATGGTATTTATTTACATATTCCGAAAACAACACCCTAGTAGATACCAATAATCTATTCCATTTTGATACCAAAAATATTGTAACAAAATATGGAGATCAAGAAACTATAGTTTTGCCAGATGGTTCTATTGCAGTTCTAAATTCCAATAGTAGGTTGACATATTCTAAGAAATTCTCTGATTCTACTAGGACAGTTACACTAGTGGGTGAAGCTTTTTTTGATATTAAAAGAGATACTACGAAACCGTTTATTGTAAAAACAGAACATCTAAATGTTAGAGTTTTGGGAACTTCGTTTAATGTAAAATCCTATCCCAATGATGAAAATATAGAAACAACCCTGGTTACGGGCAAAGTAGAGGTTCTTCAAAAAAGTTATAAATCTCCTATACTATTAACTCCTTCTCAAAGAGCAATTTTTGATAAGAGGAAAAATGATATCGCAATTGATAACGTAGATACTCAAAAAGCAGTTGCTTGGAGACAAGGAAAATTGGTTTTCGACAAAACTCCATTGAAACAAGTGGTATTAGATCTAAAAAGAAAATACAATGTCGAATTTGTCATTGAATCTGATTCTTTATTAAACTACAAATATACAGGTGAGTTTGATAATCTCAGTTTAGAAGAAGTTTTAAAGCTTTTTAAGCTTTCATCGTCAATAAATTATAAATACAAAAACAATAAAATTATGCTTAATTCAGAATAGGATAATAAAAAGAGGATGCGGCAACATCCTCTTTAAAAGGTCATTTAATTAAACTCAGAATAGAATAATTAAAATCATACAAAATTATGAAAAAAAAACATTCTGGTGTTTTCTGGACTAGAAAACACCTATTAAGAATTATGAAAATTTACTCGTTACTCATCTGCATTACTATTTCGAAGTTATTTTCATTTAACAGTTATTCGCAAAATATTTCAATATCACTGGAAGAGGTTTCATTGAGAACCGCTATAGAAAAAATTGAACAAAGCAGTTCTTATCATTTTTTTTATAATAATAACCTCATAGATGTTTCAAAAAAAGTATCTCTTAATGCTAAAGATGAAAAGTTAAATAAAGTACTTATTAATCTTTTTAAAGAAACAGGAATAGATTTTAAAGTCTACAAGAATCAAATCGTTTTGTTCCCAAAAAATAGGAAGACATCGGGAAAGGAGATAAAGAAACTATTAGAATATATTGAGAATCATAAAGACAAACAGGTCCAGGTCAATCAAAAGGTCATTGATAACAATTCAATACAAAACCTGGTTAAAGGAGTCGTTCTCGCAGAAGACGGCTTACCATTACCTGGGGTAAATGTAATTGTAAAAGGTACGAATAGAGGGACACAAACTGATTTTGACGGAAATTATAGCATTCAGGCAAATAATGGGGATGTGTTGATTTTTTCTTATGTGGGATACGTTACTCAGGAATATAGTATACTTGACAATAAAGATGTTAATATAACTTTGATAGAGGACATTAGTTCATTAGAAGAAGTTGTTGTAACTGGATATGCAGTACAACGTAAATCCAGATTAACCGGTTCTGCTATAAATGTAAAGACTGAATCAATTAATGCCACTCCAAGAGCTGCTATACAAGAAAGTATCCAAGGTAATGTTCCTGGAGTATTGGTTACCGCCGCTAGTGGACAGCCAGGAGCCACACCGAATGTTAGAATTAGAGGTGTTGGTTCTTTTACTGCCTCTTTCCCTTTATATGTTATCGACGGTATACAGACAAGGGATGCTTCAATTATTACTTCTCTTAATCCAGGAGATATAAAGACGCTCTCGGTACTTAAAGATGCAGCGGCTACTTCTATTTATGGTACTAGAGGTGCTAATGGAGTTATTGTCATACAAACTAAATCAGGAGAACAAGGAAAACCGATTATTTCATATAGTGCCCAAGCAGGTTTATCTACTCCCACAGTAGCCGACCGTTTTAAGCCTCTGAATACTTCTGAATTACAAGAATTACTGGTAGAAGGAGTTCAAAATGCAGGAATAAGAGATAATGGTAATGATGCACTTACTTATTTAACGGATAGAGGTTTTAATCCAGATGTCAATACAAATTGGCTTGATTTATTGACTCAGGATGGTTTTTACCAACAACATGATTTGTCAATAAGAGGAGGATCTGAAAACACAAAGTATTATATCTCTGGCGGATATTTTAATCAAGAAGGAGTTATAATTGGTTCTCAGTTTGAAAGAATGAATTCGAGGCTAAAATTAGATCAAAAAATAAACAACAAAATCACCATAAGTGCCAATTTATCTTATAATAAGAACATTTCTGATTTTAGACCAGACGGAGGAGCTTTTGCTAACCCTGTTCGATCAATATATAGAATACGACCAGATATTTCACCGTTTAATGATGACGGCACTTTTAATTTTGACTTTAATAGTACTCATAATCCCGTTGCCCAAGCCGAGGCAGAGACCAGAAGAAATATTACCCATAGAATTCTTGCCGGTATGGATTTATCATACAAAATATTCAATGGGCTTTCTTTTGAATCATCAATAAATATGAATCAAGGATTTAGAGACGATTATATAAGACAACCAGCAGGTTTTGGAGGAGCGCGACCTGTAGGAAGAGGGAATCAGGACTCAGACTTTTTATTCACCTGGTTGTTCCGAAACATGTTGCGATATAATTTTGTGAAAGGAGATCATGATATAACAGCTTTTGGTGGGTACGAATTGCAAAAAACAAGAAATAAGTTTAGCGATATTCAAGTTGAAAACATACCAGATGGTTTTGGTGATCTAAATGCAGGTAGCTTACCGGTACAGGCCTCTACCAATAGGAGGCAAAGTGGATTAAATTCTGTGTTTTTCAACGCAGAGTATGCCTACGGTGAAAGGTATTTAATAAGTGGGTCTCTTAGACGCGATGGAAGTTCTACATTTAAGGATGATAACCAATATGGTGTTTTTTGGTCAGTAGGTCTTGGTTGGAATTTGGCCAAAGAAAGATTTATGGAAGACGTTAACTTCATCAACGATTTTAAAATTAGAGGAAGTTACGGTGAGAATGGAAATGACCCTATTGCCGGTAATGAGAATTCTAATGATCCAGATGATAATCCTTATGCAGTGTTTGATCTTTTTTCGATTAATGATTACGATGGAAGCCCAGGATTATTCTTTTCAGATTTGGGAAATCCTAATTTGAAATGGGAAGTGAACAAGCCATTAAATATCGGAATTGATTATTCATTATTCAATAATAGAATACAAGGGAGTTTTGATTGGTATCAAAGGGAAACTACAGATCTTATTAGGGCACGACCTATTTCATCAGCAAATGGTGATGTAGATATTGTGCAAAATATTGGTGCCATGGAAAATACTGGAATAGAATTACAAATCACTACACGTAATATTGTAAGTGCTAATAATGGTTTTAGCTGGACTACCAGTTTTAATTTTACAACTAACGAAAACAAAGTGACCAGACTTGCCGGTGATGGAGAACCAATAATTGGAACCACTCGTATTACGGCAGTAGGTGAGGATTTTGAAACATTCTACCTCCCTCGATATGCCGGCGTAGACCCTGATAATGGTGAGGCTCTTTGGTTTATTAATGATGAATCTGATGCAACCACAAATAATTATGGTGATGCAGAACAGGTCATTATTGGAAATGCTACTCCAGATTTTTATGCTGGCTTTAGAAATACAATTAGCTACAAAGGGATTTCGTTAGATTTTCAATTGTATAGCGCATGGGGTGGTTTGGTATATGATACCTGGAACAGGTTTACCAATAGTGATGGGTCCAGAAGACTTGCTTCTACAGGAAATGTGAGCAGAGGGACTTATGAACGAAGATGGCAACAACCGGGAGATATTACAGATGTACCTGCATTTGTATATGGGAATCGACAAACAGGTAGATCGTCTCAACCTTCTAGCAGATTTGTTTATGATGGGTCATTTATAAGATTACGAGATGTAACGCTGGCGTATTCATTACCTTCTAAAAGTATCCAGAATATCGGACTTTCTTCGGCTAGAATTTATGTAAAAGGAAACAATTTGTATACCTATATTAAGGATGATCGCCTAGAAAGAGATCCCGAAGCTGGATCTGATGGTAGATTAAACCAAGAGATTCCAATTTCAAGAGCCCTGTTTTTGGGTGTAGATTTAACCTTTTAATATTAAAAAATATCATGAAAAATAAAATAATGTATATTCTGTGGTCAGTAACTTTTATACTAAGCTCTTGCGATGATACTTTGGAACAGCAATTTTCTGATAATGTAGAGGTTTCTGATGCCATTGTAGATCTTAATTCATTAAATCTGGCTGTAAATGGTTCGTATAGCTTATTTGCTGATACCGATTTGTACAATCGTACATTGATGTTACTTCCTGAAATCTTATCAGATAATGCATTTATAGATGCTTTTGATAACACAGGGAGATACCTGGATTTTGATTCATATACAGTAAACGATAACAATAGATTTATTACTCCCACATGGGAAGATCTTACGCGTATAATTGCTTCCACATCAATAATTATTAGAAATGCAGAGGCATTATCTTTTCCAGAATCGGAACAGGAAGATGCAGAACAGTATATAGGAGAAATGTATGCGCTTAGAGCTTTGGCATTTCATAATTTACAACTGTTATTTGCGCAACCCTATAATTTTACTGCCGATGCTTCTCATTTGGGAGTACCTATTCCCGACTTTGAAACTTTAGGTGATGGTGGTACTATTCAAGAACCTGGAAGAAGTACAACTGCTCAAGTTTATGAGCAAATTGAAAGTGATTTACTAAGTGCAATTGACTTGATGAGGTCAGAATCATCGCCCAACAGGATGGATGTTCATGCGGCCAGGGCATTATTGGCAAGGGTATATCTTCATATGGAAAATTGGACTGGTGCTCGCGATAATGCAACCAAGGTCATTGATGATAGCGGAAACTCGCTCCTAGAAAATCAGGAATACAGTGCCAGTTGGGCTTTAGATAGCAATAGAGAAACATTGTTTACATTGGTTAATAATGAAACTGATAATTCAGGAACAAACTCTATTGGGTATTTTTATCTTACTTACGAAGATGCTTTTGCGACAGAGGATTTTGTAAATACACTAAGTGATAGTGATGTTAGAAAAGAATTATATCCTAGAGATGGAGATGTGAATTTGGTGAGAAAATTCCCAAGGGTTCAGGTTCAGGATGATAATATTCAAGTATTGAGACTTTCTGAAATGTATTTAATAAAAGCCGAAGCACATGCACAATTAACCGAGGATGTACAAGCACAAGATGCCTTGGATGCTATCAGACTAAGAGCAGATCCCGGTGCTACAGCCTCTACAGAAACAGGACAAGCGTTGATTGATAAGATTATTTTAGAGAGACGCAAAGAATTGGCTTACGAGGGATTTAGATTATATGATCTAACTAGATATGGTATAACGTTTAATAAATTTCAGCAGGATGGGGACCCTATTCCTATTTCTGCACCAGAGAATCTAACAATAATGCCTATACCAATTGATGAGATTAATGTAAACCCTAATATAGCGAATCAACAAAACCCCGGTTATTAAAAACAAATTTGGGTTGGCCTCTAATTCAATAAAATGAGTCCAATTGTGATACTCCTGCTGATTGGACTCATTTTTAAAAAGTGTAATTAAGAAAAAATAATGGTTAAAAAAGATATAAAGTATATTTATTAAAGGCCTATTTATGATTTAAGAAGATTATTTTAGCCAAAAGATTTTGGATTTAGTTTTGATTTCTTTGCTAAATACTAGATCCAATTTAAATTTTTCACAATGACCTATAAATCAATCACACTATTACTATTTTTTACATCTACATTATTTTTTGGACAAAAAAAAACAATCACCCACAATGATTATGATTTATGGAAAGAGATTACTGATATAAAAATATCTGATAAAGGAAAATTAGTTGTTTCTACAGTAGAAACTTCTACTAAAAGGGGAGATGGGTATGTCGAAATTTTTAACACACAAACGAATCAGAAAACTACTTTCTTTAATGGGTATGATACTTCTATTTCTTTTGATGAGCGCTATGTGGTTTTTAAAAGAAGGCCTGAATATCAAAAACTTAGAAAGGAAAAAAAGAAGAAAATCAAAAAAGAAAATCAGTCTAAAGATGCATTATTTATTTATGATGTATATAATGATGATATCTATGATTCAATTCCCCGGGTAACAAAATATAAATTACCAAAAAAATCAAATGGTTGGATGGTTATAGAGAAGTTTAAAAATAAAAAAGATAAGGACTTCTCAGATACAAAAAAGAAAGATACATTTAATCAGAATGTTTCTAGTAGTTTCAAACAAAAATATGGACTCGTTTATAATTTTAAAACAAAAGAGCGTGATACAATTCTTAAAATAAAAAATTTTGTTATTCCCGAAAAAGGAAATACCTTTTATTATTCTACTACAAGTAAGGAAAAAAAAGAAAAGGAAGCAAAGAAAGCAAAGAAAGGAAGTAAAGCAAAAGAAAGAGACCTTGGCGTATATAGCTATAACCTTGAGTTGAAGTCAAAAAAGGTAATTGATACTGGTAAATATTTGTATGAAGGTCTATCCATTAGTAAATTGGCAAATCATTTTGCTTTTCTTACTGTTAGGGACTCTACAGCTTCAGATTCTTTAGAGTATGAATTATATCATTATCATAATAATGTATTAAAAAAACCGATAGAATCTTCTGGAAATGATCTTAAAAATGATTGGAAACTTAGTGGAGGGCAAACTCCCTACTTTTCTGAAAATGAAAAAAGACTATACTTTTACTCAAAGCCAAAGATGCAATATCAAAGGGATACAACTCTTTTAGAAGAAGAAATTCCTCAAGTAGATGTGTGGCATTGGCAAGACAAACTGATTCAGCCCGAGCAAAAATCAAAATTTAAAGAATTAGCTTCAAAAGCTTTTTTGTCATATTATGATATAGAAAAGAAATCTTTCATTCATCTACAGGATGAACAAATTGATGATTTAATTTTTGACAAGAACAGAGAGCAAAAATTTATTTTAGGGGCCAATCAAGATCCATATGATATACAACGTTCATGGAGTAGCCCATGGACTCGTGATTTTTATGTTATTAATACCATTACAGGGGAAAAACGTATGGCTTTAAAAAATACCGCATTGGCCCCTATTTTATCCACAGATGGTAGGTATGCCTTGTATTTTGACATTTATAAACAACATTGGTTTTCGATTAATTTAAGCACTTTAAACAAAATCAATCTTACAAAGGATATAGATGTTCCACTTTATAATGAAGATGATGATCGCCCGAAATTACCATATCCTTATGGTTTCGGAGGATTTGATTCTAATGGTTATGCGCTGGTTTATGATAAATTTGATATTTGGAGGATTGCCCTGGATGGAAAGGAAAAACCTAAAAATATTACGAAAAATGGTAGGGCAAATAAAATAGAATATAGAACCGAAAAATTAGATCCTGAAAATGAGAACAAAGCCTCCTACATAAATAATACGCTATTAATTACCAGTTTTGATAAGTCAAAGAGAATCTCTGGGTTATATGCATTAAAGAAGAATAAGTTAATTGAAAAAATAGTGCCTAGCGAGTTTCTAATAAAGAAATATAAAAAAGCAGAAAATGCTGAGGTGTTTGTATATAGTAAAGAAAATTTTAATACTTTCCCTGATATTTATATTTCTCGAGATGGCTTTAAAAACCATAAAAGAATTACAAATGTAAATCCACATCAGAAAAATTTTAAATGGGGTAGTGCCAAGCTTTTTTCTTGGAAAGCGTTTGATGGAGAAGAATTAGAAGGGATTATTTACAAACCTGAAAATTTTGATCCAGCAAAAAAATATCCGCTCATAACATATTTTTATGAGAAGAGATCAGATACTTATCATAAATATTATGCTCCTCAACCAAGTGCTTCAACAGTCAATCCGGTTTATTTAGTTAGTAATGAATATGTTATGTTTGTTCCAGATATCGTTTATAAAGAAGGTAAACCCGGCCCTAGTGCTTATAATTGTGTTGTTTCGGGTATAGAGGCATTAGAGAAATTAGGATATATCGATTCTAATAATATTGCTATACAGGGGCAAAGTTGGGGAGGGTATCAAGTGGCGTATCTAATTACGGTTACCAATAAGTTTAAAGCAGCGATGGCCGGTGCACCTGTAAGTAACATGACTTCTGCTTATGGGGGAATTCGATGGAAAACAGGGCTTAGTAGGGCTTTTCAATATGAAAGAACACAAAGTAGAATTGGAAAAAATCTTTGGGACGGGTTTGATTTATATGTAGAAAATTCTCCTTTATTTGGTATTCCAAAAATAGAAACACCACTATTAATGATGCACAATGATAATGATGGAGCCGTACCTTATTATCAAGGGATAGAAATGTTCATGGGAATGCGAAGATTACAAAAACCAGTATGGTTACTTGTATATAATGATGAAGAACATAACCTTAAAAAAGTAAAGAACAAGCAAGATTTGTCAATCAGGATGATGCAGTTTTTTGATCATTACTTAAAAAATAGACCCGCCCCTGGTTGGATGATTAAAGGTGTGCCACGAACTCAAAAAGGAAAAGATTTTGGATATGGGACTAACTAAAATGTTATTATAGCTATACAATTAAATCAATCTATAGATAACATTTTTTCTTACTTTAAATTTCTAAGGATAAAATCCAGTTTTGTATTTGTATTCAGGTTTTGATCAAAGGAGTCTGTAATATGTTTGCTTGTATGAGCCAAACCTAATTGCTGAAGTCGTACGATACTATCTTTGTTTTCTAGCGTTACTTTTCCTGTTAATAATGGATTCATATCTTGACCAGAATGGTAATAATCATAGACTTTTTTAAGCCCCGTAAGATAGAGGTAATCTTTAGTAAAACCACCACCTCGATGTACTCTTAACGTTACTTGCCATGCTGTTTCACGATCTAGTTTGTACTGGCTGTATAATAAATCAAAGGTACCTTTAAAGTCATAACCCTTAATCAAGCTATCGGCAGCTATAACTCGATAAGCAAGTTCTTTCATTCTTCGCAATGTAAGGCAACCTGACATATATTCACTAAACACGGCAAGCCCCTCTTGTGTTTCAGTATTATTAACAAAACCGTTAGAAAAAATTTTCAACGGTTGGCTTTTTCCATTAAAAGTCGTTACCATATGAACACCAATCTCATGATTGGCCAATACCATTAACTCATTATCATTAAATCGGTAATTCTTTTTTAATACCAACGTTTCTGAAGCATTGAGCACCATTGCAGAAGCAGAGATATGCGTAGATTTTTTGATATTGAACTGAAAAGTATAACGCTTGGCAAATTCTCTGAAATAAGTTTCTGCATCGTTTGCAGAATGCTTACTCCCTGTAGTGTTTGCATGTGACTCATCTTCAAAATGAAGGATGAAACGTGCATTTTCTACATCTCTCTCTTTTGGTGTTCCAAATACCTTAAGTGAGTTATAATAAAAGTCTTTCCCGGCACCTATTGTTTCAATACATTGAATTAAACCAGAGTATTCATAAATAATACCCTGATACAATTTCCTGATTTTATCATCAGTAATGTTCTCTAGTCGTTGATTAAAAAATAATCGCTGTAATTTATATGGATTAAATTTAATTTTTCGATACTTAAAAGAAGGGTTCTTCCTGTATTTACTGGCGAAAAAAAGCTTTTTTTCCTGTTCAATATTTAATGGGTTTAAATAATTAAGAAGCTCAATATTCTTAACCAATTTGTCAAGGTTTTGATCAATTTCAAAAAGATCACTATATGTTTCTACTACACCTTCAATCATTATCCTTTTACTTCTTATAATTTTGTTTGCAGGAAGCACAAACTAAGTGTAAAAAATGGAAATTAACAAATAGTATTGTATTTCTTAGTTTATAAATTGATCATAAAACGTTTTTGCATGTAGAGGAAGTCTTTTGTTTAAACCGTTTTGTATAGAATGAACGACTTCTGGATACATTACGTATTGTAGCTCATTACAATAAATCTTTGAAAACTCTGTCGCCAGTACCAATGTGTTCTTGAAATTCTTGGTAATGTACTTTAGAAAATAACCATTTCCTTGAAATGTGTCATTAATTCCAGAAGTGGTTACAATATTATGAGGTAATTTTATGCCAGATAATGTAGAACACCATGAATCTGCAAAAGATGAATATCGGATATTATCGATATTAGTTGTTCCTAGATTAATAACAGGCACCTCACGATTCCAACGTCTCCAGTTATAAGAATGAATATCATAAACAATAGCGGCTCCATATTTGGATTCAATTTTTGAAACTAGGGCATGTACCACTTTATAAAAGTTATGATGTTTTTCCAAGGAACGATTCTTAATATCGGATTGTAAAGGTTTTTTCCATAATTCCTTGCCCCATGCGTCTTCATAAATAGCTTTGTCTGGCGATCTATTAAGATCATATTCAAAACGCGAATCACATCCTGCAATGACTATAGGGTGATGTTGAACCATTTGTTTGGTAGCCGGATCTTCTTCATACCATCTGTCATATTCTGAATGTAAGCAATTATCCCATAATTCTTTACGAAATTGGTGTCCATCATGCACAGCCCCACAAATATAATGAGCATATGAATCTATCTTTAATGTGAAAGAATAATCTTCAGAAACGGCATTAAAAGGTTCTTCGGTATTTATTTTACCGATTATTTCTTTGATAGATAACCTAAGCATCATCGACCGTTTTTCTTAGTTTGGCTTTTCTGTCGAACCTGCTTACGCGTTGTACCACTTTATCTTCGATAAAGTCGATCACCTTTTCTTGTAGTCTTACTTTATATTTTTTATTGATATATGTAATCCCACCTGGACTCATAACATTTACTTCTACAAGCATACCATTGATAACATCGATTCCAACAAAATACAAACCATCTTTTATGAGTTTAGGTCCAATTTTTCTACAAAGCTCTTTTTCTTGTTTGGTAAGTGAATGTTTTACAACCGATCCACCCGCAGTTACATTGGATCTATGATCGTCTTCTCCTGGAATTCTTCTCATAGCACCAATAGGTTTACCATTAAGTATTAAAATTCGTACATCTCCCTGGTCTGCTCCTTCAATGTAATCCTGAAGAATCACATAATTTGTAGAGCCATCTTTATTATCTATGTAAAAATCAAGTAATGACCGAATACTAGACATGGCTCGTTTTTCAATCAAAATAACTCCCGAACCACCAAAGCCATTAAGAGGTTTCAATATCATTTTATCATTGGGCGCTTCTTTGATCATTTTAATGAGATAGTCCTTGTTTTTGGTTACATGCGTTTTCGGAATAAAATGAGTCTCGATATCATCAAAAGCTGCAGTGTATAATTTGTTATTGGACCTTCGAATCCCATCGATGTCATTCATAATAAATACATCATCTTTGACAGAATCCAAAAAGTTCAACATGATCATGTCTAAAGGAGGATTACTACGTAAGATAATTACATCGAATCCAGCCAAAGGCAGCATTTCATCCCTAAATGTAGTCTTGGCATAAAAAGACTTAAGAGAAGATGATACTCTTTCGGCCCTGTTGATAACTTTACAAAAGGAAAAGGTAACGCTGTCCCTTATTGTAAGATTAGAAGGAGTGGCAATGGCAACACCATGTCCTCTTTTTGTACATTCATGAATTAAAGTTAACGAAGTGTCGTTTTCCGGGTCAATTTCTTCCCAGGGGTACATTAAAAAGCAAACATTCATTACAGGTGATTTTTTGATGTAAAAATTTACGTTTTTTATGGGAAAATCAAGAAAAAAGTTGAAATAAAGTTTATGTGTTGCAAAGTAACCGTTTAATCACAATCCAAATCAATGCTTATTGTATTCATTTTTTTCCAAATTTGGTGATCTAAAGTTTGGGGAGAAAGATGAAATAATACTAAGTGTTTGTTTTCATTATAGCAATAACTGGAACTAACCTTAACATTTAGATTTACCTCTTTTTTTGTAGTAAAAGAATCATAGGTTAATATTTTTCCTACGAACAGAGAGTCATTCACTTTTTCAAAAAATGCTTTGGTTTTAGTGTCTATTTCCGATTTCGGAGTAGCATGTGTCAATCCGTCAAAATAGGTCTCCAATTCTGCTTCGAGTTTTTTTGAAGTTAGCTTAGGATCCTGATCGATTTCCCATAAAAATACATAAGAAAAGTGGTCTTCGGCATCTTTTTTACCCCAACCAGGTGAAAAACGTATGTGTTCTAACCCCGAATATGATAAAGAAGGGGCAAATTCTAAAGGAAATTTAATAATTTCACTTCGCCAATCTTTTGGCGCCAATAGTAGGTTTCCAGAGGTCATATTGTCAAAACAATTGGAAAAAAATAATAAAATAAAAAAAAAAGGTACGGTTTTTGTAAAATTCATAATTGAAATATTATTTTAGTAATAAAAGTAATAAATTGTATTATTATAGAATTTTCCTAAATTTGTGTTAAATACCATGGAATACAAAACCTACAAAATGAATTATTATAAAACACTTTTACTAGTATTTCTTCTCGTTGTGCAAGTAGCCCCAGCGCAAACCGAAGAAGATAGAAGAGAAGCCGAGATTATCAATATCGAGCGGGATATTGTGGCCAAATTGACAGGTCATGAACCCATTAAAGGAAAGAAAAAACTTTCTAGCAGATCAAGCAATTCTGAAAGAAAAGCTGCTGCCGACTTTTTATTCAATTCCTTAAAAGAAACGGGACTGAAACCTGAAAAGCATACATATAATGTAAAGGATAAGAAAGGAAACCAGTATGCAGGAAATAATGTTTTTGCCGAGATTCCTGCTACCAATGGTAATGATGAATGGGTAATTATATGTGCTCATTATGATACTGTTGAAAATAGCCCTGGAGCGGTTCATAATGCTACCGGAGTCGCTATCGCATATTATGTTGCAAAGAAAATAGCCGAATTGCCAACGCGCAATAAAAACTTTATGGTTGTATTTTTTGATCATTGGAAAAGTAATATGATTGGTACCAGACTATTTACCAAAAAACTACAAACAGATGGTTACAATGTACATTCTATGCACCGAGCTGATTATATGGGATGGGATAATGACGAAGACAGAGCTATAGAATTATTAGCATCAAATATAAGTCTAGAGTCCCTGTATCGAATAGAGTCTCCTGTACCTGTGTACAAAAGAACAGTGGCTACTCCAGAAAGTAGATTCTTTTCTAATTTCGGTTATGAAACAGTGACTTTAACAGCAGAGCTTAAGAATGCAGATAATTCTCCTTTTGTTCGTCAAAGTGAAGACAAGTATACTACTGTAAACTTTAAGTATCTTGCGTCTACTACAGAAATTACGTATAAAGTGATGAGAGCATTAGCTACCCAATAAACTTTTACAAAGTATAGTTTTAAAAGAGTTCTTACTTCAGTAAGAACTCTTTTAATTTTTCATAGCTATCGATACGAATGCTTCTCTTTTCTTTATGCATTACTTTTTCAATCTGAGGAGGAATTTCAACTCTGGTATCTAGTGTTTTCTCGACTACATCCAGAAACTTAACTGGATGCGCGGTTTCTAAAAATATACCATAATCATTTCCGTTTAGCCCTTGTTTTTTTAAACCCAAGTATCCTATAGCACCATGAGGATCTGCTATATATCCTGTTGTTTTGAACACTTCTTTCATAGCACCCCTGGTTTGATCATCATCAAAGCTATAAGCTGAAAATGATTTTTTTAGTTCCTGGAAGCTATTATCAAAAAGCTTTTGAATTCTAATAAAATTACTTGGATTACCCACATCCATAGCATTAGAAATTGTTGCTTTTGATCCTCTTGGTTCATATTGTTGGGTGTCAAGATACCTCACCACCGTATCATTTATATTGGTCGATGCAATGAAATGCTTCACTGGTAAACCTAGTTTGCTAGCCACTATACCAGCACAGATGTTTCCAAAGTTACCACTTGGAACAGAAAATGTGATATCCTTTTTTTTACTTTTTACTTGTTTGTAAGCAAATAGAAAGTAAAACAATTGTGGCAACCACCTGGCAACATTAATTGAATTCGCAGAGGTTAACTGTTTATGCTCAGTTATACTGGTATCCAAGAAGGCAGTTTTTACCATATCTTGGCAGTCATCAAAAACTCCGTCTACCTCTAAAGCTATAATGTTTTGGCCCAAAGTGGTAAGTTGTTTTTCTTGTATCTCACTTACCTTGCCCGAAGGATACAAAATAACAACATCTACACCTTTTACACCTAAAAAGCCATTGGCAACAGCGCCTCCTGTATCCCCAGAGGTTGCTACCAAGACCGTTACATGATTTTCGTTATTTCTATTGAAATACCCCAGGCAACGTGCCATGAAACGAGCACCCACATCTTTGAAAGCCATTGTTGGGCCATGAAATAACTCAAGCGTACCTATATTTTCTTCAACTTGTACTACTGGAAAATCAAAGCTTAACACATCTTCAAGAATTTCTCTCAGCTCTTTTTCAGGAATTTCATCTCCAACAAATTGTTTGATCGCCTGAAAAGCAATTTCAACATTGTCCAGATTTTCGATGGTATCAAAAAAGGAAGCGGGTAGAGGGGTTATTTTTTCGGGAAAGTATAATCCTCTATCTGGTGCAATTCCCCTAATGACTGCTTCTGAAAAAACCACTTTTGAGGCATTGTTATTTAAACTATAATACTGCATTATTTAGATTCTTAGTCTTGTTAAACGATTGCAGAAAATTCTATTTCTACTAAAATATCTGGTGAAATTAATTTTGAAACTTCAACCATAGTGGCGGCAGGTTTTATCTCTTTAAAAAACTCGCCATGAGCTTTGCCAATATTCTCCCAGTTTGTGATGTTAGTACAATATATTCTTGTTCTTACCACATTGCTTAAATCTGCATCAAGCTCTTTTAGTGCTTTTTCTGCAATTTTGATAATAGCGATTGTTTGCTCATATTCGTTGGCACCCGGAGCGGTTGTACCAGCAACTTCAATTACATTGCCAACCTTTACAGCTCTTGAATACCCAACAATATCTTCCCATTCTGCACCACTGGAAACTTTCTTAACTTCTTTCATGTTACAGTTGTTATATTAGCTTTATACCTTGATTATTAATTTTTGAAACATGGATCTCAAAATCCAACCCAGTTTGATTATAAACACTTCTTATGGCATCAGCAACATTATTCGCTGTTTCCTCACCTTTACTAAGCGCAAAAATAGAAGGGCCAGAACCCGAAATACCACAACCCAGGGCTCCTTTTGCAATAGCTGCCTGTTTAACAGATTCAAATTCGGGGATCAATATTGATCTTAGTGGTTCAATAATGACATCTTCAAGACTACGACCAATAAGTTTGTAATCTTCAGTATATAATCCAGCGATTAATCCACCAACATTTCCCCACTGCCGAATAGCTTTTTTTAAGGAAACATTATTTTTAATTACCGACCTGGAATCCGAAGTTTTTACTTCTATCTGTGGGTGTATAACTGTGATCATTAAATCTTTTGGCGTGTTTAATTTGATTACATCCAAAGGATCATAGCTACGTACTAGTGTAAATCCACCTAATAGAGCAGGAGCCACATTATCTGCATGAGCATTGCCACTAGCCAATTTTTCACCTTCCATAGCAAAGGTTACTAGTTCATGTGCAGTAAAAGGATTACCCAATAGATGATTAACTGCCCAAACCGCTCCGGCACTACTTGCGGCACTACTACCAATTCCGCTTCCGGCTTTGATTTTTTTATAAATTTCTATGGTTACACCAATATCTTTATTGTATACATTTAATAAAGCTTGAACCGCTACGCCAGCTACATTTTTCTCAGTTTCCAACGGAAGATCGGCTCCTTCAATTTTAGTGATTTTTACTCCAGGATCAGAAGTCAACGAGACAATCATTTCATCTCCAACAGTATCCAAACAGCATCCCAGCACATCAAAACCACAAGAAAGGTTGGCGACTGTTGCCGGAGCAAATATTTTTAGACTTTTATCCATTTGCCTTTATTTTTTTCCTATTCTAATAATATCTGCAAAGATTCCTGATGCAGTAACATCGGCTCCTGCACCTGCACCTTTTACAATCAAAGGCTGTTCGGGGTATCGATCAGTATAAAATAATACAATATTATCGCTTCCTTCAAGATTATAAAATGGATGATCTGAAGGGATATGTTGTAATCCTACTTTTGCTTTTTCGTTTTCGTATTGTGCAACATATTTTAATCGACAATCCTTTTTGTCTGCTTCGGAAAGTATATCGCTAAAATGATTTTCATATTTCTTAAGAGATTCAAAGAAATCTTTTACACTTGCGGTATTCAAGCATTCTTGTGGCAAAAAAGAATCGTTTTCTATATTGTCTAGTTCCATTACTTTTCCGCTTTCACGAGCCAGGATTAATATTTTACGAGCAACATCAACTCCACTTAGATCGATTTTTGGATCAGGTTCTGTATATCCTTCTTGTTGGGCTTGCTTTACAATATCGTAGAAAGAAGTCCCTTCTTTATAATTGTTGAAAACAAAATTAAGGCTTCCCGAAAGAACCGCTTGTATTTTGTGAATATTATCTCCAGAAGCTATCAAATTGTTAAGTGTATCTATAATAGGAAGTCCCGCCCCAACATTGGTTTCATATAAAAAAGATGCATTAAACTTACGAGAAAGATCTTGCAGCTCTTCATAATTACTATACTCATCTGCACAGGCAATTTTATTACAAGTGACCACCGCCATGCTTTCGGCAAGATAGTTTTTATAAATTTTTGCAATATCTGGATTGGCTGTGTTGTCTACAAAAATAGAATTACGAAGGTTCATTTCCTTTGCTTGCTCAAAAAACTGTAAGGCATTCGCTTTTTTACCTTTTTTTAGAACATCTTCCCATGAATCCAGGTTAATTCCATTTTCGTCAAAAACCATTTTCCTGGAGTTGGAAAGGCCTACTACACGAATTTTAAGCCTTAGTTTGTCCTTTAAGTATTTCTTTTGTTGTTCAAGTTGTTCCAGAAGTTTACTTCCTACATTTCCAACTCCGGTAACAAAAAGATTAAGTTGTTTTGTTTTAACTTCAAAGAATCGTTCATGTAATGTATTTAATGCCTTTTTAATATCTTTTTTCTCTATAACTACCGAAATATTTTTTTCTGAAGCCCCTTGAGCAATCGCTCGAATATTTACATTGTTTTTCCCTAATGTGCTAAACATTTTACCGCTTAGTCCTTGGTGGTGATACATATTATCACCAACAAGGGCCACAATGGCATTGCTGTTTTCGATTTTTACGGGTTCTAATTTATGTTTAGAAATCTCGAACTCGAAGGTATTATCTAAAACTGTTTTGGCTTTTTCTGCGTCCAACGCTTCAATTGCCAAACAGATAGAATGTTCTGAAGATGCTTGAGTAATAAGAATTACATTGATGTTTTCTAAAAATAACGCTTCGAATAACCTTTTTGAAAATCCGGGAATTCCAACCATTCCACTTCCTTCAAGAGAAATAATAGAAATGTCATCGATGTGACTAATTCCTGTAACGGGTTTTTTTCTGTCTGATACGGTTCTTGTAATGAGTGTTCCTTTATCCTTAGGTTTGAAAGTGTTTTTTATTAAAATTGGGATGTCTTTTTCAAGTACGGGATGAATGGTAGGGGGGTAGATCACTTTGGCTCCAAAATGAGAAAGCTCCATGGCTTCTTGATAGGAAATATGATCTACGGGTTTTGCCTGCTTTACCAATTTAGGGTTTGCAGTGTACATACCACTTACGTCTGTCCAAATTTGAAGTTCATCGGCATCTATTGCTGCAGCCAAAATCGCCGCAGTAAAATCAGAACCACCTCTTCCCAATGTAGTTGGTTCGCCATCCTGAGTTCTGGCTACAAAACCTGGAAATAAACACACCTGATGATTATTTTCTTTGGCAAAATCCTTAATTCTGGAATTTGTTTCTGTATAGTCAATCGCTGTTTTTGAATTAACATGCTTAATAATGATATCGCGAGAGTCTTTTAATTCTATATCTAATCCTTTCACTTTTGCAGCTTCGGTAATAATGTATGATGAAAGTAGTTCACCAAAACTGGAAATCACCGCTGCAGTTTTTTCTGAAAGCTCACTCAATAGGAAAACCCCTTCGCATAAAGATTCTAAAGCATTTAGTTCTGATTTGACCTTACTTATTACAGCACTTTGCGATACAACAGGAATTAAAGTTTTAACTGCATCCAAATGCCTTTTTTCTATTTCGGCAAGAGTATTTTTATAGTTTTCATTGTTTTCAGAGGCTTCTTTGCCTGCTAGTAAAAGTAAATCTGTAATTCCACCCATCGCTGAAACCACGACATACAAAGGTTTCTTTTTAGACTGATTCTTTATGATAGTAATTACGTTTTCTATGGTGTTTGCATTTGCAACCGAAGAACCTCCAAATTTTAGAACGTTCATAATATTTTATTTTAATTAATGCTAAAGCTTTCTTCCGGCAGTTTAAACCTTATAAACTGCGTATTTTTTCTGGTGGTGATATACAATTGAATTAACCCCTAAGGGTAATAATAGTTATAGTACCCATAATAGAAGTAATCCCAGATACGGTAATTGTTCCTAAGGTGATCAATAAAGCCGAGATGAAAATGGTACTAAACATTTGGTTTGCTTTACAAATATGTGTTCAAAAGTATGATTTTTTATTTTTTAGAAAAATTAAATTAATACTATCCTTAAACTTTTGTTAATTCAATAATTTATAAGTTATTTCGTTGTAAAATTCCTAAAAAAATCAAATGAAAGTATTATCTGCACAACAGATGCGTATGGCCGATGAGGCCACGATTACATTAGAAAAAATAAGCTCTTTAGACCTGATGGAGCGAGCAGCTACAAAAGTGTTTGATTTAATTCATAACAGACTACAAGGCTCACAGATTCCAATTCATGTTTTTTGCGGTATAGGAAACAATGGAGGAGACGGTTTGGTAATTTCCCGATTATTGATAGAACATGGGTATAATGTAAGGACGTACATTGTAAATTTTAGCGATAATAGATCTAAAAATTTCCTTACTAATTATGATCGTCTCAAAGAAGTAGCAGACGAATGGCCAGTACAACTTAAATCAGAAAAAGATTTTCCTAGTTTGCAACCTCATGATATGGTTATCGATGCAATTTTTGGTATTGGACTTAATCGTCCTTTGGTAGCTTGGGTTATCTCTTTAATCAAACATATTAATAGTACAAGAAGCTTTACGCTTTCGATAGATGTTCCTTCTGGTCTATATGCAGATAAAGCACCAGATGATCCCAATGGAGTGATATTTGCCGATACAACAATTACTTTTCAACTTCCAAAACTTGTTTTTTTCTTACCGCAAACAGGTGTTTATTCGAGAGATGTTGAGATTATAGATATAGGGCTTAATCAAAGCTTTTTACAGCAAACTCCTGGTGTAGCGGACTTAATAGGAAAAAATGAGGTATTACCCTTGTATCGTTCCAGACATAAATATAGCCACAAAGGAACTTTTGGACATTGCGTATTGGTTGGTGGTAGTTATGGTAAAATAGGGAGTGTAGTTTTGGCAACTAGAGCAGCTTTAAAAATAGGTGCGGGGCTTGCTACTGCTTACATCCCAGAATGCGGTTACAATGTTTTGCAAAGTACAGTTCCAGAAGCTATGGTCATTGCTGACGATGACGACGAATTATCCGAGATCAAAATAGATTTTGAACCTTCTTCTGTTGGAATAGGAATTGGACTTGGGACAAACTCCAAAACTATAAAAGCTTTTGCAGGGTTTTTGAAAGGGAATAAAGCTCCAATTGTAATTGATGCCGACGGGATAAATATTTTGGCAAAACATCCTGAATTCTTGGATCACCTTTCTACCCAATCTATACTTACACCGCATCCTAAAGAACTAGAAAGATTGGTTGGTAAATGGAAAGATGATTTTGAAAAGATCGATAAGGTTAAAAAGTTTTCGGATCAATATGATTGTATTGTTCTCATTAAAGGAGCAAACTCAATTACTGTATATAAAGAGCAACTTTATGTCAATAATACGGGTAACCCCGGAATGGCAACAGCAGGTAGTGGCGACGTACTCACAGGAATTATAACAGGCTTGCTTTCTCAAGGTTATAGCCCCTTGCATGCTTGTGTCTTTGGTGTCTATTTACACGGAAGTTCGGGAGATTTGGCTTCACAAAAAAATGGTTTTGAAGCAGTTCTGGCTAGCGATATCATTTCCAATATAGGAAGTGCGTATTTGGAGTTGTTTAGAAAACCTGAAGTTCCTGGTCAGAATGCATAACCAATTTCATTTTACGTTTAAAATAATTATGAATTTTTATACAATTTCCGAATAGTTTCAGAGTTATTTTGATAGCAATGAAACTCATTTTTATGTATAATTTAAAAAGCAAAATGATGAAAAAGAAAATTTTGGCTATAACAACTTTAGTTTTAGGTGTTTTTGCTATATCCTGTTCTAGTGATGATGGACCTCCAACATCTAATCTTACATTAGAGATTATAGGTTTACAACCACTTACTTCAGGAGCAACTTATGAAGGTTGGTTGGTTGTTGAAGGAGAAACTCTTTCTATTGGAAAATTTAATGATGTTTCTAGCTCGATTACTATTCCGGTAGTGGCAGAGAGGCTAGAAAACGCTACAGAGTTTATTTTATCAATAGAACCACCAAATGATAATGATCCCGAACCTTCTAAAACTAAATTGCTAAGTGGACTGTTTTCGGGTAATGTTGCTCAAGTTAGTGTAAATACCGTGATGCAAGATTTTTCTTCTATTTCTGGAAAATTTATAATGGCAACACCAACAGATAATGTAGCTGATAATGATGAATTTGGTATTTGGTTCGAGGACCCTAGTGGTATACAGGCTGTTCCAGGATTAGATTTACCCATGTTGGTTGATGGTTGGAAATATGAAGGGTGGGTAATCTTTAATAACATCCCTGTTACAACGGGTACGTTTAGTGATGTAGACACTTTTGATGATGCTTCTCCATTTAGTGGTAATGTGCAATCGCCAGGTTATCCGGGTGAAGATTTCCTGAATAGTGCTCCACAAGGTCTTACTTTTCCACAAGATGGGGATGTAAGAGGGAAGACAGTAGTCATATCTGTAGAACCATTCCCGGATTATGATCAGGCAACCCCATTTTTTGTAAAGGTACTAGAAGGGACTGCACAACAAAATGTGGCTCCGGCGATTAATAACCTAACCGCAACCAATACTCTTCCTTTTGGTAGGGTTGTAAGATAATTAGGAGTAAACGAGTAAATGAATATATAAAAAACCTTCAAACATATGTTTGAAGGTTTTTTATATATTCATTTTTGTTCGAAAGAAAGTAAAAAGAATCCTTTAAAAAGTTGTTTTGCTTTTTGTTTCTCTGGTTTTAAAACGGGATTGTTGTCCAAAATTAGACCGGCAAGAGGATAACTTTCGGTTTCGTACACTTTAGGTATTGTGGTAATATCGTTATTATTCATATGTACCATAAATAACGCAGGCATTTTTGTAAAAACTCCAGGAAGTTCTTTAAACTTATTATAGCCAGCATGAACAACCCAGGTTTTCATTGTGGACATTGCTTCCGGAAGTTCTTGTAGATCGTTGTGGTCAATGTATAAGAATCGAATTTGATTAATTTTTCCTATACTATTAGGGAGTTCTGTTAGTTGATTATGATCAATCCACAAAGAATATAAATTAGGGAGTAGACCAAGTAACTCATAGTTTTGGTTACCTTTTAATCTATTGTGTGATAAGTTGAAATCTTTTAGTGACTCTAATTTAGTGATATTCTTTGGCAAGGTCTTTATGTGATTACCTTTAAGGTTTAAAAATTCTATAGGTAGTTCAGCAATTTTGGTAAGCGTATTTTCTGTATCCAGATTGGCATTATATGCTAATGATAGTTGTTTGAGATTGGAGAGTTTTCGTATTGTATATGGAAGTTTTGATATATTCAAACTATCTAAAATTAGAATTTCAAGATTTTTATGAGATACTAGTTTTGGTATCACCTTTTCTAAATCTAATTTAGGATTCTTACTCAGATTAATCATTCTAAGATCCTTAAGCTTTGAAACGGAATTAGGTAATGAGTCTAACCCCTGATCACTTAAATCTAAGCGATGTATAGATGTATCATTTTGAGGAACACTGATATGGGTTTTACTGTAAAAGTTGGTGTAGGTGGCGCAGCTATTGGCAAAAACAGCAATAATAACTAATAATAGGTAAATCGCTTTCTTTTTAATCATTACTAACTTCTTTTAAAAAGGCATCACCTGTAATTTCGATATATAATTTGTCTTTTGTTTCCACTTGCCATGGAAACCGAGGATTTAGTCCCAAACCATCATGCAATTTATTTTGAATATAAGCTCCTGCTTTTTGGCTATTTGTTCCCAATTTTAAATGAACAGAATAATAGTCTTCTTGATAAGTACCGTAGCCATAAAGATTTCCATAAAAAAGATCTTCAAAAGGAGGTAAGGTAAACCAAACATTTTTTCGGCCATCATCAGAATTTATAGGATTTCTGGGAGATAGGCTATAATTGGGTCTAGGGGTAAACAGATCAATGCCTAAACCCAATTGATAGATGGTTATGGGGTCATGAATTTTGGTAAATCCAATATTCAGGGATCCTGTGACACCATAATCCGTTCCAGAACCTTTAAACCAACCGATCTTAAAATCATTTAAAAACGAAAGATGAATGTTATGATTCGAATTACTAAATCGCATATACAATGCTCCACGTTTCAATCCATAGGATTTTAGTGACTTCGGCAAAACATCTTTACTAAAACCAAAACCCAGCCCATTGAAACCTCCCTGTCCCGATGGATTATATATAATTGAGGTGTTCATATTTGAAACCGAAGCTCCCAGTAAATTTGTGTTCTTTCCGATGCCGCCAAGAGCAAAGAACTCATAAGAGTAGGCAAGTCCAGATGTTTTTACCGTGTGTCGTTTTAAAAATTGATACGTAGCAAAAGAAATTCCACTTTCTAGGGAGATATCTCCATAATTAATTGCACCAAATCCAAAAGCACCAAGTTTTAGCCATTGGTTTTGGTTACCTAATGTAATTTGAGCATTTAAGAGAATGCCTCCATCAATATTTATTTGTTGCGAGTATGTAGTACAGTAACTTAAGAATATAACGATGAAGTAATATGGGCTTAAGTTTCTTTCTCTCATTATCTTCTTGGGTGAAAATTGTTCATAACTTCGGTTAAATGACTACGATCTACATGCATATAAATTTCTGTTGTAGTAATACTTTCGTGCCCGAGCATAAGCTGTATTGCTCTTAGATCTGCTCCATTTTCCAATAAATGGGTTGCAAAAGAGTGCCGGAAGGTGTGTGGACTTACTTTCTTATTTATACCAGCTTTCTCTACTAAACGTTTAATCATGGTAAAAATCATAGCCCTTGTAAGTTGACTACCACGTCGATTTAGGAATAAAGTGTCTTCATGCCCTTTTTTAATAGTAATATGATTTCTAATCTCGGAAGCATAAATATTGATGTATTTTTGGGTGGTTTCTCCAATAGGTACGAATCGTTGTTTGTCACCTTTACCTGTAACACTAATATACCCTTCATCAAAAAAAAGGTTAGAAAACTTTAACTCCGTTAATTCTGTAACTCGCAAACCACAACCATAAAGTGTTTCTATAATAGCACGATTACGTTCGCCCTCGGGTTTGCTTAAATCAATTTGCGAAATAATTAAATCTATTTCTTCTACAGATAATGTGTCTGGAAGTTTTCTGCCGATTTTAGGAGATTCTATAAGTTCCATGGGGTTAGATTCTCGATAATCTTCAAAAACCAAATAATTAAAGAAACTTTTAAGTCCAGATATAATTCTTGATTGTGAGCGGGCATTTACCAACTTGGCCGTCTCAAAAATGAATTGTTGTAAGGTGTCTTTTTCTATAGCAATAGGAGAGACTGCGATTTCCGAACTTTCTAAGAAAGAAAGTAAACGCTTTAAATCGAGTGAATAGCTAATAATAGAATTTTCAGAAAGTCCTCTTTCTATTCTTAAGTAATGTACATAATCTTTTATAGCATGTTCCCATTTCATTAAAGCTAATATATAAAAGAAAAACCATCTCTGAAAAGAGATGGTTAGATGTATAATTAAGATTTCGACTTCTTAGAAATGTAGAGCAAATCCAACATTAAACTGAAGATTACTTTCCGCGTCTGCATCTTCATTTAAAGTGGCATTGTAACGAAGACCGGGCTCGATGCTTACATTATCACCCAAGAACCAAGCATATCCAGCTTGAATACCAAGATAAGACGGATTTTCGTCTGCATCTTCAATACTCAGTCCAGCATAACTTAGCTCAACAGGTATTTTACTCATGATATAGTATTTTGCACCTATTTTATAAGTAAAAGTTGATAATGCACCTTCTTCACTGCTATCAGCATAACCTAAACCGGCTTTAATTGCTAAATCATCCATTACAAAATAACCACCTTCTAAACCTAGTCCCCAATCTGTTTCTCCATCCCGTGACCTAAGCCCAAAAGCTGTATTACCGTTTCCAGGAGCTCCAAAGCTAGTATTAGCTTCAATAAGCCATTTACCTTTTGCTGTTTGTCCAGTATCGCCATCTTGGGCGTTCGCAAATGTAAAACTTACTACTGCCAAAGCAGTTAACATTAGTTTTTTCATAATAATTGTTTGTTTAAAGTTGGGACTAAACTATGGAAATTACATGTATAAAATGTTAAATAAATCTGAATTTTTTGCATTTCATCGATGAATACAGTTTGATATCGGTTTTTTTCTTCTGAAAGACAAGGAGTTGCTAAATACATTTTATTATTAAATAATTGATGGTTGAATACCTGAAGTTGAAAAAATAAAATTACTTTTGAGTAGTTTTATATGTATTATGAAAAGAAACTTTTTTTTAGTTATAGGCTTTTTAATGGTTGTTTTTGGTTCATTTGGACAAGATGAAGATCCTTTGTATACAAGGGCAGGTTTCAAAGTAGGATTGAACTATGCAAATGTTACCGGTGATTTGGATGATACAGATGCAAGGGTGCGTATGCACTTAGGAGCGGTTATAGAGTTTCCTGTGTCCCAACGCTTTTTTGTACAAACTGAGGTATTATATTCTGCTCAAGGTTATACGATAGAAGAGGGAGGGGTGGAAAATAAGATAAGCTTGAATTATCTTACTTTACCTGTTATTGCAAAGTATTATTTTACTCCACATTTTAGTTTTGAAACTGGGCCTAGATTGGCTACTTTGGCAAGTAGCTCACAATCAGAAGGCGAAGAAACTGATGAGTTTTTTGATACGTTTAATGATTTTGATTTTGGATGGAACTTTGGTGCAGGGTATAAGGCCGAAAGCGGACTGTTTTTTCAGCTACATTATACTCTAGGGTTAAATGAAGTTATAGATACAAATGTTGTAGATGTTTCTGTAAACAACTCTCTTCTTCAATTATCCGTTGGATATTTGTTTAAGACCAAAAATAACAGAAGACAGCAACCAGCTGTAAAACAGTAAATTGATTTGTAATTTAGAGTTCTCACTTACTGCAAAACAAATAGAATGTATAAATGAAATTATTAATAATAAATGGTCCAAATCTTAATTTACTAGGTAAAAGAGAACCTGGTATTTATGGGAATCAAACTTTTGAGGAGTATTTTGCTAGGTTACAAGAACAATTTTCTGGAGCAAAACTTACGTACTTTCAATCAAATATCGAAGGAGAAATTATCACAGAGGTTCAAAAAGCCGATGATCACTATGATGGTGTGATTCTTAATGCAGGAGCGTATACGCATACATCGTTAGGGATTGGAGATGCTATAAAAGCAATTGGCACTCCAGTTATAGAAGTACATATTTCTAATACCTTTGGGCGAGAAGAGTTTAGACATCAATCTTATATTTCGCCAAATGCAAAGGGGGTTATTCTTGGGTTTGGATTACAGAGTTATGAATTGGCTATTCAAAGTTTTTTGAATAAGTAATGTATAAAACTTATTTTAATTGGAGCAGTGGCAAAGATTCTAGTTTGGCACTTTATAAGATACTTCAGCAAGGAGAATATCACATTTCGAAATTGATTACTACTGTAAATCAGGATTATGAACGAGTATCCATGCATGGTTTACGAGAAGCACTTTTGGACGAGCAAGCCTCGAGTATAGGTATTGCATTAGAAAAAATTAAACTACCTGCAATGGTTTCAATGGATCTGTATAATGAGGTGATGAAGAAATCTGTAGAGCGATTACGAATTGAAGGGTACTCGCATTGTATTTTTGGCGATATCTTTTTGGAAGATTTACGTGATTACCGAGAAAAGCAGTTAAAAATAGAAGGTATAAAAGCCATTTTTCCTCTTTGGAAAAAAAACACACGTGATCTTCTCTTAGAGTTTATTGATTTGGGGTTTAAAGCCATTACTGTTTGCGTAAATGCAAAATATCTAGATGAATCCTTTTGTGGAAGAGTATTGGATAAAAGTTTTATGAATGATTTACCATCAAAAGTAGATCCTTGTGGCGAAAATGGAGAGTTTCATACATTTGTTTTTGATGGACCCATTTTTAATAAACCTGTTGATTTTGAAATAGGAGAGAAGGTACTTCGCAGTTATGAACCTTCAGATGATGATGATTGTTTTGTAGATGATGATAACGATAAAAACTGGGATACTTCTTTTTGGTATTGTGATTTAATACCAAAATGAAATATGAATTAATTTTGAAATAAAAACCCCAAAGGTTTTCAAAACCTCTGGGGTTTATTTATATCTTACTTAACCAAAACGTTTGTTTTTTATAAATGAATCACTTCATCATACGCATCTGCAACAGCTTCCATTACCGCTTCACTCATAGTAGGATGTGGGTGCACCGCTTTTAGTACTTCATGTCCTGTAGTTTCTAACTTTCTACCCAATACAGCTTCAGCTATCATATCGGTTACCCCGGCGCCAATCATATGGCAACCTAACCATTCACCATACTTTGCATCAAATATTACTTTTACAAAACCGTCTTTTGTTCCTGCTGCACTTGCCTTACCTGACGCTGAAAATGGAAACTTACCAATTTTAAGTTCATAACCAGCTTCTTTGGCTTGTTTTTCTGTCATCCCAACGCTCGCGATCTCTGGAGAAGCATAAGTACATCCGGGGATATTACCATAATCAATAGGTTCTACATGCATTCCAGCAATTTTTTCTACACAAGTAATACCTTCCGCAGAAGCAACATGAGCAAGAGCAGGACCAGGCACTACATCACCAATGGCATATATTCCTGGGATATTGGTTTGATACCAGTCATTTACTACAATCTTATCCCTGTCTGTAGCAATTCCTAATTCTTCTAATCCAATATTCTCGATATTTGTTTTGATACCTACGGCAGAAAGTACGATGTCGGCTTCAAGAGTTTCTTCACCTTTTTTGGTTTTTACTATAGCTTTTACTCCATCACCACTTGTATCGACACTTTCTACGGAAGAATTTGTCATTACCTTGATTCCGGCTTTTTTGAAATTACGCTCAAATTGTTTTGAAACTTCTTCATCTTCCAACGGAACAAGATTAGGCAAGAACTCTACAATAGTTACCTCGGTACCCATTGCATTATAGAAGTGTGCAAATTCTACTCCAATTGCTCCAGAGCCTACAACAATCATTTTCTTTGGTTGTGATTTTAGCGTCATTGCTTCTCGATACCCGATTACTTTTTTACCATCTTGTGGTAAATTGGGCAGCTCTCTTGATCTTGCACCAGTAGCAATGATAATATGCTTTGCTTCATAATCAGAAGATTTTCCATCGGTATTTGTAACTGTAACTTTATTACTAGCTTTTAGTTTACCAAAACCTTCTATAACATCAATTTTATTCTTTTTCATTAGAAATTGAACCCCTTTGCTCATTCCTTCTGCAACGCCACGACTTCGTTTTACTACGGCATCAAAGTCTTTATCAAACTTTTCTACAGTAAGACCATAATCTGAAGCATGCTTTAAATAATCGAATACCTGTGCACTTTTTAAAAGTGCTTTGGTAGGAATACACCCCCAATTTAAACAAACGCCTCCTAGGCTTTCTTTTTCTATAATTGCAGTTTTAAAACCTAATTGAGAAGCTCTAATTGCGGTTACATACCCACCTGGGCCACTTCCTAAAACGATGATATCATATGTGCTCATAAATTCCAATTTTTTGAAGTCACGAATTTAAGCATAATTCGGCTAACCAAAAAAGGAATTGGGTATTCACTAACAAGAAGATTTCTCGAGTTATCAGGAATAAAAAAACACCATCATAAAGATAGTGTTAATTTTTTATGTTTTTTGTAGTAAGATTTCGAATAAGGTTGTGAAACTACAATTACGAATGTCTTAAAATTCTAATTTTAATGCAGATTGTACAGCTTTGAAATCTTTTAAGTCAACATTAGTATTCTCTGCAAAAGACGAAGGTACAATAACTATTCTAAAATCTTGATTGTCTGTAATATCAGAATCCAGAGCATTTAAGTCATCACTTTCAAGAAAGATTTCTATGCTAGCGATATTAAGCTGGGCATCAAAAATGAAATTGAACTGATACTGCGCAAATCCTCCTCCATCAAAGAAAAGTGTTCTTGGCAGTGGTTCCCATACGTCGGCTTGTTCTGCCGCAGATCGTATAGGATCCAAAACATAAACCAATGCAACATCAGAGTCGAATACATCAATATTATTGGGAACTATCGCTTCAATAGCAAAATTGTTTGCTGCATTAAACGTTGTTGTTATTTCAAAAGTACTCCCTATTGTATCAAAATCAGTATCATCATCGTTTGAACATGAAGCAAATAATATGGTTGTAAAACATAGTAATAAGAAAATCTTTTTCATGAGTGTTATAATTTATTTGTGATTTATTTTTTGTTAAAGTTTATACTTACAGAATTTACACAATAACGTTGGCCGGTATCTGTTGGTCCATCATTAAAAACATGCCCCAAATGGCTTCCACAATTGGCACATACTATTTCAGTACGAATCATGCCATGCGAAGTGTCTCTTATGTACTCTATACTACCTTCAATAGACTTGTCAAAACTTGGCCACCCGCAACCAGATTCGAATTTGGAGTCACTTTCAAACAAAGAAACATTACATGCCATACATTTGTAAGAACCATCTTCAAAATGAAGATTATACTGTCCTGTAAACGGTCTTTCCGTTCCTTTTTGTCTTAGAATTCTGTATTGTTCTTCCGATAGCTGCTCCTTCCATTCAGCTTCCGATTTCTCTATAGGATATTTATTCATCTTTCTTTTCTTTTGGCACAAAAACAAGCGCATCTCCATTTATACAATGTCTCATTCCTGTAGTTTCTCTTGGACCGTCATTAAAAACATGGCCCAAATGCCCTCCACATGTGTTACATAGTAATTCTGAACGGGCATAACCTAATTTATAATCCACATCCTTTTCTATACTACCATCTATTGCTCTGTCAAAACTGGGCCATCCTGTGCCACTATCAAATTTGTGTTTGCTCTCATATAATGCAGTATTACAAGCGGCACAATGAAATGTTCCTAATGCATATACCTTATTTAATGGGCTAGAGAATGGTCTTTCGGTACCTGCTTGCCTTAAAATGTAATATTGTTCTGAAGTCAGAATTTTTTTCCATTCGGCATTTGTTTTTGATACCTGATATGTTTTTTTCTCTTTTTTTGTTTCTTTTTGAGCATTTCCTGTACAACTGATAGCCAAAACTCCTATGAATACTAAAAGTATGCGTTTCATATTTTTTTATTTAAAGTTACTTAAAGTTTTAGGTAATAGTCGTAGAAATATGTTAAGAATAACATATCAATAACTATTCCAAAATAAATTTTGCAACATCAGATATTACGTTGGTATCGCCAAGGATTTTTCGATGCCCTAGTTTTTCGGTTAGTATAAGTGTACCATTTTCTAGAGCATCAATTATCTCGTGAGCTGCACTATAATGAACATCTACATCGTTTTTGTCATGAATTACCAGGGTAGGTATTTTGATTCCTGCTGCAGAAACGGCTCCCGAATAATTATTGAGATCTTCACCATATCTATTATCAAAATATGATTTAAGAAGCTGAGCAACTTTTTGACTTAGTTGAAGGTTTTTTGCAAAGTTTTGGGTAACTGCAGTAATGCTATTTGCAGTTCCTATAATAACAAGTTTCTTAATATTTAAACCAAATTTAGTGGTTCTTAATAAAGACATTCCGCCTAATGAATGTCCAATAGCGGCCTCAAATGGTCCATAATGCTTTTCCAGGTAATAAATGGTTTCCAGAAAATGGGGTAGTATGGTCCTTTTGCCCGGAGACTTACCATGAGCTGGAGCATCAAAACTAATTGTACTATATCCATTTTCTAATAATTTATCTGCAATTTTTGAAAGCTGTGTACCACTTCCAGACCATCCATGTACAAGTAATATTTTCTTTTCTGATTGCCCGTAGTGATACACCATCACCTCACGATTAATCTTTTTTATACGAATCAGTTCTTTTTTACTCTTTTCATACATTGGTTTTTCTCGGTTTGGCATTTCATAACTAAATGGAGTTAGAAACATTCTAGCAGCAAATCGGGAAGCCAGAAAAGGAGATATCCAGTTTAGTATTTTTCCGGTGTAGAGTATTGGTTTTGGAACCAGGAGAGCCTGAACTGGAATTAAATCTTTATCAGTTTTATTCATTAACAATAATTAGATTTTGGTTCTCAAAATTAAAGGAATACGAGGGTTTTCATCATAGAATTATAAATAATTAACATTTAATATAGGGGTGGTGAAGAAATATATTTGTCGAATTGTTTCATAGAACCTCTTAAAGTGCTTAATTTTGTAGCTTATTTTTAAGGAGGGCTCACCATTGTCACACATTCAAATAGAAAAAAAAGAACAAAAGGTTCTTTATGATTATCAGAAACGAGACATCGACAAGATTTTTGGTCGTGTTGAAGAGTTTCCGGAAAGTTATAATCTTTTATATCAGCTTCCAACAGGAGGCGGTAAGACTGTAATTTTTTCTGAAATAGTAAGACGCTATATTGAAACCACCAAGAAAAAGGTAGTGGTTCTTACGCATAGAATAGAGCTTTGTGGTCAGACTTCGAATATGCTTTCCGAGTTTCATGTGAAAAATAAAATCATTAATAGTTCTGTTAAAGAGCTATATGATCAAGGGGAGTATATGTGTTTTGTGGCCATGGTCGAGACACTCAATAATAGACTTAATGATGATCAATTAGAACTTCATGATATCGGAATGGTGATTATCGATGAAGCACATTATAATTCTTTTAGGAAGCTCTTTAAGTTTTTCGAAAAATGCTTCATTCTTGGAGTTACGGCTACTCCTTTAAGTTCGAATATGAAGCTTCCGATGAAGGATAATTATAATGAGTTAATAGTTGGCGACACCATTAACTCGTTAATAGGAAATGGTTTCTTGGCCAAACCCGTGATATATACTTATGATGTTGGTTTAGGTTCCCTGAAAATTGGAATGAATGGTGATTATACTGTAAAGTCATCAGAAGAACTGTATACAAATATGGTGATGCAGGATAAGCTTTTAAAGGCTTATGAAGAAAGATCCAAGGGTAAAAAAACCTTGATTTTTAATAATGGGATCAATACATCAATTTATGTATGTGATACCTTCAAAAAAGCAGGGTATCCTATAAAGCATCTTGATAACACCAATAGCAAACAAGAAAGAGAGGATATTCTTGCCTGGTTTAAAACCACAGATGATGCTATCCTTACCTCTGTGAGCATTTTGACAACTGGATTTGATGAACCTACCGTTGAAAGTATTATACTTAACAGAGCAACAAAATCATTAACATTGTATTTCCAGATGATCGGAAGGGGCTCCCGAATTTTACCCACAAAATCGCAATTTACGATTGTAGATATGGGTAATAATACAGCAAGATTTGGTTTGTGGAACTCTGAAGTGGATTGGCAATCAATATTTAGGTCGCCAGATTTCTATTATGATAATCTGGTTGGTGATGAGGAAATTGAAAGAAATTTTAAGTATGTAATGCCAGAGGAGATCAGAAAGGAATTTGCCAAATCTACCGATATTGAATTTGATATAGAGGAAGAATATGCAAAGACTAAAAGGTATAGCCTGAGAAGCCTTACTGTTTTGGAAAACTCAATAGAGCAACATGCCAAAATGTGTGTCGAAAATAGTGAGGACGTTTTTGATGCTCGTATTCTTAGTAGGTTGCTGGATAAGGATATTGAATTTAGAGTTAAAAGGTATTCATACTGCATCAGTAAGAGCACAAAGAATTATCGAGATTGGCTAGAGGAGGACTACAAGCGAAAACTTAGGTCCAAAATCAATCAATTATTCATGGATGATTAACTAAGCCTTTACAATAAGTTTACCCATATTTTTTCCATAAAATAACATGTTCAATGCATTGGGGAGATTCTCAAAACCTTCTACTATAGTTTCTTTATACTTCAAAGAGTTGTTTTGCACCCAAGGAGTCATTTCTTGAAGCATCTCATTCATTCTATCATTATAATCCCGTGCCAGAACTCCTTGTATAATTGCTCTTTGATATAATATTTTATGTAAAAATCTAGGTCCTAATTCAGGATTATCCAAACCTCCTGAATATTGGGATATTTGACCGCAAATAATGATTCTGGCTTTTCGATTTATGAGCTCGAATATTGCATCTGTTATATAGCCTCCAACATTATCATAGTAAATATCAATTCCATTAGGACATAGTTTTGATAGTTCCTTTTTTATTTCTGGGGTAGAAGGGTACTGTTTATAATTGATTACTTCATCAACACCAAGAGTTTCTTTTAAATACGTTGTTTTTTCGTCAGACCCTGCTATACCAACTACTGTGCATCCCTTTATTTTTGCGATCTGTACGACCACTTGCCCGACAGCGCCAGAGGCACCCGATACTACAACTGTTTCCCCTTTTTTAGGTTTTCCTGCTTCAATCAATCCAAAATACGCAATACGGGCAGGCATTCCTAAAATGCCCAAAGCTGTGGTGACCGGGACTTCTTTTGGGTTTAATTTTCTAAGACTTTGAGTTTCTGTAATCGCATACTCTTGCCACCCCGTGTATGATACTACCCAATCGCCAATCTGCAAAGATGAATGGGGATCTTTAATTCCAATAATTTTACCAACCACAGCACCTCCTTGAACTGTGTTTAGCGGGTGGGGTTCTTCCCAGGTTTCTTTTTCAGATTGTTGAATGCGCATATATGGATCTACACTAAAATATTCAGATTTTAACAAAGCTTGCCCTGGCCGTAAACTTGAGCAATCAGTAGTAGATGTTTGAATCTTGTAATGAGATTCATCTACTAGTTTTTCTGGTCTTTTCGAATAGATCCACTGTCTGTTTTTATATTTTGTCATCTATTTTATTACAATTTAATTTGTTGGTTTTCTAAAGCTACATCTACGGCATTTTCTGCATGAATTTTTGTAGTATTGAATGTAGGGATATTTACATCTTCTGGTTTAATAAGTAAGGGAAGTTCTGTACATCCCAGGATTATTCCTTGAGCTCCGTCATGAATTAAATCGTTGATTATTCGAATTAACTCTTCTTTTGACTCTGTACGTAGTATTCCCAAAACTAATTCTTTATAAATGATATGATGTATGATTTCTCTATCCTTGGAATCGGGAATCATAACTTCAATTCCGCTATCATTCAAAGTGTTTTTATAGAAATCCTTTTCCATTGTAAATTTTGTTCCCAGAAGCGCTACCTTTTTCAAGTTTTCGCTCACTATAGCGTCGCTTGTTGCTTTTGCAATATGCAAAAAGGGAACAGTAGTGTTCTTTATTATTTCTTCACTACAAAGGTGCATGGTGTTTGTACAAAGAATTATCAAGTCTACTCCTGCATTTTCTAATTGTGTGGCTGCTTTTACCATTGCATTGGTTAAACTGTCCCAATCATCATTATGTTGAAGTTTTTCAATTTCACTGAACTCTACAGAATTTATGATACATTTTGCTGAGTGAAAGCCTCCTAATAACTTATTTACTCTTTTATTTAATAGCTCATAATACACAGCTGTAGATTCCCAGCTCATTCCCCCAATTAGTCCAATAGTTTTCATATGTGTGATTTTTTTAGTTTATATTTCAATTTCTCCAATTAGATACGGAACCGAGTAACCACTTAGGTACACTCTGTCTCCGTTAAGTCTGCAATCTAGTTCTCCTCCTCGTTTTGATAGTTGAAGGGCTTTTAGATTATGTTTATTTAACTTTTCTGCCCAAAAGGGAACCAGAGATGCATGGGCAGAACCAGTAACCGGGTCTTCAGGAAGTACATCTGCATTTGCATCAAAAACCCGAGATACAAAATCTGAATCTTTTCCTTTTGCAGTTATTATAATACATAAATAAGGGAGTTCCTTCAGTAGTTCGAGTTTAGGATTCTCTGTTAGTACTTCTTCCTCAGAAGAAAGAGTAATAACCAAGTCTCTCGCTGCAAAGGCTTCCAAAGGTTGGGCATTCAGGGCTTTAAATATTTCTTTAGGAATTTCAATTTGTTCTGGAGGTCTAGAAGGGAAATCCAGAGTTATTGAGCCATTTTCTTCCTTTTTTGCCTTTAAAACCCCACTTTTTGAAGAAAAAGTAACTTCTTTGCTGTTTTTATCAAGATAATTAAAGATCACATAAGCCGAAGCAAGTGTTGCGTGACCACATAAATCAATTTCGGCATGTGGCATAAACCAGCGTATTTCGTATATGTCATCTTTTTTTACAAAATAACCTGTTTCTGCCAAATTATTTTCGATAGCTATATTTTGTAACGTTTCATCATCCAGCCAATGAGGTAGGTGACATATGGCTGCAGGATTTCCGCCAAACAACTTTTTTGTAAAAGCATCGATTTGATACATTGGAACTTTCATACTAATATTTTTTTAAGATTTGACCCGTGATTTTTTCTGTTAAAGTTTGTTTATAAAGTTTAATGGCTTCTTCAATAACAATGGGGTAGTAGCCTGCAAATTTCTTATCAGTAGGAAAATCGCCTGCGATTGCCCCTGGAGCTACGACATTAAGTCGAATTCCTCTATCCAATTCATTTGAAGCAGAATTTACAAAACTATGTATACCGCCATTTACCAGAGATAAGGCTACTGCATTGGGTTCATAATGTTCTGCCAGAATACCTGTGGTGAGCGTAATAGAACCATTATCAACTAAATGTTCTTTGGCAATATGCACCAAATTCACTTGTCCCATAAGCTTACTTTGTATACCGAGGTAATAATCATCTTCTGTTAGTTCTGAAAGGGTTTTCCAACTGGCTGTTCCGGCTGCATTAATTACGGCATCGAGTTTAGGTAGTTTTTGAAATAATAGATTAATACTTTGTTTGTCTGTAATATCTACTGGGTACTCTTGATTATTTCTATGTGCGCCGTATACTTCATATCCATCATTTTTTAAACTTTGATAAATTTTTGATCCAATGGTACCAGTTGCTCCAATTATTAAGATTTTCATAATTATATATTTAGTTTTATAAATATGTTATTGTAAATTTTTAGAGTTCTCTGTGAATAGTATCCAAATACTCCTTAATTACCTTTTCATTTCTTTTAAAATAGGTCCATTTGCCATGTCTTGTCGTTATTAATAGGCCAGCTTTATGCATACCAGATAAATAATGAGAAATGGTTGGTTGTGATAATCCCGATTTATCCTGAATATATTGACCACATACACCATCTCTAAAATGTCCTAATTCTTTGTGAGGAGGAAAATTTGCCTCGGGATCTTTAAGCCATTTTAATATATCCAAACGTGTGGCATTCGAGAGAGCTTTATTTATTTGTAGTATTTCTTTATCAACCATGCGACAAATATACATATTTAGTTTTATAAATATGTTTTGATTGATTGTAAATTGAATTTTATATATTTTTTAGTTCAAAATAACAGTACGAATTAGATTAATAATGAAATGTTAAATGCTTATTAATTACGGTTTTACCGCATTTAACATGTGTAATTATGTGTTTTGACGATATTTAACATTTTTAATATTGTGTAGGAGAATTATTTAATTAGTTTCGACAGAAATTAAATAATCTCAACTTATTATGTTTAAAATTATGAAAAAAAGTAAATTCTTATCTATTTGTGGAGCTGCGATATTCTCGGCTTTTTTGTTTGTTTCCTGTGAATCTGAAAATGAAGAAATTTTAGTTGACTCTTCCTTGGACAAGGATGTACTTCTAAAATTACAGCGGGCCCATTTCAGTACAGAGAATGCCCGTATTATTGAATTTATGGGGGAGAAAGGTGTTGCGGTTGAAGATATGTTTCTAACGTTTGATCAAATCAATGAACTATCTCAAAATGTCGTTGGCCCTCATGAAAAACAATATCGTACTACTAATTTGGTAACAGGGTTGCCACGAGTAATAAAAGTAAGTGTAGATCCAGATCTAGGAACTTTAGGTTCTGATGCTTTGGATGCAATGATTGATATGTATAATGCTGAAAATCTTCAGTTGACCTTTGAAAGAACTACTTTTGGGTTAAAAGGAAAGAAGAAAGCAGATATTGAAGTAACAGAATTTTATGAATTAGAATCTGGAGGTTTTATTACATTGGGTAGAGCTGCTGGTTTTCCTAATAGAAAAGGAAATCCGGCAAAAGGATTTGGAATAAATAGCCGTTGGTTTGAACTTCTTAATCCATCATTAGCCGAGGTAACTGGTACTATGGCTCATGAAGTTGGACATTGCATAGGTTTTCGTCACACAGATTATATGACGAGAGAAAGTTGTGGACAAAATGTTAATGAAGGTAATGCTGGGGTAGGAGCTATTCATATTGATGGTACTCCTACTGTTTCTGACGCTACTTCTTTGATGCAAGCTTGTGGACCAGCAGACAGGTTTAATCAAAATGATATTACTGCTTTAAATGTACTTTATTAATACATAACCGTTTTATTATTTTAAAAGCTGCCTTTATGGTGGCTTTTTTCACTAATTTATAGATGTACATTTTTTTTTGTTAAAATTATGTAACAAAATTGAAACATAAACGTCTAGTAAGTAAAGAGCTAAAGGAAAATTTGTAATCATATAGATAACAAAACTTAGTTTTAACGATACATTAAAGAGCGCTTATCTTGATACTTCTTGGGATAGGTGCTTTTTTATTTATATGCCAGGAATTAATTTCTTTGATTTTTGAGGATTAATAAAAATAATAGTATTCTTGCGATCTATGAAGTTTGTCGAGGATATAGAAATAAAGAGACTAGCCATTAAATTGAGGCCATCAGGTGAAAAAATGGTTAAAAAAAAGCATCCGTGGGTTTTTGAAGATAGTATTATAAAACTTAATGCTAAGGGAAATGCAGGAGATTTGGCCATCATTTATGATTCAAAGAAAAATAATTTCCTGGCGTGCGGGTTATATGACCCGTATTCTCCGATTCGTATAAAATTGATTCAGTTTAAAAAAACAGCTCAAATTGATGAAGCGTGGTTCTTGAAAAAGATTAATGAAGCATATCAAATTCGAAAACCTCTCTTGGAAACAGATACAAACAGTTATCGATTGTTATTTGGTGAAAATGATCATTTTCCTGGTTTTATAGCCGATGTGTATGATAAGGTACTCGTTATAAAGTTATATTCTCATATTTGGTTTCCTTATCTTAATTGGATAATCCCTCATTTGATTACCGTTACTGATTGCAGTACGATTGTTTTAAGGCTAAGTAGGCTTTTGCAATCAAAAGGCAATACCTACGGTCTTAAAGATGGTAATATTATTTATGGCGAGTTAGATAATGAGGTTGTTGTTTTTAGAGAACATGGAGTACTTTTTTCGGCAAACGTAATTAAAGGCCATAAAACAGGATATTTCTTGGATCATAGATATAATAGGAAAAGAGTAGGGGCGTTGGCAAATAATAAAAGCGTATTGGATGTTTTCTCTTATGCCGGGGGATTTTCAGTGCATGCTTTAACAGGGGGAGCAAAAGAAGTAATCAGTTTGGATATAAGTAAACATGCTTTAGAAATAGCAAAACAAAATGCTCTTCTCAATAAACATGTTGGAGAGCATAAAGTTATAGTTGCAGATGCTTTTGAAGGCCTTCAAAAATTAATTGATCAACAAAAGAAATTCGATATTGTTGTAATTGATCCTCCTTCTTTTGCCAAAAGAGAAAATGAAATTTCAAGAGCAAAAAAAAGCTATGCAAAACTTGCAAAGCTGGGTGCTCAATTAGTTACTGTAAATGGAATTCTTGTTTTGGCCTCATGCTCCTCTAGAGTAGTTGCCCATGATTTTTTTGAGATTTCTGAAGAACAAATAAACAATTCAGGTCGAACTTTCGAAGTTTTGGAAAAGACTTATCATGATATTGATCACCCTATAGGATTTCTGGAAGGAGCTTATTTAAAGTGTGGTTATTATAAGTTGTCATAAAAAAAGCAATCAGATATTCTAATTGCCTTTTTATAGTTTTTATCATTTTAATGTCTTCCAAAGACGTGAACTTTGGCGCGTTTTCTAGATAAATTTTTGGTATCGTAAAAGAAAGTAATATCTCTTATGATTCTTTTATTTCCTTTAAGATCGATTACTCTTGTGGAACTTTTTCTTGAGAAATTATGTCTTAACTGAATTTCTTCTTTTTTTCCATTCCCATACTGTACTACCATTCGATGCATATTGATAGCGCCTCCGGTAACTTTAACTTTAAGCTTTGTAAAACCACCTTCCTTGGCAGTAACTTTTATAACATCTCTGTCTAATCTATAGTTAACTTTTCTAGTACCCAGGTGATCCCATTGCCTGATATTTGAAGTGAAACTACTAGTAACTAGTAATACCGTTAACAAGATTGTAGCAATTGAAAATCGTCGTAATGTTATGTTTTTCATAGTCCTCATAATATTTTGGTTTCTATTAGGACTATATAAGTATTAAAAGGTTTAATCTGTATACATAAAAAAGGATGTACCTTAAAAAGTACATCCTTTTCAAAATAATAGAATATATAGTTAGTTAGAAGCGGTTAGCATCGCAAAAAACTTGTCCATATTTGGTAGCAAAACAATCTTTGTACGTCTGTTAATTGCCATATTCTCTTCAGAATCATTTGCAACCAAAGGGTGGTAGCTACTTCTTCCCGAAGCAATTAATTTTTCTGGAGCCACATCATATTCCTTTTGCAGTTTTCTTACAATAGATGTTGCTCTTTTTACACTTAGATCCCAATTATCCTGAACTACAGCAGTACTAATGGTTCTTGGATCAGTATGACCTTCAACCATTACATCTATGCTCTCTTCAGAATTGATTACATTGGCCAATTTTTGTAAAATTTCGTTGGCCTTGTTACTCACTCTATAGCTTCCTGTTTTAAATAGCATTTTATCCGAAATCGAAATCATCACAACTGTATTATCAATGTTTATTGAAATGTCTTCGTCTTCTTTCAAACTATCATCCAAAGAGCTTTTAAGATTGTGCGAAACCGCAAGATTCATAGAATCTTTTAATGTTTTTGCTTCCTGAAGTTTACTTGGATCTACATTTGCCAAAGTTTCTCTCATTTTTGCTTTGGTGTTATTAGAAATGGCAGCGATATCATCTACCATGACCATTTTATCATCACCAGCTTCTTTTAGAGAATTAATCTTTGCATTATAATCTGCAACTCGCGCTTCAATTTTGGCAAATTTATCCTCGAGTTCTTCCTTTTCAACAACTGTTTTTTGCAAGGTGCCGCGAGTATCTTGTAGTTCTTGTTCTAAAGCAACATACTTTTTCTTCGACACACATGAGGTCATTAAAATGGCCCCTGACAATGCAATAAATGTGAACGTTTTTTTCATGGTTATTTAATTAATTATTACGCTATTTTAACTTTGGCATGCCTCATTTATTGCTTACACAGATATTAATTTTTTCACATCAATTTCTTAAAAAATGTTAACGTTGTTTGTTAAAATTAATTTCCCGTAAATTATCTACGCGAGTACTATAAGTATGTTTTTTTTAATTCGCTGTGTATCAAAAAAATACTATAAAAATGAAAACATAGTGAATAAATATTTTTAAACAAATTGTTGATTTATTGTAACAACATATTATTTTTACGGTCATATTGTAGAAAATAGATACTGGCCCAGATCTACATTAATTTTCTAAGATTATCATATGTTTTTTATAAAAAGAAGGCACGTATCTTTTATTATTTCGTTTTTATCCTGGTTTTTGTTTTGTATTCAGGGAGCTTTTGGTCAACAAAACGATAGTGGTACAGTGGTGTATTATGAGAACTTGTATATAGAAGGTAAAACTTTTTACTTACCTGTATTTCAAGAAAAAAATCAAAACTCTAAGGAAGGGGGTTCAATTTCAGATAAACATTTTGTTGATTTCAGTTCGAATTGGAATAATAAAACATTTAACCCCTATAGAGGAGAAAATATCAGTTTTCCTTTTCAATTAAATTTTGATACTCAGAAATTTGCTTCTCCAATAAGTCGAAAGATGGTTGTGACTTCCAGATATGGATGGAGGAGGGGAAGACCACATCGAGGAATAGATATTGACCTTCGAACGGGCGATAGTGTAAGGTCTATATTAGATGGAAAAGTGCGGTATGCAAGATATCATGGAGGACATGGAAAGACGGTAATCGTACGGCATAATAATGGGTTGGAAACCGTATATGCGCATTTGTCTAAGTTTTTGGTGAAGGAAAATGACGAAGTTAAAAAAGGGCAAGTGATAGCAAAAGGAGGGATTACAGGTAATGCGAGGGGTAGTCATTTACATCTTGAGGTTCGATATCATGGAAAAAGTATAAACCCAGAGTACTTGTTTGAATTTACTGATGAGACAGAAATAAGGTCTAATGTTGTATTTGTTACTCGTAAATGGACAACACCTCATTATCATCGTTCGACTAGAAAAAGTAATATCATAGTGCATACGTCTGAAGAAGATATAGCATTGCTTCAAGAACAGCAAAAAAAAGTATATACCGTTAAACAAGGTGATACTTTATATCGTATTGCAAATACGCATGGATTGCCTATTTCAGAAATTTGCAAAATTAACTCGATTCGGAAAAATTCGGTTTTACGTGTTGGGCAACAAATAATAATTAGTGCTGCACAATAGTCTTTAACTATGTACAGGGTTTTCTATGTGCTTGTTAATGACCTCTAATAAATGATTTTTATTGTAAGGTTTTAGAATATAATCATTCAGCCCGGCATGAATTATCTGTCTGTTTAATTGGGTAATATCAACAGCTGTCAATGCTATAATAGGGGTTTTTGGGTCAAATTCACGTATGCGTTTTGTGGTACCGATCCCATTAAGCTTAGGCATGTTAATGTCCATTAAAATCACATCGTAGCGATTTTCCCTGACTAATTCAATTGCATCAAAACCATTATCAATTGTGGAGCAGTCAAAATTCTCTTTTGATAACATTTTATCGGCTACCAAAAGATTCAGCTTATTGTCATCAACAATTAAAGCTTTTAACTTTTTGTCCCGAACTGTCGAGTCGGCGGTTTTATCTAAATCCTGAGGTTCTATTACTTTTTGTATTTTAAAATCTACCACAAATGCGTATTCAGAACCTGCTCTAGAATTATTTTGAATAATCACTTCACCTTTAAGAGCATCGGCAAGTCTTTTTAATATTTTTGAGTTTAATCCCGTACCCAGATAGGATTTCTTTGCTTTCTGAACATCAATAAATTCTCTATAAATTGATTTTTGATCTTCCTTAGATACGTCATATCCATCATGATTTACCTTAAAAGAAAAAGTACTTACGGCATCTTTGTTCTTTATTAAATTGACAGAAAAATAAACATTTCCATTTTTCGTAAACCTCAAGGCGTTGCTAATAAGGTTCATGAGAATTTGAGATAAAATAGCGGGATCTCCAATAACTGCCGAGTTAATTTCAGGATCAAAATTGTAATGTAAAGTATTGTCACTATTTTCGGTAGCGTAGCTAAATGACTGTACTAGGTTCTTTGTAATTTGTTTTAAATTAAACGATACATTTTGAGCTCTAATTTCCTCAGAATCTAAGTAATTTACATGAAGTACATTATTGATTAATGTTAATAAGTAATCCCCAGAAAATTTAAGTGATTTTAACTTTCTGTCTTCCTTGAGTTCGGGATGTTCTTCTGCAATCAGGTTAGTGAGTCCCATTATACCGTACAGCGGTGTCCTAAGTTCCTGGCTCAGGATAGAAATATAATCTTGCTGTAAATGCAACTGTTTTTCTGTCTCTTTCTCTAAAGCAGATATTTCTTTGTTTCTTGAATCAAGAGCTTTTTTTGTATCTAAATATTTGTATAACAAAAAAAGAACGACAGCCAGAAATATGCCTCCGATTATATAATTAATCATAGCTCCTTTTTTATGACACAAATATAAGACTTATCTTACAGGTATGTACTCGTAAATCTAGCAAAAAAATGTAATGAATAAAAGATTTTAGAGACTATTAATACATAAAAAACCTATTTATATTTATCTTTAGCACAATTATTGTAGTAGTGTAGAGTGATATGAGAATTAAACTGTTTTTATGTTTTATAGCTATTATTCCTATTTGGGTCAATGCTCAGATAGAAAGCACTACTTCATTGCGTATTGATAGTGAATCGGATCTTAATACCAATGATTATAGCTTATCTGGTGAATTGTCGACGTCTGAATCTAAAAGTAATTTTGGCTTATATGAAGTTCCAGAGCATCTTGAAGATTATGCTCGCAATAAAAAGCCTTTTAGCATGGAAAATGATAACGGTTTTTTAAAACCTACGGCAGACGGAACTCCAAAATGGTTCAAGACAGAAAAAGAAATCAAAGACGAATATTTAGTTGATCAATTTTTAGGAAACTTCAAAAGCGGAGCAAAGTTTGTTATGTTGCTTTACAGAGATCACGGATCCATTGATGGCGATTTGGTACGCATTTTTTTAAATAATGATGTCATTAGAGGTAACGCTTACCTGTCTGGATCATTTAAATCAATAAAAATCAACTTGGTTAAAGGTTTTAATACAATTGATATTCAAGCACTTAATGAGGGAGAAGCTTCTCCCAATACTGCTGAATTTCAACTATATGATGATCAAGGAAACCTTATAACGAGTAATGAGTGGAACCTAGCCACCGGGGTAAGGGCTTCTTTTACAGTGATAAAAGAGTAATCTTTTTCTTTGCTTTATATACCTAATAATGCATTTTTTTTCTCTCCATAATTACCTCCGTAAATACTTTCAAATCAAATTTCACATTAAAAAGTGTGATTTTTTTTCTTTATTCTATACTAACAGAGAAAACAAGGATATAATATGAGTAAAGAAACCGAGTTTACTCACATCATTAAAGCACACGAAGGAGTTATTTTTAAGATAACTACTGTTTATACCAATAATCAAGAAGACCAAAAGGATCTTTACCAAGAAATAGTTTATCAATTATGGAAATCCTATGATAATTTTAAAGGAAACTCGAAGGTTAGTACCTGGATGTATCGAGTGGCTTTAAATACTGCTATTACCAGACTAAAAAAGGAAAAACGAAAAGGCGATCAAATAGGTATTGATAAAGTAATCATGAAACAAACAGAACAGTACGATACTGAGTTTGAAGAACGATTGAAAGTTTTATACGCGCACATAAATGGTCTTAATGAATTAGAAAAAGGATTGATGTTGTTGCTCTTGGAAGGTAAAAAGTACGAGGAAATATCATTAATAACTGGCTTGTCTGCAAGTAATGTAGGGACAAAAATCTCGCGGATTAAGCAAAAGTTGAAAACACAAATTGTAAAAAAGTAAGGTTATGGAACTAGAAGAGATGCAAGAATTTTGGGCTCAAATGAGCAATAAAATAGAGAAACAAAAAAAGTTAACTGATAAAATGATTATTATGATGACACAGGAAAAATATCACAGAAAATTAAATAAAATCGCTTATCCGGAAACTATTGGAGCTGTTATGTGTTATGCAGTGGCTTTATTAATATTGATAAATATAGGTAAACTTGATAATTGGTATAGTTTGCTTTGTGGAGTTTTATGTTTGTTGGTACTGATTGTATTACCTGTTCTTTCTCTGGGGATGATACATCGAATTAAAAACATAGATATTGCGGGTAATAGCTATAAGGATACCTTGTTAGAATATGCAAAACGAAAAAGACGTTTTCAGAAATCAATGAAATGGAGTTATTATCTTGGCTTTGTCTTAATGTTTGCGATTATGCCCGTAACCACAAAAATAATTAAAGGAAAAGATCTTTTTGAAGGAACAAAATCTATTTGGCCTTTTGCAGTTGCGATTCCATTGGCGATTCTATTTTTTGTATATTTTTCAAAATGGGCCATAAAATGTTACAACAACAATATTAACTCTGCAGAAAACCTAATTAAGGACATTGAAAATAATAAATCTTAGATTCGGTATTTAATCTTTTATAAAAATAAGAAAAGGACGATCATGATCGTCCTTTTTGTTTTATTAGTCCATTCTATTATTTTTTAAGATATCCAGTTGTTTGATTTAGAGTATTTAGAAAACCAAACTAAAAATATTGATATTATAATTACTACTATGGGCATGATTACTCTATCACCAGATAGCTCGATAAAATCTTGAATAAAGAAGTTATAGGTTGCTTGCGCAACTACTGCGATAAGCGAAATAAGCAATAATATAAAAGCCCATTTTCTTTTAAGTAATAATCCTATACAACCCAAAACACCCAAAAATACAGATGTGGCAAAAGCAGCTGTAACCCAAGCAGGGATATTGTTATAAAAGTTTTGATCAGCTTCTGGTAAAGCTGCAAGAGCTTCATCGGTTATATAGGCTTGACCCAGATAAGCCATAACGCCCATTAAATTCCATATAAGCGCAATAATACTAACTACCCAAAACCATTTGGGTATTTTGTTTGTGGTTTCCATAATTTATTGATATTAAGTTGTTTTGTAATAACAATGTAGACAGAAACCGAGTAAAAAACAAATAGACTAGTGATGCCTATTCCAAATAGATATCCGTTTTTTTGTGTGACTTAATTTGTAGACTTCAATGATGGTTTACTTTCTATAGCTCCTTTTTCTAATTTTTCTAATCTTTTTTTTATGAGGTCTAAGTCGCTGGTCAAGGCAGAAATGTCAATATTCTCAAGTTCTTTGTTTTTAAACATTTGTTGGCTCATGTTAAATAAATAATAAGGGTTAACTTCAAAAATTTCAATGATGCTTTTTAAAACATCATAACCGGGCTTGGTTCTTTTTCTGCTGCCATCGGGTTGTAGCCTTCCACTTGTAATGCTGTCAATAGTGGTGCTTGTAACTCCGATCTTAGAAGCAAAAGAATTGTTCGACAAATTTAATTCCTCAATTATTTCCTTAATGATTTCGTGAATTTCCATTTTATTAGCGTGACAATAATTTAATAGAAATATTCTGTAAAATGTTTTTTATTTCCGTAATATGTTGGTATATTTATGGGGTAAATATCTTCTTATAAAAGTATTTAAAATTTATGAGTATTTGACACTTTTTGAATTAAAATACTGAAAAGAAAGAAATTATATCTAGCTATTTAAAGTAAGCTATAAAATGAAAAGAATTAAACATAAACTCTTAAAGCCATGATACTACAACAATATTATGAACAAAAAAAGGATAAAATTTTAAGTATTGTTAATGCAGACAGGCCTAAACGAAATGATAAAATTCAAGTTGGTTTGTATAGCGATAGTATATTTCGAGGTGGTGATGAGGAAAGAAACCCTGTAATAATGTTTAAGTATAATGAGGTGGTTTGGAATACTTCTTCAGAACAAGAGTATAAAGCCGATGTTGAGTTTAGTATTTATATAGTATTGAACAATAAGTTTGAGAGAGATTATATAGAAAGTTTTGAATTAGCGCAACAAGTGGATCAGGCAATTCTTCTTCATCCCAATAAATCAGAAATCAGACAAAATAAAGAGGATATAGCAAGTGGTGTAACCGAAATAGAGTTAATTACCAATTCTGGTTTCAAGATAAGAGAGGGACAGTACACGGTAGAGGAAGATCATTGGGAAAAGAACAATTTTTATATCTGGGAGATTAGCTATAAAACCACGCTTGTCGAAAAAGAGTATAAAAAGAAATATACTATGCTCACGAATAAATTTTTTACCAGAGGAGATTTAAGAAGGAGAGAAGAAGAGGTGAGAAAGAACCTAAGGAAGCTTGGATACGATCTGGATGACTATAACCAGGTTACCTACAATGGTAAGGACCTGTTGGTATTTAAAAATGTTAAGGAACAACTAGAAATCAATAAACAAAAGAATGTTGATTTAACAGAAAGCAAGAGTTAGAAATTCAATCAAAAATCACGTTAGAATATTATGAAAAGAAAAAATGACTTACTAGAAAAAAGAAGAAGGTTTGTTCAAGATTATGTGTTGCAAAATCAGCATAAGCAAATGAAGCTTATTGTCGCCGAGCTTTCAGAGCGTTTATTCCTTTCAGAACGCACAATATATAATATCCTAAATCAAAGCCCAATATTGAGTGAGGTAGCATAAATTACTGAAACTACTGTATTTGTACCTTTTGTTTTTAGTTTTTTTTCTACGGCAAAATTAATTTTAACACATATAGTCTGTAAAAAAGAGAATTATAAACTAAAAAGAAAATATTATGGGTGTTTTATTTAATGACGTAGTCATAAACAAATTATCTGGAGGACTTGGTCGAAGAACACCAGATCAGGATATGGTTTCTGGGCTACTTTTTAATGGGTTAGATACTTCTGAGCTGGAGGATGAAAAGTTGCATAGATTGGCTTCTTTGGATGATGCCAAGGCGTTAGGTATAAATCAGGATTATGATTCAGGTGGTGAATCAGCTTATTATCAAATTTCTCAATTTTTCAGAATGAACCCTTCGGGAGACTTATTCTTGTACAAGAATAAGGATGCAACGTCATTTGCTGACCTTGTTAGTAAGGCTGAAACGATGTTATTGCAAGCTAATGGTGAAATTCGTCAATTAGCTGTTACTTATAATAAGGATATAACTTTTGATCAAACTTTGAATGCAGTAGCCGCCGCAAAAACCATTACTGATGCTGCTTTTGATAATCACAGACCCGTAGAGATTATTATTGAAGGTAAGGGTTTTGATGCTTCAAAAAGTCCTGCAGACCTTAGAGGTTATGGAGCTTCTAATGTTTCTGTTATGGTAGCTATGGACACTGAAAAAGCAAAAGAAGATACGTATAGTAATACTGCTGCTGTAGGAGTTTTATTAGGTGCCATTTCAAGAGCTAAAGTGTCCGAAAATATAGCATGGATAGAAAAATTTAATCTCACTGGTGAAGGTTTTCGTTCTGTAGGTTTTATTAGAGGTAAAGAATTACCTACTGAAGGAGCACAAAAAACATTAGATCAGAATAAATATATTTTTACACGAACTCATATTGGTATAGCGGGTATTTACTTTAATGATAGTCATACCTGTACAGAACCCACATCTGATTTTACCTATATAGAGGCGAACCGAACTATAAATAAGGCAGCACGTATTGCAAGAGCTTCTTTACTACCTAAGGTAAATGCACCTGTTTTGGTTGATCCAGAACTTGGGACACTACCACCATCTGTTGTTAAGGGGTATGAAACATTGTGTAGATCAGCATTGGAACGTATGGTCGCTAATGGCGAAGCGTCTGAAATTGATGTGTATGTTGATCCTTCTCAAAATATATTATCCAGTTCTTTATTACAAGTAAAAATTGAAGTGATACCTACAGGAACTGCACGACGAATAGAAGTGAATTTAGGGTTTAAAAACCCTTTTGGATTAACAACTGCATAATTAAAAATTAAATCAAGTAGAAATGACACAAATACCATTAATAAACGGTCAACGTCATAGTTGGTCTTCGATAGAAGTAAATGTTTTAGACAGAATTGTTACCGGGGTTACCGCTATTAGTTATGATGATTCCCAAGTAAAAGAAAATCATTATGGATCGGGTGATATGCCTGTTTTCCGTGGTAGAGGAAAATATGAAGCAAAAGCTTCTATGACCTTATATAATTATGAGGTGGAAGCTATTCAACAGGCATTGCCAAAGGGAAAACGCTTACAGGATATTCCTATTTTTGATGTGAAGGTAAGTTTTCTGGATGATGCTTCTAGCGATGTGGTTACACATGTTATACGCAACTGCGAATTTAAAACGAATAAAAGGGATATGAAACAAGGAGATACAAAAATTGAAGTCCAACTGGATTTGATAGTATCTCATATTGAATGGAATTAATAGGTTCATTTTTAATTATTGAACATTTTTAAGTAGTAATAAAAACAAGAATATGGATGCAACGGTAGAAATTAACAATAGCACAAAAGTTATTGATGGAAATATAACGGAAGCTCAACTACATACCTGGAAAAATAAATATGGTAAGCTTGTTAAAGTCGAAGTAGAAAATGATGAGGGAGAAACTAGGTTTGCTTATTTCAGAAAGCCTACGATGGCTACAAGAGCTGCTGTTTTACAAACGTCAAAAACAGATGAGTTTAAGGCATTAGAGGTGCTTTTTAAAAACTGTTACCTGGGTGGAGATGAAGAAGTAGTGCAAGATGATGATCTTAAACTTTCTGTAATTACAGCTTTTGCAGATTTAACGCAACCAAAAGCGGCAAAGGCAAAAAAGATTTAGATCCTTTTCTTCTTTCAGAAAAAGAGGGAGAGGACGAACTTTTAAAGGCAGCAGCGTTAATACGGTATTATTTTAAAAATGACCCGTATAAACTCTCTGATGAAAATTTTTCAAGACAATTGGGAGAAGCTTTATGGCTAAATGATTATTTAGACAGAAGGCGTGAATATGTTATTTCTAGTGCTTTGACTAAGGCGTTTGGAGAAGAGTAATATTAAACAAATCCATGGATAAAGAAAGTATAATGGGTTCCGCATCTTACGACGCAGCTATCAATTCCCTAAGGAATATGACTGCCACTTATGATAAAATTATTACCAAAATTGGTGATGTAGAAGTCACTCATGAGCGGGTTTTTAAAGCTATTGAATCAAGTACAGAAGCAGTGGTCTCTGCTACAGAAACTGTGACTAATACTGTAGAAGTTGCTTCGGATAAGGCAGAAAAAGCAGTAGATAAAGCAGAATCCAAGTACGATAAGTTTGCTAAGAAATTAGGTGGAGGGAAAGTAGCTAAAAGTCTGGCTTCAGTATTCAAAAGTGTCGATAACACTATTGAAGGTATGGATATGGGCAGTAAAGGTATTGAAAAACTAAAAGGAGGACTCGAGGGATTGCAAAAAATTGTGCCTATTAATGAAAACACAATTGGCCTATATAATGGCCTTTCAGATGCCATCGGGATGGCATCTGTTGCTCAAGGAATTTTAAATTCTGTCATGGCAGTGGCAGAGGTTGTTCAATGGGCATTTAATGCCGCTGCAGCTGCAAATCCTGTTGGGCTAGTCATTGCAGGAGTGATCGCCTTGGCTGGTGCTGTTATTTATGCCTGGAATAATTTTGAAGAATTTAGAGGAACTATAGTAGGAGTTTGGGATGTACTGAAGTCCTTTGGATCAGTAATACTAGATTTTGTCATCACCAGGATTAAAGAATTAATTTCTGGATTTAGTGGCCTTGGTACCGCAGTAATGAAATTTTTTGAAGGAGATTGGGATGGTGCCGTAGCTGCCGGTAAACAAGCTTTGTCTGACTTTACAGGGGCAGAAAGTGGAGTCAAACTGGCGGTTGGGATTGAGAAAGCATGGGACAAGATGGATGAAACTTATGATGCCGGATATAAAGTAGGTGCAGACGAAAGTAGTAAGCTTACTCTGGATGTGTTTCAAGGAATGGAAGTTACTAAACTCTTTCAGACAGAGGATGGTACAATTATGAAGCGTAAGCATGATGTAGGACCACAAATTGCTTTTGAAAAGAAGGGAGATTTATCACCTAAGGGAGGTGGTGTTGGAGGAGGGCGACAAATAAGTGTTGGGTCCTTAATTGATACACTCAATATTAATGTGACGCATCTTAAACAATCTTCTGCAGAGATTCGAGAAATCTTAAAGAAACTTCTTCTCGAAGAACTACAAAATGTAGAAAGAGCCCAGGAAACCAGGTATACTTGATGAAGTCTGTCAATATATAATACACTAATAGAATAAATATGAGTTTTACCTATAATATACCAAATCTAATTAATTCCCTGAAACTTAGTCAAAAAAGAAGTGTAGTACGTAATGTGTCAAACATTTTAACGAGCACAAATATTGGCGACTACACTAGTAGTTTACGAAGCTTAACCGAAGAGTATTTCTTTGAACCGCTTAAGGACCTTACTGAAGTGGATGAGTTTTTGATGGCAGGAGGCTCGTTTAATTTACCTGTATTTGCTCCTTTGGTGATCGAATTGACAAAAGAAGATATCGTAGGCGGTCTCAAAGGGGCGGCCGGCGAAGTTGCTACTGGAGAAACAAGTTTGGGTGGTGGATTGTTAGGAGCGGCTTTGGGATTTCGTATCGATGGGGTCTCTATAAGTGTAAGTCGATCCAAAAATATTGTTACGACTGCGGTAAACGGTAGAGATTATACTGTTAAAGAGTTCATTTCTAATGGAGATCATGAAATTTCTGTTAATGGTATTTTGGCATCAACTGGTAATGGATATCCTGTAGGTCAGGTAGTACAATTACGTAAGATTCTAGAAAAAAACACAACCCTTAAGGTAATTAATGCATTATTACAACGTATGGGTATCTTCGAGATTGTGGTTACCTCATATGAGTTTCCTTCTAATGACGGAATCAAAAACATTCAACCTTTTACCTTTACGGCAATTTCTGAAATACCCCTTGAGGTAGAAGAAGGCCTAGGGGGGCAGGCTAAAAATATAGCTAAAAATATAGCTTCAAGAATTATATAGTATAATTGTTATGTATAGATTGAATTGCGAAATAACTATTGGTACATATGTTTTTAGAGAGGTACACGAGATAGAAGTGATTACTTCGTGGCGTACCATTACAGATACTGCGACAGTTAAATTGCCAAGAAGAGCTAGATTTGTTCGAATTAAGGATGAAAACAACAATTCTGATAACGAAAATAAAGAAACCTGGGAAGTTACCAAGTTAGTTAATGTTATTAAGTCTGGAGATGAGGTCACTATCAAACTGGGGTATAATGATGAAATAACCCCAGTATTTATAGGATATGTTCGTGAAATAAAAGGTAGAGTACCTATAGAGATTACATGTGAGGATGTAATGCTAAAATATAAGGGATTACGACATCGTTGGTCCAAAGATAATGCTCTGTTAAAAGATATTAGAAATTTCTTTGCTAACCCGTCCGAGTTTGTTTCGGATTCTGCTGCTTATGCCGAACGCTTAAAACAAGGAGATTTATCCTATGCCTTCGAATTTGAAACGGATGAGGGCACAAAGCTGGAAGATTCTGAAATTGGTCTGGGAGCAGTAGCGTATGATAACCTTAGTTCTATACAAATTTTAGAAAAGCTAAGAGATGATTATGGTATTATGAGTTATGTAAAACCTGGTGAACGTTCTGAAGAAGGTTTACCAATCATGGTAATTGGCTGTAATCCATACAATATGAAGACAGAAGTCACTAAGGATAAAAAAAATGAAAAAGTATTTCATTTTTATGGTCCCAAAGGCAACGTAGTAGAAGATGAATTGGTTTACCGTACAGAAGAAGATTTCCCGCTTACTGTAAGCTATGAATTTCACTCAAAACAAAATGTTGTAATTAGTAGTAATGACGAAATAAAAGACACCACAGGTACAAGTGTGTCGAGAGGAAACAATAGTAATACAGCAAATACAGGGGGAAATGGTAATAATAGTGATACGTCAACAAAAAACATTAATGATATACCTCAAACCAATATTATAGATACTAATATAGCCAAAGATCGTTTTGGTAATCGTGGAGAAGTAAAAAGGTTTAAGTACTTTGGTCCTGAAAAAAACTTTACAAGTTTCGATGCAGATTCGCAAAATGTTGAGAAGGTAAGAGAAGAAGTAAAAAATTTGGCATATAATAAATTGACTTCAATTGTATATAATGGATTCAGGGGGAGCATGACTACGTTTGGCACCCCTCTGGTAAAACATGGGGATATTGTAAATCTTAATAGTTTTTATGATGGGATGCTATCCAAAGAATTGGTAGCCGATTTAAAAGAAAAAGATAAGACTACCAATATAGAAGATATTGTTAAAAATGGATTAGATTATTTTGTAGATGGGGTTACCTACCAATTCGGGGTAGAAGGGTTTCGACAAGTCATTGTTTTGGGGAAAAGGTTTGATGTCAAAAAGCCTGAAAACACTACTTCTAAACAAAAGCAAGAAACTAATCTAATATTTTCGAGAAGGGATACACCCTAATTTTTGTTTTGATTACAATATTTTCTGTAATTGAAAAAATCCAGACCTATTAGCTCTCTTGCAGTGTTAAAAGAAACAAGAAACATAGAAGTATTATACTCTTTTATTTCTGGTTGTTTTATAAATTCTGATGGATATTCTTTTCCCGTATGTTGATTTACCGCAACAGGTTTTGATTGGCTATAACGATCTCTATTGGTTGCAGATCGATTTTCATAAATAAAATAGGTTTTTTTTGAATATCTATTACTTTTATTGCTATAATATTCAGATTTGTAGGTTTGATATGGGTATTCTGAACCATCTCCTACCCAGCGTATATGAAGCTTCTTTCTATTACTGTTTTTATAATAATAAGTTTCTTCTTTTTTAATGTTTCCTTTTAATCCCCAATTAAGTTTATAGATCAATTTTTCATTTCGCTTTATTTGAAAACGTCTATACATGTATCCTTTACTTTTATAGTCAAAATAACCTATTATTTCTTGTCCTTCTTTGTTATAAAAGTTAGTAATATCTTGCTTTACTTCTTTTCTTAGGTTTACTGTATCTTTAAAGGCATGTTTTATATACAAAGAATCTTCTTTGGTAATGCTATTTAAAATGTCATTTTCAAATTGCTCAAAGTCTGCTTGTCCACATTTTTTTGTTAACCCCAGCATATCAGCCACCACACTATCAGGTTCCATCATTTTGTATTTATCAATAAGTTCCTGTAGATAATGTTTTTGCTTGGTTTCCTGCCCATATGTAGTTAGGGCTATAAGGAATACTATAAGTAGACTATATATAGTTTTCATAAGTAGGGTATTGTTTTCAGTTTTTATTTCAAAACACATGCCAAAAATACGAATTGTTTTAATGCATTATGTGATAAACCGTTGTAAAACAATAAGATTTTGTTTTTAAAGAAAGTCTTTTCAGCAATAATCAATGTAAGAAACAGATTATTTATAATAAAATATTGCAGCTACTGCAACAGGGTGCCAAAATGCTTTGTTGCATGATGTTAAAATTGTTACTTCGTAATAGTAATCTTTATAAAAAAGGGCTTGCTACAAAGGTAAACTCATAATTGTTTTTGATTTTATAGGAATGAGCGAAATCGCAGACATTATTAAAACCATAGCTTCAAAAAAGAATCGTATTAGTACTTTTCCTGCTATAGTGGTTAAAAATGAAATCGGCGATAATAACTATACGATTTCTGTGCGTAAAATATCAGATGTTGTGGAGTATAATAATATAAAGCATGCATTAGATAAAGGAACGTACAATAACCCAACTGAAAAAAGTAATGCTGCTGATTATTTTGATGTATTAGAATATAATAATGTACGACTTAAGGCTTCGATAAATGAATATGATGAGGGTATTATTGTAGTGCCTCGATTAGGTAGTTGGGTATTGGTGTCTATCATAGAAGGAATAGAAACTAATGCCTTTGTATCCCAATATTCAGAAGTTGAGAAGGTACTAGTGAAGTTCAAGAAGGCTTTAAAAGAAGGAGAAGAGCCCTCTGATGATGATTCCTATATTGATCTTAGTGTTACTCATGAGTTTGTAGATATTAAGGTTGGAGAGCTTACTCAGGTAAAAGTAAATAATGAATCTTTTGAGGCTGTAACAGATAAAGCGAAGATAAACCTGTCTACAGATGGCCTTTTTGTTCAAAATGACAAAATCGACTTGCTTACTACCTTACAAACTTTTGTTGACGAAGTAGCAAAGATAGTAGTAGTACAAGGTACGGGCCCAAATATTGGTAACCTGCAAAAGGTAAAAACAGATTTAGGTGAAGTTTTAAAATAATAATAAAATGCCATTAGTTAAAACCACACTTGCAGCGGCGATAAAAAAAGCATTAATAGACGCATCGAAGTTGCCTGAAATTGACCCTGGTAATGATAATCAGGCAGATATAGAAAGTATTATTGATCAATCCAGACAGAAAATGGCTGATGATATTGCTACGGCAATACACAATTACATACTTGCGGGTGATGTAAAGACTGCCGTAACTACAAGTGCAGGAGCAGGAACCGGAACAGGAAAAATTACTTAGAAAAAGAATAAAATATGAAGGATTTTTTGATAGAGGAAGATATCATTATTGAAGAGGGAGATTTTAAGATTGGTGAATCTGATCAACAGCATATCTCTCATATTTTGTTAGCTCAAAAGGGAGAATATAAAGAGCATCCACTTCTAGGAGTCGGGATAGAACGTTACCTAAAAGGTGATAATACGATCAATAGGTTGAGATTGGAGGCAGAAGTAGAAAAGCAATTAACATATGATGGTTTTAATGTAAAAGTCTTGGATGTGTCTGATATGAGTAACATCACTATTGACGGAAATTATCTGGAATAATTATAGTATTTAAAATATATGGAGTCAGTTACAATACAACATAATCAATCACTATTAGATATTGGATTGCAGGAGTACGGAACACCTGAGGCTATATTTGAATTGGCATTACAGAATGGTTTAAGTGTAACCGATGAACTATCAGTTACTCAGGAAATTGAACTTCCTAGAATAAAAAAAATTGACCTGCAAAGGCTTAGTTATTATAAGCGTAATAATGTTGAGCCAGCTACATCATACAACGGTGATCTTGAAATCGATTGTGAAGGTATTGGTTGTATGGTAGTTGGATATGATTTTATTATCTCAGATGATAGTAGTATTAATCCTGTTGATATAGGAGAGGGTGGGATTAATTTTGACGAAGTCGATTACGACAGTTAGATTATAAACGAAGAAAATTACAAAATTATATACTTGTGAAAAGAGCGAGAGAAATATTAAAGACTTTTTTTGAAACGGGTGACAGGCCTACAGAAAATCAGTTTGGAGATTTAATAGACAGTTATTTTCATATTGACGATGGGGCCATTATTACTGGTATCATTGTAGATGACAATGGGAATACCTGCATTAAGTTATCTGATGCTAGCGAAATTAGAATCCAAAAACAAGATGATACTTTTGAGATTGCTCAAATAACAAATTTACAGTCAGAACTAGATAGAAGGGTAATAAATATTCCGGGTAAAGTACTAACGGATGTCAACTTTACAGTTGAACTATCTAATAAACTAGCGAATCTAGAAAACTACATTCCCCCAGAAATGGTTTCAATTGGATATGTTGAAAATCTAACTGAAGAATTAGAGAGTATTCGCAATGCAATTGATACTAAAGAAGATAGAGGTGTTCAAAATAATATTGTAGTTACTGTAGATTTGGGGGTAATACAATATGATGTTTCAAGTGATCCACTACTTGCTGTGGCAGAAGCAATTAATAGTTTAGATCCTCCCATAGAAGTTAGAGAAGAAGAGAATGTGATTTTTGAATTTGATTTGGAGGAAAGGTTTTTTGAATCTGAAATATCATAAACTTTGTGAAATTTGGTCATAGTTTTTTTAATGAGATAGCTTTAATGATAAGATAATGGCAAGAAGTATAAATGAGATACAACAATCCATGTTGGATCGTTTAACTAGGGTTCCCGAGTTAAGCACATTGGAAATCTTAACCGATGACGAACAAAAAAGCATTGCGAGATTAACATCTACATCGCGTGTTTCTATTTGGAGGTTATGGATTTATATAGTAGCATTTGCTATTTGGGTGTTTGAGCGCTTATTTGATGTGCATCAACAGGAGATAGAAGAGTTGATTAGTTTAAATCAAATAGGAACGGCTCGCTGGTATAGAAAAAAAGCTCTAGATTTTCAATTTGGTTTTTCGTTGGGTGAAAGTGATGTATATGATAATACCGGGGTCGAACAGTCTAAAGTATTGGCGAGTAAAATTGTAAAGTATGCCGCTGTGCAAGAAGTAGGTAATGTGCTAGTCATAAAAGTGGCAAAAGAACAAGGAGGAGATCTCGCCCAATTAGATCAAGAATTAGAGTTGCCGGCATTTAGACGCTATATGGAATTAATTAGGTACGCCGGCGTAAGAATTAATGTAGTATCTCAACCTGCTGATACGCTTAAACTTATTCTCAATATAGCTTACGATTCGCAGGTGTTAGATGAAAACGGAATTAGGATCGTAGGAAAAGAAGGGGAACCGGATGAACCCGTAAACGCTGCTATACAAGATTTTTTATACAACTTAGAGTTCAACGGTTCATTAATCTTGAGTAAACTTGATGATCGACTGCAAAGGATAGATGGAGTATTGTGGAGTAGTATTGTTGAAGGATCGGCAAAATACGGTACAAAGGATTACGAATTGATCAATGAGACCTATACAGCTCAAGCAGGTTATATGCGTCTGGATGTTGACAATACTATTGTAAATTATTTACCGGATGGAAAGCAGGAATAGGATATATGAAATAGATTATAACAAAATGGTCGTTGATTTGTTGCCAATTGTAGGGAGAAAAGTTGCTCATGTACAATGGTTACGATTATTGGTGTATCCTCTATATGAGCTATTGTTTACGTTCAAAAAGTTTAGAAAACAAGCAGCTTATAAAGTTTTTCATAATGGTCAGGTGGTTTATTTACAGAAAGTATTAAATGATTCATATGACAAAGATCTAAGAAGGATCAAAATTATAGGAGGAAGCTTCACTAATTACACATTTGTCTATGAAGAACAACGAGAAGAGTATCTTTTTGTGGATTCGAATACACCCAATGAAGGTGGGGTTTTTATTTATGATGGTAGTGCTTTTGAGACTAGAGATGTAAGTTTTGTAGTACTAGTGCCAAAAAATATCGCTCCCGAAAATGAAGTGGCACTTAATTCTTTCATTCTAAGAATGAAAGCATTGATTGATTATTATAGAATAGCAAGTAAAACATACAAAATACAATGGATAGAGTAATATTTGAAGAAGGTGGTTTTGGGCTTACCACCAAAACATTCGAGTTTTTACAATCAGCTCCTAGTGATGCCATAAGTGCTATTGGTAAAACTTTTGGAAATCATGCAATTATTGAAGGCGTTGAAAGAAATGGAAGCAATGTAAGCGGAGGAACCATTTTTGTAAACGGAGAATATCTTCCTTTTGCTGCTGGACCATATAATACCAAAGTGTCTATATATGAGATCAGAGAACCTGCCAAATACAATTTGGATATTGATATAGATGGAGTATTAGATGATAAAGATGCCTATGTAAAACGTTATGCTAAGTGTGGTGCAGATGGGATGGAAAGTTTTGATTTCTCTAGACTTAAACCTTATTATTTTAATTTTTTAAGTTTTTTACGGAAAGTACCTTTACCATTTTCTGGCTCTATTAATAGTGTTCCAAAGGGATTTCAGCTTTGCGACGGTACCAATGGGACTCCGGATTTAAGAGGAATGTTTTTGGCTGGATATGACCCAAGTGATATAAGACAAAATCAAATTGGTGAAAGGTGGGGTAGAAAACAAGTTACCCTTACGGTAAATGAGTTGCCAAGCCACAACCATACGGGTTCTACAGGAGGTGGAGGAGGACATCGTCATGGGTATAAGGATGCTTTTTTTGCAGAGGCCCATGCTATTAATCCGCCTTACAAGCTTGAAGGACCTAGAAATCACCCAGGTTCAAATGAAGGTAGAGATTTTGATAATTATGCTTATTATAAGGATCGTACAACCAATTACGAACAAAACCATACACATTCTTTTACCACTAACAATAGAGGTGGTAATAGAGCCTTTGATATAAGGCCTCCTTATTATACAGTGGCATATATTATGTTTGTTGGCTAATAAGGAATATGAATACATAAATAAATTTTAGAAATAGTAAAGAAATTATGAGAAAATATAGTTATTTCTTAAAACTTGGAAAAGGTACATATGGAGTAGGTGGATCTGAAGTTACTACGGAAAGTTTATGTGTTAATGAAATAAGTTATGAAGATGAAATATATGAGCTTAATAATAAAAACAGTTTATTAGAACGTAAACAGAAAAACTTATATGATACGGTTTTTTATAATCTTGTTTTTTTTACTAGAGACTTATTAGAAGACTATTCTAATAATAGTACATATAATACAGAGTTAATTTATATTTCTTCTTATAATAACGAAAAAGGGCAAACTTTCTATCGTCTTTTAGTGGATAAAACCAAGATTAATATTGATTTTAATGGTTGCTCTATTTTTTTAAAAGCAATTGAAATAGAAGAAGGTGCCATGCTTGCACCCATTAGGAGGGGGGATGCATCAAAGGCTGAGGCTTTACCAATCGAAGGAGTGAGAACATCCCGAGATGCAGGACATTTGCAGTCACAATCCCGGGCATCCATATCTACAAATTACAATCAATTTAGAGTTATTGATGGGGCACAACCTGCATACGGAAATTATATTGCATACGATTTGGAGTATACTTTGTACCTATATGGGTCAAGAGCAACATATATACCTAATAATACTTCATTTTACCTAAATTATCAAAGAGAAAGTGTTAATCGAATAGAAAAAATAGTTGGAGGAAACTTCTATCAACTAACCTCGTTGGATAATGGAAAAACACTCTTTATTGATAACGCTGTTAATGATTTTGAGATAGATGTTACCTCAAGCGAATTCACCTCTGGAACCGATGTGGATATTCTTCAATTAGGTTCTGGAAAGGTTACGTTTAAAGGCAGTGATCTAGTTTCTGTTCATATCCCTGAAGGGACGAGTAATCAAATTGCTGGACCAAATCATCAGGTAAAAGTGTTCAAAACAAAAGATAACGAGGTACATGTTACGGGATCTTTAACTACAATTGCAACGGACGGAATAGATATTAAGGGGGCTATTACGCTTGAAGAAACTAGTCCAAATTCAGTTGTCAAAGTTTGGAGCGGGACAGAACAACAATACAATGCCCTTAGACCAAAAAAAGAAGATGTACTGTATTTTATTGTTGAAGAGGTTATTCCTCCAGAACCACCAATGACAGTATGAGTTTAGAAATAGGAAACATAAAGATATTAGATCCTAGACTGGGGTCTACTCCGGTTAATAGAGTTTATCTTGGGAATAATTTAGTATATGATCGAGTAAGAGATATTGAACTATTTTCTACAAATAGTAAGGCTACTAACTTTGCTTTTAGATACAGTAACCAAATTTCGGGAGCGAAAATGATAGTCGTTAATGATGATGTAAATTTGGCGCAACGAGATATTAGGCCTGGGTCATCACTTTGGGAAACTTTTGATTTGTCTGAAAATAAAGGTGAAGCAAAGTTCATATTCACAGATCCCAAGAATCTTAGACGATTTACCTATCTAGTGGTACAGAACTTTCCATTATCTAATGTAAATCTAATCCCTCTTTGGAATATTACCAATCTAAATTTCTATAATAATAGTGTCAAAGCTTTAAATGTTACTAATAACACTAAGTTGGTTAATATTACTTGTTATTTGAATGGCTTAGAAACATTAGATATCTCTCAGAACAGATTACTAACACAATTAAATCTTCAAAGAAACAAGTTAACCTCTTTGGATATAACTAATAATTCCCAGGTTGTAAGTATATATTTAGATGCTAATCAAATAAAAAGTATTGATACTAGCCTTAACTTGGATATTCAAAATCTTAGTCTGTCCTCGAATAAAATAGAAAGTATAGATGTTTCTAAAAATTTAAAGCTAAGATTCTTAAATCTTAGCACTAATTCGTTACCATCCATTGATGTAACTAAAAATATCAATCTTGAAAATTTTAGTTGCGGACAAAATAAATTAACCATTATAGATGTTACCAAGAATATAAAACTAAGATCATTTAATTGTCATCGAAATCAGCTTACCAATCTGGATTTAAGTAATAACCTGGAGTTAACCCATCTAAACTGTCACGAAAATTTATTTACACAACTTGATCTAAAAGTGAATACCAAATTGCAAAGTTTATACGTATATAATAATAAGTTAGAATCACTTGATTTGACAGTTCATAAAGAACTTATTACGTTGTACACAATTAATAATCCCATTGGGAATTATGATATCAGTAATAATCTAAAATTACGACTTTTTTATTGTAATAATAACCAGCGTACTGTTCTTGATGTAACAAAACACCTAGAACTCGATAATTTTAATTGTAGTAATAATGAACTTGGAGTATTGGATGTGAGTAAAAATACTAAGTTAAGATACCTTTATTGTAACTCTACAGGTTTAACAGAACTGGACATCAGTAATAATCTCGAGTTGCAAGGTCTAGGGTTTTCGATAAATCAGATTACAAGTATCGATGTGAGTCCACATGTAAAATTAAGAACGCTTCAATGTAGTAATAACCCTCTAGAGGTTTTGGATGTGACAAGTAACGTAGAGATGACTTATTTACAGTGTGGAGTAACGCAATTAACTAACCTAGATGTTTCTAAAAACACCAAACTAACGCACCTTTATTGTAATAACAATCAACTTTCAGAGTTGGATTTAACCAATAATACACTTTTACGCTATCTTCAATGTCAGAGTAATTTATTAACATCTCTCGTTTTAAATACTAACTCGAGTTTAGAATGGGTGTATTGTAATAACAATAAGCTTGCTGTTCTTGAAGTTTCAAAAAATACAAAACTTACGTTGATTTCGTGCTATAATAATCTTTTGACCAAGCTTGATATATCAAAAAACGCACTTGTAAACAATGTACATTGTTCTAATAATCAGTTAACCGCACAGTCTGTGGATGACATCATTATCAATTTGGATAATCATGGTAGATCTAATGGTTATCTCAATTATTCTGGTAATGAAAATCCTACCGCTTCAAGTTTAATAGCCTATAATAACCTAAAAAATAAAAGTTGGAATATAATTGGAAATGTACCAGGGGGAGTAATATAAAATAATATACGTAGTCTTAAATAACCTTTTAGCGTGAGTTTAGCAATAGGTAACATAAAAATACAAAACCCCAGACTTGGAGAAAGACCAGTTAATCGTGTTTATCTAGGGGAGAATCTGATATATGATCGAGTAAGAGATATAGAGTTCTTTAAAACAACAAGTAAAGCCAATAACTTTACAATACGGTATACAAACACTGAAGAAGGAACACTTATTTCACTTTTGGATAATAATACAACCCTGGAACAACAAGAAGTTCCCACCGGTTCTCGAACACTGATTTTTGATCTCTCCAAAAATACCAATATAGCTCGAGCAATAATACGTGATAATAAGAATTGTCGAAGAATAAGCTCATTAATAATACAACGATTTCCTTTATTAGAAATTAACCTAAAAGACTTCTGGAACATCACAAATATTAACCTTTATATAAATGAACTAAAGGAATTAGACCTAACTAATAATAGAAAATTAAGGTCATTGTACTGTAATAATAACCTATTGTCAGTATTAGATCTATCAAATAACATAGATTTAGTTCAGATTCAATGCCAGAACAATCGCCTTACAACTATAAATATAAACAACAACCCAGAGCTTACAACTGTATACGCAAGTGGGAATCAATTAGAGACTTTTGACCCTACTGCCAATGATAAATTGGCTAACTTGTACGTGCCAAACAATAAACTGAAATCAATTGATTTTTCTAAAAACTCTGAGTTAAAAGCAGTAGGGATAAATTCGAATCAACTTTCTACAATTGATATTACTAACAATATATTATTGGAAACCATTAACTGTGGTGTTAACCTTCTTCAAACCTTTGATGTTACAAAAAATCCTGCGCTTAAAATACTTAGTTTCTATAGAAATGAAATTACCGCAATTGATTTAAGTAATAATCCAGAGTTAACACATTTAAACTGTTATCAAAATAAATTAACAGCGTTAAATATAAGTGCAAACACAAAACTCCAATATATTACCGCCTATTACAACGATCTACAATCTATAGATGTTACACCTCACAAAGAACTTTTAAACCTTAATACAAGTTACAACCCTTCTTTGGGGAACTATGATATAAGTAATAACTTGAAATTAAGAGTTTTTTCCTGTATCGGGAATAATCGAACCACTATTGATGTATCTAAACATCTAGAGCTAGATAATTTAAACATAGGAAATAACGACATCAATACCCTGGACGTTAGTAAGAATACAAAACTAAGATATTTATATTGTAATACGGCCAAATTAACCGAACTCGATGTTAGCAATAATTTAAGTCTTATAGGTTTAACATGTGCTGGAAATCAAATCTCGACTTTGGACGTAAGTAAGAATGTAAAACTTACGAACTTAAATTGTCATAGCAATATTATAGGTACTCTTGATGTTACAAAGAATATAGAATTGGCAAATATTCATTGTGGCGCAAACAACTTAACGTCTTTGGATATTTCTAAAAACCCAAAAATTTACTATTTGTATTGTAATTCAAATCAGTTAACCGAATTAGATATCAGTAATAATCCTTTGGTAAGATATTTTCAATTTAATAATAATCAGATTTCAAATATCGATGTAGCCGATAAAGAGGCTTTGCAATGGTTTTATTGTAACAATAATAAACTTGCAGAAATTGATGTCAGTAATAACTTTAAACTATCAAGATTTACATGTGGAGGAAATCTTTTAACTGCCCTGGACATCTCCAATAATAAAGAACTCACAATTGTTGGTTGTAATGATAATCAATTAAACGCTGCGGTTATTGATAAAATCATTATAGATCTTGATAAATTCGGAAAATCTAGCGGGACACTTAATTATTCGGGTAACGAAAACCCTACAGCTGCCAGCCTAGATGCTTACAATAACCTGAAAAGTAGAGGTTGGAACATTAATGGCAATATTCCTGGGTCAACTACATAAACGGTAATTTCTTACTAGATCGGGCTTGATAAGGTGTAATAGACTACTAAACAAATGTTATCAAAATTATAAAAATGTCACCTATATTAGATTATTGTATATTTTCGTGCCTCGATTAATTTTAGAAAAGATAATATCACTTCACGAAAGAATTGATTAATGACGTAAATAAGAGTGTAGGATGCCAGAATTTATTAATGAAGAAGAGCTAGTTAAACGATATAATCTTGAAATCGGAAAGGTTTTTTTCTTTGAAAATTATCTTATTATCGAGGTTGCCGAAGGAATTTGTTTTGATCATAATAAAGCAATCGAACTTTCCAAACTTACAAACGTACACTTCGAAGGTCGACCTTTTGGATATATTTCTCATCGTATCAACTCGTATTCTCTTGAACCCACAGATTATATGAAAATAAAAGAAGTTTTTCCTAATTTAAAAGCTTTTGCTGCAGTTGTTTATAATCGATTTCAAGCAACAAGCGTAAAAATAGAAAACATGTTCTTTCAAGACGGGATAACCACTTTTGAAGATCTTGAAACGGCTAGAAGCTGGATTAAAGAGCAGTTGATTTAGGGGTACTTTTTTTTCCTTTATGATGTAAGTTTTTTTTGAGTACTATTCAGTATTTGTTACTCCTTTAAAGAATAATGCAATGGATGTATTATACATGTGTAATAATATCAAAAAAAGTATTGCCTAATTATTAAAAATGCAATATTTTGTGCGCATGGAAACGATAATGAATTATTTTGAGACAATACCTTCTTCTCACCGAAGTATCATCTTGGTAGGAGGGATAGCCTTTTTTTGGTTGATAGAATACGCAGCACCGCTATTCAAGTTTAACTATAAGAAATTCAAGCATGCCTGGCCCAATATTTTCTTTACCCTTACTACTATTGTTATAAACTTTGTATTGGCCTTTATTTTATTAAAAACCAGTGATTGGACGGTTGCAAATAAGTTCGGGATTATACAATGGCTCGATCTACCACTTTGGGCGACAGTACTTTTGGGTGTAGCACTTTTGGATCTTATTGGAGCATGGTTGGCGCATTATGTGCAACACATGATAAAACCGTTATGGATGTTTCACCTAATTCATCATACAGATAATCATGTCGATACTACTACTGCCAATAGACATCATCCTGGTGAAAGTGTAATACGATTTATTTTTACGACGCTAGGAGTATTTATTGTTGGTGCTCCAGTCGGGATTATTATGCTGTATCAGTCCTTATCGGTTGTATTGTCACAATTTAATCATGCAAATATCTCGTTACCAAAAAGAATAGACGATATGATAAGCTGGATAATCGTATCGCCAGATATGCATAAGGTACATCACCACTATGTATTGCCGTATACAGATACGAATTACGGAAATATTTTTTCTATTTGGGATCGAATTTTTAGTACGTTTGCCAAAATACGAAATGAAGATTTGGTGTATGGAGTTGATACGTATCCAGATGTTGATTCAAATGCTAAGATCAGTAAATTGTTGAAGCTACCTTTTGCTGGATATCGCGCTCCAGAGGGATCAAAATTCGAAGCAGATACTAAATTAGATAAATAAGTATATCTTTATAAGACATTAAAAAAGGCCTGATTTATTATTAAATCTGGCCTTTTTGTTTAGGGTCAATGATCAATTGGCTTAGAAAGCGTAGCGGTTTGGTCTAATTCGGATGTGATATTCGTAGTCATGGCCACTTTGAGTAAAACCTAAGAAGGTATTGCGTTTTCGACTTGTCTCTTTTATTCTCTTTTTGATATTTTTTAATGTTGTCATGGTAGATAGATTTTTTGATTGATGAATGTTTTATGTTATCTGTAACGTCTTTTGCTGTTCCAGATATAACCGTTGGTATTTGTGGGTTTGCTCGTGATTTGATTGCTGTTTAATGTTCTCATAATTTCAGATTGTTTTTTTGATTGATAGAATTATATTTTAATTATCTGTAGCGTCTTTTACTGTTCCAGATATAACCGTTGGTATTTGTAGGTTTGCTCGTGATTTGATTGCTGTTTAATGTTCTCATGATGTATGTTTTTTAATTGTTATATACCTACTAGACGTTCGAAAATTAAATTCGTTACAGTACTATGTATAAAAAGGTACTATTTTAACAAATATTAACAAATTTCACCTTTAAAATAGGGGATGTAGGCAAATATTAACATATACTTTATTCGTTCAATAACCTTAAGAAGTAATGTGAAATCCTAATAATAGTTACCAAAAACCCAAACTTTTCATAAAATAGATACTTCCGATTTAATTAAAAACTAATTTGAAAACAGTAAAAATGAATTTCATATATAAACAAGGGAAAGCATGAAACAACAAATTAAGGTTTTATTTTTTTTATTCTCGGCCTTATTGATAGAAAAGGGAATGGCACAATATATCGAGAATGATTGGGAAGAAAGAGATTCCTGGATGGACGTACCAAAGATATTTGATTTGGCAGGTGTCAGATCTGGTAGTATTGTTGCAGACATAGGATGTCATGAAGGATATTTAAGCATACATATGTCCAGAAAAGTTGGAGAATCTGGTAAAGTATATGCCGTAGATGTGCGACAAGATAGATTGGATAAACTTGATAAATATTTGGAAGATAGAGATTTGAACAATGTCGAAACAATATTAGGAGATTATGATAACCCAAAGTTACCACTGGAATCATTGGATACTGTGATAGTCATGGATACGTATCATGAAATGGATGATTATATGGCTATTTTAAATCATATAAGAAGATCCTTGAAACCTGATGGAAGAGTCGTGATTATCGAGAAGTTTAAAAGCCATATGCGTAATAAAACCAGGTCAGAACAAATGAAAGCACATACATTATCCATAAAATATGTAAAGTCTGAATTAGAGAAGGCTGGTTTCTCCATCATTAAAGAGGTAAAGGATCTAGGTAATTGGGAAAATGAATCCAACAAAAGGATTTGGGTTTTAGTTGGAATCGCAAAGTAATTCGATATTTTGTGTTTTTAGCTACATTTCCATTTTATAGCCGACACCATGCACATTGGTTAATTTTATTGATGAATCCAGGCTTAGTTTTTTTCTAAGCTTTGAAATAAACATATCTAAACTTCGTCCAACGATTACTCCGTGATCTTCCCATACTTCTTTAGCTAATTTTTCACGTTTTACTACTTCATTAGGGTGTTTATAAAAAATCTTAAGTAGATCAGTTTCTTTAGTGGTTAAGGGAATACTTTGATCTTCAAATTTCAAAATCTGTTGGTCCATATGAAATGTATATTTTCCAATTTTTGTAGAATCTTTTAGTTTTTTTTCGGATGCTTTATTGTTTTTTCTGGATAGAATAAAAGATCCAGAGATAAAAATGATCAACAAGCTAAGCGTTGTTATAGGATAAATGCTTTTACCTATTTTGCTCGCTTCTTTTGGTACAAGCAAGATTCGAATAGTATAGCAATTGATTGGAAGTATACGACCAGAACACGGAATAAGAGTATCAGAATTTGTTTTTAAAATTTGATAACTATACACCACATCTTTGGTTTTGCAATGTTGCACCTCGATAATGTGATCGGTTACTAAGTTTGATTTGTTTATGATCGAGTTAGTAATTGCGGCCAAAGAATCAGGGTTGATTGATAATTCTTTTTGAAAAGAAATTTCAAACTCATTTTCATCTATCTGCTTAATAGGTAGTACTAGGGATATAGAATCTTTATTTGCTAATAATAACCTATTACCAATTTCTCGAAGAATTATCTTTGCTTTTTCAGGATAATATGTTTCTTTTTCTTTTTCGACAAAACTAAATAGTATCCATATCGATAACACGATTATCAATATTGCTGTTACTCCTGTTTTAGCTCTATTTATAGTGTGCATAAGATCTTAAACAATAAGTTTTACAAATAAATTACACTTTTTTTACAATTGATTTATAATGTTGACATAACTCGAAATCTATATTTAGCATTCAAATTAATTTTCAACAAAATAAAATAAATATGAATAGTAATGGGTATTGTCTTGTTAAGAATTTTGTAAAGCTAAATATTACAACTTTACTTGTGTTATTAATTTTTGGTTGCTCGGATAAGAATACGGAGAATAGCGATTTTATAACTACAGATTCGGGACTGCAATATAGAATTTTGAAAAAAGGAATTGGCACTTTTGCAAAAAAAGGAGATGAGGTTCTAATTCATGAAACCACGAGTTATATCAACGATTCGTTGGTGTTTTCATCAAAAGAATTACCAAACCCAATCAAAATACTCGTTGGGGGCAATCAAGTGATTAAAGGTGTCGACGAAGGAATTCAGGGTATGCAAAAAGGTGAAATCCGAAAACTAATAGTTCCGCCTTCTTTAAGTAAGAGAATAGGCAATGTTACTTTTCCTCATCCCGATTCTACATTGGTATATGAAATAGAACTCATTGATATATTTGCTAAAAAAAGTATAGGACCAAAAATACTAGTAGAGAATCTAGCTATTGATATTGAACAAAGTGTGATCAATTGGACTGCTTTTTATGCTTTAAAACTGGATAAACATTTTGGAACAGTAAAGCTATCTAAAGGTGAGTGGGTAATTACAAATGGGATGCCTACAGGAGGGAAGTTTTACATAGATATGAGCACTATAGTGAATACCGATGGGAAGTATAATGAAATGTTAATTGATCATCTTAAGAATGAAGACTTTTTTGAAGTAGAGGTATATCCTATTGCAAAATTAGAGATTGTTAATATGGATAATTCAAAATATCCCGTAGTAGACATTGATGCTGATCTTACTATAAAAGGCATAAAGCAACCTATTAGTTTTTCGGGTAAATTTGGGTTTGAAAATGGGGTAACTTTATTTACGTCACAAATTTCTATAAATCGTACTCGTTGGAATATAAAATATGGTTCAGGAAGCTTTTATGACAATCTGGGAGATGATGTCATTTCGGATGATATAGAATTTAACGTTTTAGTATATACTAGATAGCTTTTATATAGTTTGTGTGACTTCTCCTTTGTGGATGGGACTCAAATTTTTGATTTCGTCTTCAGAATACATTCTTGATTTGGTGACAAACCTCAGGCCTAAAGGGATTTCAAGAGAAAAACTTGCCCCACGGCCTTTTACAACATCTATTGTTAATTGGGTATGTTTCCAGTATTCGAATTGATCATTGGACATGTAGAAGTCGCATCCATGAATGTTTCCAAGCCACACATCGGTTTCATTGATCATCAATTCCCCCTTTTCAAAACACATTGGGGAGGAGCCATCACAGCAACCTCCGCTTTGATGAAACATCAACTCCCCGTGTTGCTCTCTTAGGGTATCGATAATGGCCTTTGCAGCCTCAGTGATTTTAACCCTTGCAATCATAGCTTACATTTTAAAAAAAGCCCATCGGCTCTTTATCATACGATATTAGCATGTTTTTGGTATGACGATAGTGATTAAGCATCATTTTATGGTTTTCTCTACCAATACCAGACTTTTTGTAACCTCCAAATGGTGCATGTGCAGGATAATGATGATAGCAGTTTACCCATACACGACCTGCTTGCACTGCTCTTGAGATTTTGTAAGCTTGATGCATATCTCTGGTCCATACTCCTGCACCAAGTCCATACAAGGTATCATTGGCAATCTCAATAGCTTCGGCTTCATCTTTAAAGGTGGTAACACAGGCTACAGGACCAAAAATTTCTTCCTGAAAAACCCGCATTTTATTATTTCCTTTCAGTAATGTTGGTTCGATATAGTATCCTTTTTCTAATCCCTCAACATACGCTTCATTACCGCCGGTAAGAACCTCGCACCCTTCATCTTTTCCAATATTGATGTAATTCAATATTTTCTCGAATTGATCATTTGATGCTTGCGCTCCCATCATCGTTTCGGGATCAAGAGGATGTCCTAGTTTTATAGCTTCTGTTCGTGCTACAACGCGTTCTATAAATTTATCATAGATACTTTCTTGTATTAGAATTCGGGAAGGGCAAGTACAGACTTCACCTTGATTTAAAGCAAACATTACTGCTCCTTCAATAGCTTTGTCAAAGAACTCGTCATCAGCTTTCATAATGCTTTCGAAGAAGATGTTTGGAGACTTTCCGCCCAATTCTAGTGTTACTGGGGTGATGTTTTTTGAGGCATATTGCATAATCAATTGTCCGGTAGTTGTTTCCCCGGTAAAGGCAACTTTATTAACTCTAGGGCTAGAAGCAAGTGGTTTGCCTGCTTCAATTCCAAAACCGTTAACTACATTAAGTACACCTGAAGGAAGAATACCTTCAATAAGTTCCATTAAGATCATAATACCCACCGGTGTTTGTTCTGCAGGTTTCAAAACAACACAGTTTCCGGCAGCAAGTGCAGGAGCAACTTTCCAGGCAGCCATTAGTATTGGGAAATTCCAAGGAATAATTTGCCCAACAACACCAAGGGGTTCCTGAACATTTAAGCATACAGTGTCTGAGTCTAATTCACTTACAGAACCTTCTTCAGCCCGGATTACTCCAGCGAAGTATCTGAAATGATCAATCGCCAAAGGAAGGTCGGCGGCCATTGTTTCTCTCAATGCTTTACCATTATCCCAGGTTTCCGATCGGGCAAGGACTTCCTGGTTTTCTTCCATAATGTTAGCGATTTTTAACAAGCAGTTACTACGGTAAGTTGCAGAAGAATTGTTCCATTTGGGAGCAGCTGCCCATGCAGCATCGATTGCCAACTCGATATCTTCTGCAGTTGATCGTGCAATTTTTGTAAAACTTGTTCCGTCTACTGGAGAAATATTGTCAAAATATTCTCCTTTTACTGGTTTGGTCCATTTTCCACCAATATAATTGTCGTATTTGTCCTTAAAGCTAGGGCGTTCCCTCTTGCTTTTAGGAGAGGCTTGTGAAATACTCATAATAATTTTGAATTAAAGATTTTAAAGTAGTGACATGTGCGTTTTTGTCAAAAAAATATAACTTTCTGACAATGAAGGGATCTATCTTTAAATATACGGTATTTTAATGAAAATCTCTTACGGTTCTTAGTTAATATTATTGAGGTTTCTTAAGCAATAATTTCGCCCATTTTGAATGAAGCCTTTTAGGTTTTGTATTATTAATCAAAGATTCATTTCTTACTTTTATAACTAAACAACTATCATGATAAATATTAATCTAAAGGGTAAAACAGTATTGCTGACCGGGGCATCTGATGGAATAGGTAAAACAACGGCAGATTTTTTAATGAAAATGGGGGCAAGGGTGGCGGTCCATTATAATTCTAATCAGTTTTCGGCCGACGAACTTGTAGAAAGGTATCCCCAGACCAATTCAAAAACATTTAAAGCAGATTTATCTATTGAAAAGGAAGTAGTTAAACTATTTGAAGATGTAAAGCTTGCATTTGGTAAAATAGAAGTTATAATACTAAATGCAGGAGTGTTTTTATCACATCCAATTACCGATGATTATGAGGACTGGTACTCCATTTGGAAAAGAACTATAGATATTAATCTTAACGCTGTAGGACTACTTACAAAACTTGGTCTTGATCATTTTTTGGTCAATAACGAGGGGCGGTTTGTTTATGTTGGAAGCAGAGCTGTTTTTAGAGGAGAAACAGAGGAGTATTTGAGCTATGCTGCATCCAAAGGAGGAATTGTTTCCCTGGCCAGAAGTGTCGCTCGCTCTTTCGGAAAACATAATATCAAATCGTTTATAGTTTCCCCAGGGTTTACGCGAACACAGATGGCCGAGAATTTTATTAAAGATCATGGAGAGCAAAAAATACTTGACGAAATAGCATTGAATACATTAACTACCCCAGAAGATATTACACCCATTATTGGTATGATGTGTAGTGGGCTTATGGATCATGCGACAGGAGCTACAATAGATATCAATGCTGGAAGTCATATACGATAGAGAAAACAGATGTAGTATAACGGGTTAAGAAATTTACTTATGATATGTGGTTATAAATTGAACAAAATCAAATGTTTCTGTTAAATTTATGTTATCTTTAAGAGTATTTTTAAAGTTAAAACCAACATTAACTCAATTTAAATTACTCTTAAAACCATGAAAAAAAGTATTACCCTTTTGCTTTTGGTACTATGTATCATGGGCAATTTTTTATTCGCACAACAAACAGATCTTCAACGGGCAAAATCTTATCTTAATACCAAGGGAGAGGTTATTTTTACTTTTAGTATAGAAAACAAAGCAGAACTAACTGCTATAACCAAAGAATTATCAATTGTCCATTATGATGACATCACAAAAATCGTCAAAGTAATGGCAAACCAACCGCAATTTGATTCTTTTTTACAAAAAGGAATATCTTTTTCGGCTTCTGCCCAGGACAATATCATAGGCTATAGGACTATGACTTCAGATATACCTATTGGTAAAGCGACAACTTTTCCGCTTACAGCGTATCCCACGTATGCAGATTATATAACAATGATGAATGACTTCGCCACAAATAATCCTGCCATTTGTAAAGTTGAAAATATTGGGGCAACAACCGAGGGTGATAAATCTATATTATTTGTAAAGCTTTCAGATAATGTAAATAGTAATGAACAAGAACCAAGAGTAATGTACACATCGTCCATGCACGGTGATGAGATTGCTGGTTATCCTATGATGTTAAATCTTATTGATTATTTGTTGGGTGCATATAATGATACAAGTCATCCGCGACACGCCGAAATTAAAAACCTGTTGGATAATAATGAGGTTTGGATAAACCCATTAGCAAATCCTGATGGTACTTTTAGAAATAGTCCTACCAACACCTCGGTGGCCAATGCTACACGTGGTAATGCCAATAATGTAGATCTTAATAGAAATTATCCCGATCCAGATGATGGTCCCAATCCAGATGGAAATGCTTATCAAACCGAAACATTAGCATTTATGAATTTTGCAGATACCAAGCATTTTGTCTTATCAGCCAATTTTCATGGTGGTATAGAATTAATCAATTATCCATGGGACACTTATGCAGGAGCACATCCCGATGAAGATTATTTCATTTATATCTCTGAAGAGTACAGAGATCTTTGTCAGGCGAATAGCCCTGCAGGATATTTTGATGCCAGAAACAATGGAATTACCAACGGTTATGCTTGGTATGAAGTACAAGGTGGGAGACAGGATTATCAGATTTATAATCACAAAGGACGAGAGGTAACCGTTGAGTTGTCGAATGCCAAGACCCCTCCCGCAAATCAATTAGTTAATTTTTGGAACTACAATCGAGATGCACTTATCGCTTTTCTAAAACAAGTGAATTATGGAATTCGTGGAGTAGTTACAGATGCAGTTACAAATCAACCTATACAGGCAAAGGTCACTATTGTAGGTAAAGAGAGTTATGAATCCTGGGTACCTACAGAATTACCCGAAGGAGATTATTATAGACCAATAAAAGCCGGAACGTACAGCATAATATACGAAGCAGACTGTTATGAGCCTTTAACAGTTACTGGAGTATCCGTTAATGATTATGAAAGTATTGTAAATGATGTTCAATTAACTCCAATTGCTGCTGTTGCACCATCGGGATTTTCTGCTACCAATGTACAATCTGTTTCGGCAACTTTGAGTTGGCAGGCGACTACAGGTGCAACCTATGATGTTCGCTATAGAACTATTGGAAGTACTAGCTGGACCCTGGTCTCTTCAAATAACAATACCATAAATATTACAGGGTTAGCACCATTAACTAATTATGAAGCGCAAGTACGAAGCAATTGTGCAGGTGGTAACAGTTCTCCTTATAGTACATCGGTTAATTTTTCTACAACCGAAGTTCCTGCGTGTGCAGGAGTTAATAGCTTTCCTTATTCTGAAAGCTTCGAATCTGGTTTGGGCGTATGGATCAATGGCTCTGGAGATGATATCGATTGGACACGAGACTCTGGCGGAACACCATCAAATTCTACAGGCCCATCTACAGGTCTGGACGGATCATTTTATTTGTATACTGAGGCTTCAAGAAATCCGGCGCCACCCGGAAGCCCTAATAAAGTAGCGCTTCTTAATAGTCCATGTATAGATTTGTCTTCACTTTCTGGTGCTTCATTAGAATTTGGCTATCATATGTATGGAGCAACAATGGGAACCATGGAATTATTGATAAGCACCGATGACGGGGTAACCTATTCTTCAATTTGGACAGAAAGTGGAGATCTTGGAAATACCTGGAATCAAGCTTCTTTGGATATTTCAGGTTATGTAGGATCGGTGGTTAGATTACAATTCAAAGGTGCCACAGGTAGCAACTGGCGCAGCGATATGGCAATCGACAACATTAAAATATTCTCTTCTATGCCAGACAATGAGGCGCCTACGGCACCCGCAAACTTGGTTACATCCAACGTATCTGCTACCAGTATTACACTTTCCTGGGAATCATCAACAGATGATGTAGGAGTAACTGGATATGAAGTATACCAGGGATCGACACTCATAGATACAACGGTCGATGGCTTGATTAGTGTAGTTTCGGGTTTAACTCCAAATACTTCATATACATTTACAGTTGTTGCAAAAGATGCAGCAGGAAATAGTTCTTTGCCAAGTAACGTGGCTAGTGTAACAACTTTAGAAGGAGATATCAGCTATTGTACTTCTCAGGGTAATAATATAAACTTTGAATATATCGATTTGGTAAGTTTAAATGATTTAAATAACCCCAGCACGGCATCATCGGGATATACAGATTATACGGGCTTGCCAGCCGCAATCGTTCCTTATGGATCAAATTCGATAACGTTAAGTGTAGGTTTTACAAACTCTTCATATACCGAATACTGGGGCGTTTGGATTGATTATGACAAAAATGGAACTTTTGAAGCCTCAGAGCAAATAGTATCGGCTTCTACCACGAGTAGTGCAAATCAATCATATAATTTTACTGTACCTGGCACGGCTCTAGATGGAGAAACTAGAATGCGAGTATCTATGAAATATAATGCAGCTCCAGATCCTTGTGAAACTTTTACTTATGGCGAGGTCGAAGACTACACAGTAAATATTGGAGGTGTGGTCTTTAAACAAAATGCTCAAACATCCAGTTTGATTAGTGAATTAAAACTTTATCCGAACCCTGTTGAACAAGGAGTACTGTTTTTGAGAGGGTTAAATAACCAAAATGCTCATTTCAGAATAATGAACTATTTGGGACAATCTATTCTTAGGGATGAGTTGAAAGAAAATAAAATTGATGTATCTATTTTAAATAGAGGAATGTATATTCTCGAAGTCAATACAGACGATCAGGTTGTTATCAAGAGATTTGTAATAGATACTAAGTAAACTATGTAAGTCAAGCATATAAAACCCCTTGAAGTAAAAAACAAGGGGTTTATTATTTTATTGAAAAAAATAAAGAATAAAAAGCCTTATCGATATCTTTAGATGTTTCGTCTACTATTTTCGTGTCAAATAATCGATTAAGATTGTTACCGGCTAAATCTTCAATACGTGAATCTATTACTATTTCATATTCTCCTTTGATCCATGGTTTATGTGGTTTTAAAACTAAAGTTGATTCGTTTTTAATTAGCTTTAAATCACCAGTAACTTTCTTTTTATCAGGATTTAGTAGTGTAATTCTATTTAACATACTACCATAATCCATTTGTTCTTTAAAGTCAATTTTTAATTCTGAAATGGTACCTACTTCAGGAGAGCGAATTTTCCAGGAGTTAACATTTGGTTGTTTTCTATCCGATGTTGTAATAATAAACTGATGAATTTGGTTTTGTTTCAACGGGATTCCTTCTTTATCCTTAAACTCTTGTGTAATTACCAAAGAATATTCTTTTCCTTCTTCAAAAACAGCTCCTAATTGTTGGTTCGGGATTAACCCTCGTTTTTGTCGTCCAGGATCAATCCAAACGGTTAGGAGTTTACGATCTTCAGAAATAAGTGCATTTTCCAGGTTTAATATAGCCTTTCTTATGGTATCACCAGAAGCCGTTAAAAAATGTATATGATCGTACGGATTTGTTTGGTCAATAGATTTAGAAAATCGAATGTACCATTTCAATACATTGGATGGTAGTTTTCTTGAAGAAGGGTAGATAGCTTCTATAGAAAGTCTTTCGTAATCCTTGGGTGGATTGATCTCAAAATAATCGACAACACCATTATAAACGACGGTGTATTTTTGATTGAAAGTAAAGGGAATCAACGGAGTAAATCTCGAGGATTCCTTTTTGGATATAATGCTCCCTAAAATAGGAGTGGCAGTATGTACATTCTTTTCTGATAACTCACCCTTGTAAACTTTAAAACTCGCAGAAGAATCTACTGTTTCCGTAAGGGCAATATAATCTTTTGTCACTTCAAATGTTGATAAATCTTGTGACCAGCAACATAGAGTGAAAAGAATAAATGCTAAAGAACTTAAATTGTTTTTCACTAGAAATAGAACTTATGAAAACGCCTATTATTTAAACCACCAGCTGCTTCCCGTTCTTAATAATAAGTTCCCCGTGGATTCTCTTTTAATCATTAGAAATCCATCTCCCAATTTATCCAACTGCAATACATTTACATACGGAAGGTTTACATATTCAACCCCCGCTGCGGCCCCTTTTTTGGTTACTGGTGTAGTCAAAGCATTTTGATAAGCTTCAAGATCAGCAAAATCCATTTTCATTAATGGTCTATTGGTATTAGAGATCACCAGATATCGTTTATCACCATTTTTCATTTCTATCATATCCAACGGGCTATTTCCGCTACCGAGTTCTGCCACAGTTCTACCTTTGTGATGTTCTCCTGCTTTTATTTTGTCCATAGGTAGAACTACTAGCGGAGTACATGTGTAACCAGCTACAATATGAGGGTTACCTTTTATACTGGTAGCTAAAAATGTTTTGATAGGCGCATGTGTTTCATATTCACCATGAGCAGCATGAAAGATTTCAAGAGAACCATAAATTTGCTGATCTGTAAAAGGAAAATCAACAGATCTAAAAGTTGAGGCAAATTCTTTGTTGCTTAATCCAGATAACAGCACTTTACCCTCATGATATTTTATGTCTGCCACAGCCCATTTTCGCAATTCACGCCCTCTTTTATCTTTAGCATCCTTTGCTACCGGATCGGTTATTGTAGTTTTGCTATGGGAGACATCTTTTAACGGAACTTGTTTCAGTTTATCATCTTCAACACGAAATAATACCGGTATACCCGAACTATGGTGTACAGCAATATAGATATTGCTATTCTCTGGATTAACTGCCATATCTGTAATTTGAATTTGGTCTACTGCAGTACCCAACATATCAGCAATTACTTTATCAAGAAAATCAATTTTTACCTTGCTATTGTCCACTTTTGGATGAGAACTTAGGTCGACTGCTACAATTTGAGCCGAATTACTATCGCCAATAAATAGAATATTTTCTGGTCCAAATGTCATAGAGTTTATAGAAGTAATCCCTGGATCACCAGTTTTAAAATCTACTTTTAACAACGAGTCTGCATGAATGGTGCCTGAAGTAATAGATAGGATCAACAAAATAATGAGTGACGTCAATGTTTTCATGATTGTTTGTTTTATAGAATGATCGATACCTTTAAAAGTAGGGAAAAAGCAAGATGACTTCAGTTAAAAAAATGCCAATAAGATTTACGTTTTCTTAAAGTGCTCTTTTATGGTATCATATTTGTTGCTTTTTATTACTACTTTTAGAAAGTAACATGCTTGTTATACTATAGACTTGAAGTATGATTCAATTAAAGACTAAGGAATTTTTGGGAAAGACAACGAAACAATTCTCTTTTGGGGATTATGATATTTCTATGGTTAATTATCATAAGCCTGTTTCTGAAGATTGGCACTCTCATGAAAAATATCACCTTTCTTTAGTTTTACAAGGAGGAAATTTAGAATCTAGAAAAAAGGAAGATCTCCAAATACTCCCGGGTAGTATTGTTTTGTATGATAAAGAAGAAGTACATCGTAACAGATATACAGCGTTCCCTTCAAAAAATCTGAATATAGAAATTGATGATCCTTTTTTTACTAATAACAGTTTATCTACCACCGATTTTAGAACTTCGGTCCTTAAAAATACTGAAGTACAATTTCAGTTGTTGAAAATTTATAAAGAGTTGCTATTGAATGATGTTTCCTCATCGAGCTCTATTCATACTTCGCTACTTACTTTGTTTTCTGTTTACGATAAAATATCTGATTATACTCCGCAATGGGTTTCAAAAATTAGAGAGGTATTATTAGATCGTTGGGATGAATTCATAACATTAGAAGAGTTATCTCTCGAGTTAAACATACATCCCGTAACTATATCAAGATATTTTTCGAGACACTTTAATTGTACACTTGGGGAATATATGCGAAGAATAAAAGTTGAAAAGGCAGTATTATTTCTTAAGCAAACTAATAAACCTTTGACAGAAATTGCCTTTTTATGTGGCTTTTCTGATCAAAGTCATTTCACCAAAGTATTTAAGCGTAATACAGGATTTAAGCCGAAGGAATTTAAGAGCATCTAAATACTTGTTGGATCTAGGCTAATTTCGTTCTATTTTCTATATTTTTTTCTTCTTTACTTTACTTGATATACATTCTATAAATAATTTATATCATCATCAATCATGAAACAAACAGTATTTAAAAAAGGGCTGGGATTCATAGTATTTTTTCTTGTATTTACTTCGGGTTTTGGGCAATCTACAAATAATGATATTGTAAAACAGGCTCAGCAATTACTGGAAGAAAATTATATTTTCCTTGACAAAGCCAAAGAAACCAACGCACATTTGGATGCCCTTATGAAAAAAGGGTATTTTGATAAAATGCAACCCAGTGCTTTTGCGAAAGCAATGACAGAGGAGATGCAAAAAATCACTAAGGATAAACATTTGCATTTTCGTGCACCTCGTACACAACCGTCATCAAAAGATGTTCGTCCAATTACTAGCCTTATCTCGCGTTATCGAGGAGCTCCAATGCTTAGAGGGTTTCAATTGTTCGATTCCAACATCGGTTATGTAGATTTGGCGTTTTTTGGCGGCTCTGAAGAACACTTGGCAAAAATCGATCAAGTAATGCAGAATATGCTTGTAGCCGATGTGATCATTTTTGACATGAGGCGAAATGGAGGAGGCGACCCAAATACCGTAAATTACTTGAGTAGTTACTTTTTTGATGAAAAATTGCTTTTAAATTCAATTTATTCGCGTGCGCAAAATCACACAGAAGAATTATGGGTAGTCGATGTGAAAGGTGAAAAAAGACCAAAAGTTCCTGTTTATATACTCACTAGTAAGAGAACATTTTCTGGAGCAGAAGATTTTTCGTATACCATGCAAAGCCGAGGAAGAGCAGTAGTTGTTGGTGAGGTAACCGGAGGAGGAGCTCATCCAACCAGGGGGTTTCCTCTAGACAATGGGTTTGGCATTGGGATACCATTTGCCAGAACAATAAATACCGTAACCAAGACAAATTGGGAGGGAACAGGAGTACAACCAGATATTGAAATGCCAGCAGATGATGCTCTCGAAAAGGTAAAAAGTTTGGCAGTCAACAAGGCCAAAGATTATAAAAACCTGTTATTTCAACCTTTGGAAGAAAGTTTTAAATCTGTAGCAGGTAAGATGGCTTCAGATACCGATAAAAAAAAGATTCTAGAATCCTTTAAAGAATTAGTAGCGTCAAATATTTTGGGTGAAGGGAGTATCAATAATATAGGGTATTCTTATCTGCAAATTGAAAAACCCGAAGTTGCTATGGTTATATTCGAATGCAATACACGTTTGTTTCCGGATTCGGCGAATACATGGGATAGCTTGGCAGAAAGTTATCTTGATCTGGGTAATAAAAAGAAAGCAAAAGAGTATTATGAGAAGGCGATTAAAATGGATCCAGACGGTGGGGTTGGTGAAAATGCCCGTGCTATGCTAAAAAAGATCGAGTAATTAAATAGTACTTTAAGTATATATACTCTTTGAGTAGAGGAGGTTGGATTAATTCTTTCGGAATAGTCCAACCTTTTTTATTGCGTTAAATTGGACGTACACCATAAATGAATAAAGGTTAGGACTTCTCTTTATAATCAAGTATATCCTTTATTTCTACCCCCATATAATCCGCTATTTTTTTAAGCCTCTCAAAATCTTTTACAAGATCTTTTCTCTTCACAATATAATCTCCAGCCTGCGGACTAACCCCAAGTGCTTTTGAAATTCCATACACCGTTTTTGACCCTTTACTTCTTTTTAAGAGTCGTTTTAGTTTTTTGTTAACCATAATAAAATAAGCTAAAAGGAATCAAATATACAAATAAATTTTTATTAAAAAAATATTTGATTATTAAAAAAATGTTTGTATATTCGTTTCAAACAAATTCAAATCATTCAACTATGAAACTCTTATTAGCAACTGCAGTATTTTGCGTCTCTTTTGGACATGCTAACTCTTTGGATTTTTCAAATGCATCAAAAGAGAAAAATGATAAAACAGAGAATAAAAAAGAAGAGGAGGGAGTCGCTAAAAACAAAAATGTTCACTCTCTAAAAAAGTGGAAAATATCTATAAAATATACTAATGGTAGTGTAATATCAAAGACTATTGTTGTAGATGAAAACTCAGAATTGAGTGCGTTGGATACGGCTTTTTCAGAAGCAGAAAAACATCTTAGAAATTTCAAAAATGTAAAAGATTATAGTATTACACCTGTTACAGAGTCTTATGTTTTGTTAGCAGGAGATTAAGATTTTATTTCAATCCCTTGAACTTACCTATGTTTAAAGAAAGGCCTATTTTGGGCCTTTCTTTTTTGTATATATGTAGTTTACATTATTGAAGAAACAGAAACAGCCTAGTTGATATCAACTAGGCTGTTTTTTTGTTATGAATAATCTTAACTACTGTTAGTTACATGTAGTTGTAGCGTCTTTTTGCACGTTGGTTCCAGTGTTTGCCATATCACATACTGCTTGTGGTATAGATGTTAAAGTTGGGTTGGCAGTTATGTTTAAATCCTCTAGGTTTGTTAACTCCGATATTTCTTCTGGAAGAGATGTCAAAGAGTTGCTGTCCAAAAATAGGTCTTTAAGATTCGAAAGACTGTTTATTTGTGTCGGGACAGTGGTAATTTGATTTCCAGATAAAAACAAGCCTTCTAATACCGTCAAACTTAAAACTTGATTAGGAAAGGTGCTTAAATCACATTCATTAAGGTTTAATGTGACTAAGTTTGTTAAGTTTCCAAGTTGTGTAGGTATTGTATAGTTGGCACCAGCAAGACTTAACCATGTAAGATTTGTTAGGTTACCTATTTGAGTAGGAATAGAAGACAAATCAAAATTACGACCTAAGTTTAAACTTACAAGACTATTTAGATTTCCGATTTCGGTAGGCAAAGAGTTTAGCCCGGTATTAAATAAATCAAGAAACTCTAAGTTAACTAGACTTCCTATTTCAGTTGGGAGGGTGCCCAAGTCATTATTGGATAATAATAACTGTGTCAGCGTGCCTTGTAAATTCGAAATTTCTGAGGGTATTTCGTTTATATCATTGTCCTGGAGGTATAATTGACTTAACATTGGTAAGTTTCCTATCTCTGCAGGTAATACCGTTAATCCCTTATTTGAAAGGCTTAGTGTAACAACTCTGTCGTTTTCGGCGGTTACGCCTTCCCATGTATTGATATCAAGATTTGAAAAATCCCAATTTAATGTATTACTGGAATTAGCATTAAATAAAATCTGTAAAGTAGCGTAATCTGATTCGTTTTTGGTGACAGTAACAGTATAGTTGGAAGTACTCCCATCCTCGGCTGTTATTGTAAAATCAACAGCAGAAGAAAAATCAACTGTTGCACCAACAGAAGGGTTGGAAGTTGCTCTGTCTGATAAAACAAGAGTGGGTACTAGTGCATCTATTGCTGTACTAAAAGGAACAGTAACAGCTATAGTGTTATCGTTGGTATTGATAACGCCTGTAATATTTTCTGAAATTGACGAATTATTATCTGCATTAAAAGCAAATGATATAATGTCACTTTCTGTATTGTTAGAATTTGTAATAGTTATTGTATACTCTACGTCTGTTTCATCTTCGGCAGTTACCGTATACACTACCGGACTAGAGAAATCTACAGCGGCCTGATTTTGTGGGTTGACTGTAGCTTTATCTGATATTGTTACCGTTGGAGTCAACGAAGTAAGATCAATACCAAATGGAACAGCTACATTAACGGTTTTTGAAGTTTCATCAATAGATCCAGTTATGTCTGCATCTAGACTGGTGTTGTTAGAGGCTCTTAAAGAAAAACTAGTGATCTGTTTTTCACTACTTTTAACTTCTCCTGGGTCTACAGGACCATCGTCTCCGCCACTGCTACATGAAAATAACAGCAAAGAAATGCATAGTAGGTAATAAATGGTCCTAGGAAACAAATTCCTAAATTCGGGCTTGGGACTATTCATAATAAAAATTCTGTTAAAAAAAACCAAAAATAGTTATTTTTTATTAAATATCCCTTTTTTATTGAGTTTTTGATAAAAATAAATTTGAAAACCCCTATAATTTCAAATAATTCTTACATTTTGATTAAGTTAATTCTTACATTCTTATTTCAACTAATTAACATGTTGTTAATAAAAAAATGTTACGAAAAGTAAAAATTACCATCAGATTTTTGACTAGTTTTTACCTACACATTTCCTTTTCTGTATTACCAAACATTGATACATTGATATCGATTAAAAATCAAGGGCGATACACCCCGGAATACCTAAGGGGTAAACCCCTATTTTTAAGATTGTTTTTTTTGGTCAATAAGATCAGAGTTTAATTTTTGAATATATAATTTCTCTTCTGGAGCCTTAATTATCCTGATGTTCAGTAAATTATTATGACTATAAGGATATTGATGAAAGAATTATTGGGGAATTTTTAGTCTTCTTAAAGAAAAATATTACTAAATTTAAGTACCTCAATTGTCATAGCAAATACCCCCACATTTTTTAAAGACAACATAGAATTTATGTGTTAATATTTAATCAATTATATGATATAGTATTATGACAATTTTTAATAGAAATTGGTTTCGAATAGCCTTTTTGTTTGTAGGGCTAACAACATTATTTACTTCCTGTTATTCTGTGCGCCTTGTAAGTACACATGGTGCTTATATGCCATGCCAAACAGGTATCGAACCTGAGTGTATAGAGGACCATGGCAATTTTTATCGAGATAAAAGGGTAGTGGTAATAGATACAGTCGTTAAATCCAGTGCGTTTATAGATAAAATTGGTCTTAAAGTGCAGCAGTCGGGTTGCGAAACGGGGAAATTATTCTCTGTAGAATATAAAAATACATTTGGAGGCTCGCTTTTATACCTTGTTAGTTTTGGAAGTAAACGTAAGGTGCGGATAAAATATGTCTGTATGAAACCAGAAAACTAATCTACTATGGCAAATACAATTTCACATCAAACATCACAATGGGATACTTTGCATAATAATGGCCCATTCAAGTTAAAACTATTACAAAAAACAAGACTAGAAGGTAAAACTAATATGCCTTCAGATGTAGATAGGTATAATGACGCTGCTAATGAAATTCGTAGGTTGTTACAAGAAGCATTAGATACCAATGAAGGTTTCAGGGCCTATGGTGCTCGTTGGTCAATGTCGAGCATAGCACATCAAAAAGACAGGATGCACTATAATGTTTTTATGAATTTGGACCTTCAAATATCTTCTGGTGATGTCCATACCTCTTCTCTATATAAAGGGGAAAACCTTTTCTTTTTTCAATGTGGAAATACAATCAAAGAAATATCTCAATCCCTTGCTACGCATGGTAAATCATTAAAAACAAGTGGAGCTAGTAACGGGCAAACCATTGCGGGCTGTATCTCTACGGGAGTCCATGGATCTGCCCTTGATGTTGGATCTATACAAGATTATGTTGTTGGACTTAATCTTATTACTGGTCCCAATCCTGAAGATGTCGTTTACCTTGAACGACTGTCAAAACCAGCACTCAATGATTCGTTTGGATTAAAAATTAAATCAAAAGTAATTCGGGATGATGATTTGTTTAATGCGGCATTAGTGAGTTTAGGGTCTTTTGGTTTTATACATGGAGTGGTGATTGAAGCGGAAGATCAGTTTTTGTTGAAACGCTATGTGAAAAAAATTGATAAACGTATCGCTCTGGAATTATCTAAAACTATGGATTTTGAAAATTCTTCGTTTACCATCCCTGGTGAAACTGACGCAAACGGAAAAGGGTTAAGACCATATCATTATAAAGTATTCATAAATCCGTATACTGATGATAATCAATATGTAGTCGAGGTGATGTACAAAAAACCTTTTACAAACAATTATCCAGATCCATTTACAACTATTGAAAATTCAATCTATCGAGATTTAATTCATGTATTGATAAAGATTAGTGAAAAGTTTCCGAAGAAAATACCATTTTTTATTAAGCGATTAGAAAAACAAATACTTCCAGATGTAAATGAAGAAACCATAGGTACTTTGTATGAAACTTTTTGGGATGCTCCATACCAGGGTCCGGCATTTGCCTGTTCTTTTGGGGTCGATAGTAAAGATTCTGAAAGTGCATTAAATGCCTTGATTGATCTTACCAAAAAAGAGGGCCCTATACCCGGTATCTATGCTATGCGATTTGTTAAAAAATCTGATGCAACATTGGCATTTACTAAGTTCCCGGTTACCTGTATGATTGAGATTGATGGAGTTTTATGGAAGAAATCAAGAAAATTGATAGGGTTAAAGGAATTCTCGAGAAGGATGATCGAGGTTTTACAACAAAACAATATTCCATTTACAATTCACTGGGGTAAAAATGCAGATTGGGCATTTCCAGATTTGGTAAAGCATATGTTCGGAAACAATGCAGAAGTGTGGAAAAAACAACGTAATAGATTGCTTTCTACAGAAATGGCAAAAGTGTTTTCGAATAAATTCTTGGATACTATTGGTTTGTCCAATATAGAGGATACAAAAGATATAGAAGATTTAATTGCTTCAATATGAGAAAGTAAAAAGGTAGGGGAGTTGTGATGAATTTTACTTTTTCACAACGCTTACTTAAAAAACGGTATTTAAGTAATAGAACCGTTTACGCTTTGTATAACTTGATCCCATTCAAAAGCTTCTCCGATATCCCATTTGCCAGATGTTCTGAAGTTGACATGTGATAATATCCCATTAAAACTTTGCACTTCACCAGAACTTAAGGTGGTATATCTTTTATTTGTAGGCAAAAAGTTTCTGGGGATATTATAAGCGTTGGTTAAATACTTTAGTAAAAGTATAAGGCTAGAATATTGTTTTTGAGTATGTGTGGCAAAGTAAGTTTCTCCTCTAAATGGGGAGTTAAGTTTTGTATAAAAACTAGTCTCATCCATTCCGCAGTAAACATCAGAATTTGAATAGGCCGATACCAGATTGGACCCAATTTTTCTTAAATATCCAATATTGGAAAGCTCGATACCAATCGTTTTTCTGCTCATTGTAGTATTTCCACCTACCGCACCTCTTCCAAGATGGAAAGACCAATATTTTGAAGACCATAATTTAAGTATTGTTCCATCTCGGGCAATTACAAATGGTACAGAGACATGATTTGAGGGTTGTGTAAGCTGCGCTATATCACCTTTTAAATACCCTGCTGTAAAATGTACTACAATATTTGTCTTTCGTTCTTCTTCTTTGTAGTAGAAAGAATCATCATTGTTTTCGCGTACACAGTCAATATAATGCATCGTTTCCCCATCACCAGTAGCTATAGAATTGGGTGAAATAATAAATTTTTTTCCATGTGAATCCAAACCTGTTCTATAAAAAGATCTTTCATGAGAAGGTATTCCTGATGCTTTCATAAGTTTTATTTTTTAATTGTTAGGGTCATACCCAAAATAAAATTCATCTTATTCCTGTCTTTTAAAATAAAATGTACTCGATTGCAAAAAATATTCAGTGGGATATGTGTTTTTTTGTATAAAACACCTGGATAAGTTGATTGTTTAAATATAATAAAAAACACGATAATTAGATGCACTCAAAAAAGGTAAATTATTCTTCTTGACTAATGATTTTACTCCATTCAGAATTCTCTGTACTTATGTACGTTTCAATTCTACTAACAAATTGATTGAACTGTGCTTTTTCGGCATGATAATGTCCAGATTTGGTCATATACAAAAACTTTTCATGTTTCAAAGTTTCAGCAGTTGTTCTATATTTTGCCCATTTTTCCTGAAATTTCATTAATTCTGAAATACCAGTTAGAATGGCAACCACCATACCCAAAGCCCCAACAACATAGTTCAAGTATTCTGGCCCCGATTTTAAGAAACCTGAGATAAGTGGTATGAATGCAGAAAAACTTATAATAAGCCCTTTGGTCCATAAATGCATTCTTTTGTTGGCAGCACTTTTTGTACCATACCATTTTATTTGATCTTCAACCCTGTCTTTTATGTATTGTTCTTCATTCATTGGTTTACTGTTTTTTTAGTTAGATGGTCAAAAAACCTAAGTGCATTTTAGGAACATTATTTTATTTCTGTATTACAGAAATTCAAGTTAAATTTAACAATCTTAATCGTCAAATTGTAAATCCCCGATATTTTTTTTAGAAAAGTAAAAATATGCCTATGCTTTTTTTATTTATCTTATAAATTTAGACCTTGAAAAAGGTTTTGATGCTAAAAACTAACATGAAAAGACACGGAGTTTTTATAAGTTATAGTAAAAAAGATACCAAATGGTTAGACTATTTAAGAGTTCACCTAAGTTTTTTAGAGCGTGAATATAAATTTACGATCTGGGAAGACTCAAAAATAGAAGTCGGTGCCGATTGGCGAACCGAAATAAATAACGCGATTAACTCTACCAAGGTTGCTATTCTAATGGTAAGCGCTAATTTTCTGTCTTCAGAATTTATTAATAATGAAGAGCTACCAGCACTACTTACTGCAGCAAAAGAAGAAGGCGCACATATTTTTCCTATAATTATTAGTCATTGCATGTTTTCTGATGTAGACGCAATTTCAAGATTTCAAACTATTAATCCTCCTTCAGAACCATTAATTATAATGAATGAAGGACAGCGAGACGCACTTTTTTTAAAAGTGACTCGTGAAATAAAACGTGTTTTATCTACAGGTATTGCTATACCCAATAGTACTACAAATCTATCCTCAATAGAAGATTTGAAATATTCTTTTAATCGTGTGAACATCATGAGTATCTTTTTTGAAAACCATAATACTACTGGGCTTTCAATCAAAGAAATCTATAAATTATCAAAATTAAGAAAACGAAAAGAGGTAATACGTGTAATCCATGAGCTCGAAGCTCTTGCGTTATTGAATAAAACCAAGGTAGAAAATTTATCGTACTACAAATTAACTGATATCGGTTATGATTTTGTAGACGAACATATCGTATAAGTAAAAGATACTTGGTTGGTTTATCCTTATTACTCCAGTTTTACGTCCTGAGCGAGACGGCATAAAGCAAACCAACGCAAATACGAACTCATTTGGCTACCAATACTTTTCAAACTTTCTCTTTTAACAATTAATGATGTTGTTTCTCCGTCATACAACATGGTATCCCCATGGGTACAATAGACGGTTTTTAGAAAAAGTCCAATCAAAGATGGATTTACCGCCAATTGACCTATCGAGGTACTAAGTCGTAAATGTAAATTTGGCTTGAACATGATTTAAATAATTAATACATTCATTTATAAAATAAAACTTAAAATTTTACATCAAAACTTATGCCACAAACCTTGATTTGGTAAAGTAATGTTAAAATTCAGTAAATAAATCTTAATATCAACATTAGATTATCCAACCAAACGAAAATCATTTCATAATCAACATTAAAAACATTACAAGAAATTGTAACATAAATTAAGGTCCAAAAACATCTTTTTGATCGTACCCTATTCGGGCACCAATTTCATGCCCTGGAGTAAGAGTAGAACAAAATAGAATGTAGAAATGAAAGTGTCATAATTCTATATTTTATTTCCATGCAAATATACGGTTAATATTTCATTGTCGCAATGTGGTAAAACCGTAATATTTAAGGGAAATTTCCCTAGTGTTTAGTTTAATCGGAACTAAATAAATAGATGTTAAAAGGAATCGATATCGAAATCTTCATATAGAATGGTTTGACCTTTAGGTTCTTGATTAATTTTTAAAAAATCAACTTCTCCGGCACCTAAAAACTTATAACGTATACCAACAAAATTGCCAATAGGTTCATTATATTCTTGGGTATAAATCTCTAAATTATCGATATAGACCGATACTTTTTTTTCTTTGATCATAATATCAATAATTCTGAATGTAGAAAAATCTGCTCCAAAGGCCGAAAGATCATGTTCTTTCCCTTTAAGGTAAATATCGTTTAACATTAAATTAATATTGGATACACAACCTGGTATCGAAAATGGAATCACCATAGCTCCCGAGGTTCCTAAAACAACGATTCGGAAAGATTGGCAAACAGCCCATTTATCTCTGTACAAATTACGTACAGAAGTACGTATAGAAATATTGTCACCCGAAATGTTCTTAAAATCATCAACCAAATGAAAACTTGAGATGATTGGGTTTTCATTTGACTTTATCTCTTCGATTATAGAAGACGGCATCGATAAATGCTTACCAAATAAATCCTTTTGATTAATGTATTTTGGGATAGGTTTATATTCAACAGTACCCACCCAACCGTTAGATCTAATAAATAGATCATGTTCCCTAATGATTTCTCCATCAACTAAAAGTTTGGCTCCAAAATATCCTGGAAAATAATAGATTCCCGTCGCTTGATTTTGTGACGGTTTGATTTTAATCGTTTTGGTTTTATCCCAATATTGTTGGATATATATACTATTCGATTTTAGATCGTTTAGATCGAAATCGAAAACTACAGAATTTGGAAGTCCTTGTGTAATAGGTTTACTGCTAAAAACGATTTTAGATAAATTAGCGGGACTAATAGTATCCTTTTTTGAACCTATCATAGAATAAAAGGAAATGAAAACTATTGTCATAATAGAAGCTGTAATAACAATAATACCCATATTTTGAGCAATTTTTTTTGCTATCCAAGAAGGTTTTTTGATATCGTTTTTATTCTTGAAATCTCTCCAGTTTTCGTATTCGGCAAATTGAGCAAGTGTATTTAGGGTACTAATACTTGGGGCGCTTTTGTAGGTAATTCTACCCCAAACACGTTTTAGAGTAGTAGGACTCAGAAGAATTTGAGTGTTTTCTCGAATAACATCACTTAACTCAATAAATACATCATTATGCCATTGGTTTGAGTTGCCCCAACCTAATTTATCTTCGATTTCTTGCAAACATTTTTGCACCAATGTATGTTCTTGATATGATTTCATGATATAAAACAAAAGTCACTAAAAATTGTGACTTGAACAACATTGAATCGTTTTGCACGAATTTGTTTTCGAGGTATTAGTAGCACTTCAGAACTTTGATTAAATCAAAAACAAATCGCTAATGACAAGGTTTCTTTTATTTATAATATTTAGTATTGCTTTACAACAAAAAGCGTATCTGCAAAATTACGTTCCTTTGGACACATTACATTGGGAAATAAATGCTCAATCTTACATTTTGGAGAATTATAAAGGCAAAGATGCTATTTATATTCAACGTGGGTTGGCATTTTTGAAGGATGAGAAATTTTTAAATGGCACCATAGAGTTTGATGTATATCTTACCAAGAGACAGGGTTTTCCTGGAGTTCGATTTAGAACTTCTTCAGATAGGCTTAATATGGAGTCTTTTTATTTAAGAGCTCATCTTCCTAACAAACCTGATAGTAATCAGGCGATCCCAGTAATTAATGGCATGAGTCCGTGGCAATTGTATTTTGGTCCCAGTTACTCTGTACCTTTTGATTATGATTATAATGATTGGACCCATGTTAAATTGGTAATTAATGGTAAAAAAGCACAGGCATATTTGGATTATTCAGAAAAACCAAATTTGTCCTGGAATTTGGTACACGAACCAAAAGAAGGTGGAATAGCTATTGGCGGAGGCGGTGCTGGACCTATGCATTATGCCAATTTTAAACTGAATAAAGAAGAATACGAGATTGTTGATTTTAACCCGGCCAAAAGAAAACCAATCCAAGGTTTGATTCAAGCATGGGAAGTTTCTGATAAATTTGAAGAAAAACAACTTGACAATCTAAATACCTTGAAACCTCTTATTGCCAAAAGGAAATGGGGTAAAAAAATTAGAGTAGAAGAGGGTACCGCAGCCAATATTGCCCGACAAGTGGTGCTAAATGATGGCACATCTAACAATACAGTATTTGCTAAAATCAGGATCATATCTGATAAGGACCAGACCAAACTATTCGAGTTTGGTTATAGTGACAGGGTCGTTGCGATTTTAAATGATACTCCTTTATATAAAGGTAGTAATCAATATCGATCAAGAGATTATAGGTATTTGGGAACTATAGGATTATTTGATGCAATCTATTTAGATCTGAAAAAAGGGGAGAACATTTTGTTAATGGCAGTTTCAGAAACCTTTGGAGGCTGGTTAATTACTGGAAAATTTAAGGATTTACAAGGAATTACAATTAAATATGATTAAAGATTACGGCTAGAAGTAGCTAAGAAGTTATTTTCCCCTATGAAATAAGGGGGAATGATGGTTTTATCATGAATTTTTTAACCCTGAAATATCAGTTATTTAACTGTTTTTCAGGGTTTTGTATTTAGATACATTTGCTTTGGTAATGATGCGGAAGATTGAAGTGGATTCCATGAAATTAAAAGCTCATACTCAAGTAATATTTAAAGTAAAATCTTAAAACCATGCAAATCAAATGAAAAATTTAGAGAAGATTAGAGCTGCAAAGCAAGAGGTAGAGAAATCTCTATTAGAAATTCCAGGGGTAACAGGAGTCGATATTGGTAAGAAAATCACCAAGGGTAAAACTACCGAAGAGATTTCAATTAGAGTGTATGTTGCAGAGAAGAAAGATTTGAAAGACATTCCTCAAAAGGAAAGAATTCCTAAAAAAATAAAGGAATTCAAAACAGATGTTATTCAATTAAAGTTCAAGCTTAACCAAAGAAAAATAAAAGAGCCAAAAATAGGACTTTCAGCCGATCGTAATACCTACAATCCATTGGTTGGGGGAATAAGTATTGGCCCTTGTAGATCTATTGGAGGTTATATTTTTACCGGAACTCTGGGGATGATAGTAAAGGACAACGCGACCAACAAGAAAATGATGTTGAGTAACTACCATGTAATGAGTGTAGATACAAGTTGGTCTGTTGGCGACGATATGACGCAACCAAGTAGAGTAGATGGAGGTAGTTGTCCATCTGGTACAGTTGGAGAACTAAAACGCGTATCTATTGGAGGTACCGTAGATTGTGCTGTAGCCGATATCAATTCCAGTAGATCTGTTGATTGTTCCATACACGAGATTGGTGATGTAAAAGGAATTAATACGGCTTCTGTAAATCAAAAAGTTCGTAAAAGAGGAAGAACTACAGGATTAACACACGGTACAGTAGATAGTACAGATTTAACTGTAAAAATTGCCTATGATGGCTTAGGAGAAGTAACATTAACCAACCAAATTGGTATTAATGTAGATGCTTCATTAAGTAATGAATTTGGATTAGGTGGAGATTCCGGATCTGTGGTTGTAAATCCTGATAACGAAGTGGTTGGACTTTATTTTGCAGGAAACGAAGAAGTCCTTGATTCTAATGGTAACGTGATTCTTGAAGAAGGTGTTTTTGGAGTAGCAAACCCAATTCAAGATGTGCTAACAGCCTTGGATGTTAGCGTTTGTTTAGGAAAACCATTAATAGAGAAGAAAATAGAGATCAAAGAATTTAAGGAGATCAAAGAGTTCAAGGAAAAAGATTTCAAGGAGTTTAAAGAATTCAAGGAATTCAAAGAGTTTAAAGAAAAAGAGAAGGAATTCAAAGAGTTCAAAGAATTTAAAGAAAAGGATATTATTGAAAACCCAGGAGACATCTTTGATAATCCAATTAGACAAAGATCTGAAGCTTCCAAAGCTGGATCTGGACAGTTTAAACCTATTAAGGAGAAGGAAATTAAGGAGTTCAAGGAGTTTAAAGAATTCAAGGAATTCAAAGAGTTTAAAGAGAAAGATAAGGATATCAAAGAGTTTAAAGAAATCAAAGAAAAAGATAAAGACATTAAAGAGTTCAAGGAAAAAGACAAGGATATTATTGAAAATCCTATCGGCGGTAACCCAGGTCGCCCTTTAACTTCGCATGCCGCTGGAATTCAGGGTCCTGGAGAACGATTTAAGCCTATTAAAGAAAAAGAAATCAAAGAAATCAAAGAATTCAAAGAGTTTAAAGAGATCAAAGAAAAAGATAAAGAAAAGGAACTTAAAGAGTTTAAGGAGAAAGATAAAGACTTTAAAGAATTCAAAGAACTCAAGGAAAAGGACAAGGACATCAAAGAGTTCAAAGAAATCAAGGAAAAAGAAAAAGATATTATCGAAAATCCTATTGGTGGTAATCCAGGTCGTCTATTTACTGCAAATGCTGCTGGAGTTCAAGGCCCTGGAGATCGATTTAAACCTATAAAAGAAAAAGAAGTCAAAGAATTCAAAGAGTTTAAGGAGATCAAAGAAAAAGATAAAGAAAAGGAGCTTAAAGAGTTTAAGGAGAAAGATAAAGACTTTAAAGAAATCAAGGAAAAGGATAAAGATATCAAGGAGTTCAAAGAAATCAAGGAAAAAGATAAAGATATCATTGAAAATCCTATCGATTTTCCTGGGAATCCTTTGGGAAGAACTCCTGGAGGAGTATCAAATGGCCCTATGCAAAGTCGCATTAATTCATTAGAAAATACTGTAAATCAATTATCACATTTCATAAACACGAACTTAAGACCGGATTTACAAAAAAGTTCGCTGAAAAATGAAAGTGACTATTCTAACAAACTGCAAAATGATTCTATGCAGGCCAAGCAGTATAAAGATGTTAAAGACTCTGAAATTTCTGGTTGAGACTATGATATAAGGTTATAGAAACCTTATGTATTTAGTATAGTGCTACAAATTTGTAGCACTATACTAAAAATTAAATCCTTATTCATTTAAACTTAAAACAATTATGAACTATATATTTTGTTCAAAACATGATCAATCTGCTATCTGGTTGTATCAAGTTTTGAAAGATCAATTTGATGCTCTGGAAATAGTTACCGAAGATATGCTTTGGTATAATAAATCACTAAGGCTAAAAATATCATCAAACGCATCTCATTTTGATATACGCTTACATAATGGAATTCAGATTAATAGTGACACTACTAATATGGTAATTAATCGTTTTACGCGATTACCAGCAGATCATTTCATGTATGTCGAAAATAACGATAAAGAGTATGCACAATCAGAGTCCAATGCGGTTTTAGTTTCACTGCTTAATACAATAAAAGGTGAAGTTTACAATCCAGCTACAGCAAATTGCCTCTATGGAACATTAAAACATCCGCAACAATGGTTAAAAATGGTTGCGCAGCAGGGAGGTAACACCATCACATATCCATTTGAAAAAGCACTGTCTTATCAATATGTATCGGAAATCAAAGTGTTGGTTATGTTTGGTCAAATGGTGTTTTGTAATGTAAACATACCTGAAGATGTTAAGTCATTGTGCCTAAAGCTTTCTCAAAAGAGTAACAATCCTATTATTGAGTTTACTTTTTTACAAGATAAAATTGGAGCTATGCATTTTTCTACAGCAAATCTTTTACCAAATTTTAAAGAATACATTTCTAGAGAAAATGCTACAAATATTGCAACTTTTATTCATCAGCTAGTGGCTGCTTAATACCAAAGAGTTTTATCCATTTTTAAACATTTTAATAATAAATACTACAATTATGATACTAATTTGCGGTATACCAACAGAGACACCAGTGGCACTACTTATACAACAACTCGAAAATAACAAGTTGCCCTACCTATTGTTTAACCAAAGAGACTTTATTTCTACAAATATGGTTTATAAAATAGTTAATGGAAAAATCCAGGGCACTATAAGATTAAATGATAGTACCGTAGATCTTAATAAAATTACTGGAGTGTACAATCGTTTGATCAATTTTATGAGTATTCCAGAATATGAAGATACTAAGGATGAAGCCGTAAGACATCATTGCGCAAAACTTCATGATACCATAAATCAATGGCTCGAAGTCACTGATGCAAAGGTAGTCAATAAAAACTCTTCTATGATTTCTAATATGTCAAAACCGTTTCAAACTCAATTAATTTCTGATTTTGATCTTGATATCCCAGAGACTATTATCACCAATCAACCTGAAGAGGTAGTTTCATTCTTGAAAGAAAAGGAACGGGTAATATATAAATCGGCAAGTGGTGTAAGATCTATTGTGCAAGAACTTACCGAAGAGGACATCCCAAAACTCAAGAAAATTTGTTGGTGTCCAACTCAATTTCAGGAGTATGTCGAGGGTAACAATATAAGAGTTCATGTCCTGGGTGATCAAGTATTTTCTACTTTGATCAAATCAAGTGCCACAGATTACAGGTATGATTCGGATACTGAATATATACCTGTAAACTTACCTGATACGATTAACAGAGCTTGTATAGCATTAACCAAAAGTTTGGATATGTGCTTTTCTGGAGTTGATTTGAAATATGACGAGTCAAAGGACCGATATACTTGTTTTGAAGTGAATCCTAGTCCGGCATATAGTCATTATGAAAAACATTCTGGACAAAAGATATCCCATGCTTTGGCCAATTATCTATTAGGAAATGTGGCATAACCTTTATTAACATGATGCTATTAATCATAAAAAAGCCCCGTAATGGGGCTTTTTCTTGGTGTATTACCATCAAAAATAATGACGTACTTAATCGATGTATACACCGTCGAGTTATGGGGCAACATAGCCGTATCCCAAAAAATTCTGTGCTACTGTTCTGGGGGTAGAAATTATCATTTCATGAGAATTGTTATACCAATACAGTTGCAATGTTGCCATAGCACATAATTCATTTTCAACATTAAAAAAACGGCTTCTGAAACTCATTTTTTGTTTTTCGATGTCTGTGTTTACTAATTCGAGATTCAAAAAAAAGTGTTGTGTAAACATTAAATTTTTCAGTTGAACAGATTTTTCAAACTGTTTTTTCAACCCTATTTTTTGAGTATTTAGCTTATATTTTGAATACCCTTTTTGAAACAAAAAGGCATCCACCATAGAAGAAGTATATGATTGGTATGCATAATCTTGCATAACCATAAAGTCATCAACATCTTCTCCTTTCACTTTGTAAGTTTTTCTTAGCATTTTTTCCCATTTTTTGTAAAAAGAAAATCAAAGTATTATTGATTTGATTCTTTGACTTCTTTAAGTTTTTTCTTTTTGTTTTTTCCAAACTGAAAGGCTCTCGAAATATTAAACCCAAGGTGCACGTCGCCCTCAAAAAAATCATCTGTAGATTCGGTAATAAAACTTTTTTCTATCATGGTAATAGAATTCGATAAAATGATCTGAAAAACGTGACCACCCGTTTCAATGTCTATTCCAAAGGCTAGTGAGTTTGTTGCGTCAATAGATTCCAAGGGGTTTACGGTATAATGATATTCTCCATTTATCGAAACTCTTTTCGTGAGCTTTACTCTGCTGCCTATTCCTACGGCGAAAATATTATGAGGATCGTCTTCAATTTTCACAGAATTTCGATGAATCAAACTGGGAGTTACTTGCAAAGAAAACCCCGGACTAAATTTCCTGGCGATTAATAACTGTGTAGTATAGGACATACGCTCGCTAGAACTTGGTTCATTACCAGGCTCAAAATCATCAATAGATCTATAAACCGCACTTCCGAAAAGGGATATCGCAAAAGGAAAAGAACCTTTTTCGGCACCTTGTTTTAGTAGTTTTAGCTTAAAGAAACCGTCGTACTCTTTGTCAAAACTGCTTCTACCAATACCCAACATTAAATTATCGGTAAGTCCATATTCGAAAGCAAAACGAATATTGGATTGGTCCAGCCCATAAAGCTCTTCTGCACCAAGATTAACTCTTCCAAAACGGTGAGAGATTACAAACTCCAAAGTTCCTTTGTTCCGATTTTCGATAGAATGACCATTAAGAATTCTTGTTCCTTTAAAGGTAGAAGTAACAAAATTCTTTGTTTGCGGAGATTCTTCTTCCAAGATATCAAACAGATCTTCCTGAGCCAAGACATTGGGTCTACTAATTATAAATATTACTATGACTATAAAAAGATTTTTCATGTTATTTGATGTATGGTTTATGATCAAGTTCAAAAGTCACTTCTACAACTTCGGCAATGTTGTTAACAACAACAGCTGGAATTTTGATTCCAAAATCTGCTACTTTAACAGGAAAACTTCCGTTAACAGAAATGGCTTCATCAGTTTTGTTTACTGTGGCTTTGGTTTCGATGGTTTGGGTTACTCCGTGAATTGTTATATTCCCTTTTATGGTGACTTCTTGTTGCCCCGTGTTAAGATCCTGAAGCCCTTGAATTTCACCTTTAAATGTGGCTTTCGGAAATTTATCTGATTCAACATAATTTTCATTAAAATGTTCTTGCATCAATGATTTTTCGAACATGAATGATTTCATTAATATTGAAATGGCAATAGCCCCAGTTGAAGAATCGATAATGCTTAAAACCTGATGGTTGTCTGCTTTTATATCTTCTACTGGCGAACTTGAAAAGAAAGAAGTGTATCCTTGTTTTGTTAAATATTTACTTTGCCCAAAGGTGAAAGTTGTACTTAAAAAAAAGTATAATAATATATGTATTGGTTTCATTGGTTTTCTTTTTTATGATATTCTTTATAGTGTTAGTGCCTTAATCAACAATTACACACTTTACTAATATGACATCCATAAGATACCCTGTACAAATGCCTTTAATAGTAATTTGTTGCCCTTTATTTAAGGTCCAGATTTTCTCATTTTCTTCATGAGATAAATGACACATAATGCTTCCAAATGTATCTGCCGCTCCTATTACTACAACTCCTTTTCCATTTGTAATACTTGTTTCGATTATAGTACCGGTTACTTCGATAATTTGTTCCAGATACTTGACATTTGCCCGATTTTCATCCTCTTCAAAATCATTTACTATTGTGTTGGATGCAATTGATATATTCGGAGAAGATTTTGCTACATCTATATGAGGTTTATTATACAAAGTGTAATAGACGAATGCTCCTACCAGCATAACTATCAATATCGAGATAATCATCACTATTCTTGTTCTTCTGGTCATGAGATTGGTTTAATTATTAAGAGCTCCATTTTCTATCCAGCATCGTATTAATTCTATTTCTTCATTGGTTAAAGAACCATTTAACGGCATTCTTCGGCTCACGACTTGTGATCTTACATTTTGCGCATTATCAAATATTCCTTGATACGTTCTTAAATCTGGAAATTGATTTCCATTGTGACATGCAATACAATTTGCATCTATAATTGGTTTCACACTTGTAGTAAAAGAGATATTGGTATCACAAGGTTCATTTCCATTTGATCCTCCATCTGGTGAAGTAGTATCCTCTTCAACATTGTTCTCACAGGCTATAAAAACTATGCCTATTAGGATTGGTAAAAGGATATTTTTAGTTCTTGAAAGCGTTTCCATTGTTTTTGGTTTTAGGTATAAGAGGAAGAAAGAAGAGCTTTCTTCCCCTTATGATCAACTAACTACTTAAATATAAATTATGGCTAATTTTCTGGAGCAGGCTCTGTATCAACGTTGGCGATGGGCCATACACCTGCTGCCGGGAAATTGATCCCGAAATTATCTCCTCGGTTTACATCTTGACCAAAATAGTATAAAGGCCATCCCTTGTATGTTAACTGTGATCTGCCAAAAACATCTATGGTTCCAAAATCATTGGCATCCAAAATACTTGGAAGCTTATCTATATCAATATGAAACACGGGCCATACGGCATCATTCGAAAAATCATCTGCTGTAAAAGTGTTGGTATCCTTTTTATCATTAATAAAGGTGTATAACGTTCTTCCTGTTGTAGCATTTACCATGTAAAATGTGAGTTCATCACCAGGGGTATAGTCACTTTTGAAGTTGATTTCATTACCATCTCCATCTTTACCAACAAGCTGTGCCTCAACATACATTAAAGAATAATCTGGCTTGGCGATATACCAATTGTTTCCTACTTTGTCTCCGTTGGTATCTCCGGCAGCATTGTCACCTGCAAAGTAATACAATGGCCAACCTTTGTATGTCGTTTGTTTTGTACCATCTGTTCTTGTGATTTCTCCAAAATCACTTGCATTTAAACCGGCATCAAGAGTTACATCGCTAGTATAAAATATTGGCCAACTTGAAACACATTGATCACTGTTACATGCAGATTCTCCTTTAGAATCTCTTGAAAAGAAATAAAGAGACATGCCATCTTTGTCGGTAAGAATACTACCAAAAGTAGCGTCATTTGCCAACTGAATATTATTTTCTTGGGTTCCAGGATCTGGTGCAGGATCAGAGTCGTCACTACTACAACTATAGAAAATTGATACTGTTGCGAATACTAATAAAATTGATTTTTTCATTTTTTGAGTCTTTAATGATTTATAGTGCAAAGTACCGTCAACAGGGGTCTTAGAATCAAATAAATGTAGGTGAGAGGGAAAAAATGACGTTGAAAAGGAAAAAAAACGGGTTAAAAAATGTGCAACTTTTAATGAAAGATCATTTTTAGTACCAGAAAAGGAATTTTCTTAAGTGAATTTGAAAAAACATTTTAAGAAAAGCGTGTTTTTTGATTTCAAAAAATGGGAAGATGGATGTAGGCACATGAAAGATATTCCATCGAAGTACGATTAAATATTAAGCCATTGTCTAAATTCTGCCGCTTTGTTTTTACTAATTATTATTTCGGCATCAGAATCTTTAACTACTATTTTGAGTTGACTATTACCATACTTAATAATTTTTTCAATGGCAGAAATACTAATAATGAATTGTCGATTGGCTCTGAAAAATAAGGAAGGGTCCAAATTGGTAAACATATCATCTAGACTTATGTTGCTAGTTGATTTTTTCCCATCAAAGCTTAGTACATATGTTATGGTATTTTCTGTATAGATATAGGCAATTTCATCAATAGCGATAGGAATAAGTTCATTTCTAATATAGGTAAGGATACGTTTTTTTCCTGATTCAGACAGTGATTCTGTAGGTTCATCGGTTGCATGTTCAACAACTTTTTGTTGATATGCCACCAGGTCGGTGTTTAATTTTGAAAGACTGATTAATTCGCTTTCCAGGTTTATGTTTTTAAGCTCTAATTGTTTTTCATAATAACTCCCAATGATACGAACAGCAAAAAAGGAAGATAGGATGATCAAACCACCCATCAATGCGAAGATGGTATAAAAGCTGGTTTTCAGTTTTCTTGTCTGTGTAGAAACTTCGTCTAGATTAATATGGGCTGCAATAATCAAGTCAGAGTCCTTCACAGGAGAAATGTATACGATTTCAGAATTTATGACATTGTTATCAGTGCTTATATTGTCATTGGATTTTCTTTGGTTCATTAATAAATCATACAATTTGTCCGAGCTTTTTTCCTCTTTCAATGAATTCAGTAACGATTGATTAGAGTTAACTTTTTGACCTATTCTTGTCTTGTCTGGATGGCACACTTCTTTACCCGACCAATCAAATGCGCAAATAAATGAGGCTTCAGTGTGTGTATTCTCTATAGCGACTTGAATATTTTGGATAACAGTTTGGCGATCTATTCCACCTGCAAGTTGATGATGAGTAAGTCTTGAAATTTCATTGGCTTCCCTTTTACTAGATTCTAATTGTATTTCAATTAACTGATTAGCACTAACCTCAATAAAATATTTGACACCCAGCGATGCAATTATTAAAAAAATAACCGAAATAGAAATAAAAGTTAAGAAGTACAGTTTGTCTTTTCTCATTGGTTAGTAAGTACAAATGTTAGACAACAATCAAACGAAAGATTGATGGTATACGTATGATAACAAGAGCTAAAATAGCATATTTTTTTTCAGCAAATAAGGACTTGTTGAATAATTAGGATTTCATTTCAAGGGCTTTTTTTCCCTTTTAGAACTACTTTTTCTGTCTAACCAACATTTTTTCTGTTTAAAGTGTAAAGCCTTGTTTATTTGTAGCCGAACAAAATCAAAAGCGTAGAAAATGAAACCGTTTAAAAGCAAAACCATAATCTCTTTACTTTCAATAATTACAGTAGTCTTGGTATTACAGATTACATTTTTGGTATTAACATATTAATAGGCTTCTGTTTACTATCCTAAATAATTGAGTACAATAAAAAATATTAAATTGTTTCATAGTATAGAATAAATTACCTAAGATTACATTGCCAAAGTATTTAATTTTCAGATTAAATATGAATTACAAAAACAAAATAAAACCTTTAGTCCTGATTCTAGTTTTAATTACGACGGTTTCTATATATTTTAAATATTCTGAACCTGCGTTTTCTGACATTAGCAAAGTTGCTACAGATATTGAGGTTAATTCTAAAGAATTGGTGTCTTCTTATATTTTGAATGAAAAAACTGCTAATACTGCATATCGAGGGAAGATCGTTGAAGTAGATGGAATTGTGAAGGAGGTTACCTTTTTAAATGACCGAAATACTATAATACTGTATGGAAGTAGTAAACACTCTAATGTTATATGTGATATGCAGTTAAGTCAAGCTGAAGAAGTGCGTAAGCTGGTAAAGGGTCAAAAAATTAGAATAAAAGGAGTTTGTAAAGGGTTTTTGAAAGATGCTATACTATTACATTGTATATTGACTAACACACAAATCGATGAATAAACTTATTATTTTGATCTTTTTAGTGATGAGTTTCTCCGAAGATACATCTAGATCGGATCAATTTATTACGCGCCAGGGTCAGGTTTCTTTTTTCTCGTACACTTCGGTAGAAAATATAGAGGCAAAAAATAATCAGGTCCTAAGTATTATAGATCTTTCTAAAGGAGAAATAGCTGTTAGCATGCTTATGAATGCTTTCGTTTTTAAAAAAGCTCTAATGCACGAGCATTTTAACGAAAGTTATATAGAGTCCGACTTATATCCCAAAGCTACTTTTGAAGGTAGAATTGTTGATTTTGATCCTTTGGCAGATATACAAACCAGAATGATTAAAGGAAACCTTACTATTCATGGTATTGCCAATGAGGTTGAAATCAAGACTACTATCCAAAATAATAACGGTTCGTATTTGTTTACCGGTGATTTTGAAGCGACCGTTAAGGACTATGACATTAAAATTCCACCGATTTTGGCCCCTAATATTGCAAAAACTATATCAATAACTTTTAGATTCGAATATCAGCCTTATGAGAAATAGCACGCAATTTTTGATATACTTTTTTATGATGCTGGGGCTAGGTATAACTAGTAATGCCCAGGATTTATTAGAAACATTGGAGAAAGAATATCCAGATACGCCACAATATGAATTGGCAACATTTAAAGCCAGTAGGCTTTCAATAGGGCATTCGATAGAAACAAGAAAAAAAGGAATTTTAGAAATACAGGCATTTAATAGATTTTGGAATATTCCTGATTATGAAAGTCAAAGTTTTGTTGCCGATAAACTTGGTGCCAGAATTGGGTTGGAATATGGTATTTCTGATCGCTTAACGTTTGGTGCCGGAGGAAGTACACTTGAAAGTATATTTGATGGGTTTTTTAAATATAAGCTTATAAAACAACGAAGTGACGGGAAAGGCTCACCATTAAGTATATCATTGTTTCAAAACATGGCCTATAGAAGTGAACGCAACCGTCCTTTTGTCGATGTAAATCGATTTGATGAGTTTGGGGATAAGTTGTCTTATACATCACAAATTTTGATTGCCCGTAAGTTTACACCACAATTTTCGGCTCAGATTTCTCCGACATATATCCATAGAAGTTCTTCGGCATTTTCTGAAGATCCTAATAATCAATTCGCAATAGGAGTAGGGGGGCGATACAAATTAGGGGGGCATGTTTCTATAGTTTCAGAATATTTTTATGTGTTTAATCCTTTAAAATCCATAAATACATATGATGCTTTTTCTTTGGGTGTAAATTGGGAACTTAGTGATGTGATGTTACAGTTTCAGCTTACCAATACAAGAGGCATGACCGAGGAATCTTTTATCACACAAACGCCTAATGTATTTAATTTTAAAGATGGAAATTTTGTTTTTGGTTTTAATGCCATTTTTGTATTGCATCTTAGTCAAAAGAAACCCTAAACGTATTAAGTACATATGGAAAACTTAAACAAAAAACCAGGAGGTTTTCTGGGTTTCCTTAAAGGAACTCAACCATTATCCTATGCCTTTTGGGGGGTTGGAGTAATACCTGCATTGATTATTTTTTTAGTCATGCTTATGGTTTTACAGTCACATAAATATGATTTCAGTACATATATTAGCATATCTTTTTTTGTAGTTGGTGTTCATAGATTTTTTGCCTGGATAAGTATTATTCGCTGCCGGAAAAATACTGATAATGCTATTTGGGGAACCTTGGGTATAGTGATTGTAGTTGTTGATATTTTATATAAGCTATTGTTCGGTGCAATGTATACGTATAAAATGTTTGGATCTGAGAACAACAAACAAAAAGCAATAGAAACCATAGATTCATGTAAGCAAAAGATAAGTCAATTATACAATATCCCAGTTGAAGAGTTAGAAGGAAATGATTTTTTAAGTTATTCTGGTTCAGAAAGATACTACGGGATTAAATATGGTGATAAAAGATTTAAATGTTTTGTATATCCAGACTCAATAGTTATAAATAAGAACGATTATCAAAAAAATAAAGATAAGACGTTAGAAGAACTGATTAAGGATAGAATAAAAGAAAAAAAAGATTCGCTAAATAAATAGAATAAGTCAAACAACTAAAACTGATAAAAATCATTAATAAAGGGTAAAAAAGAAATTAAATTTGATTTTCAAGATACCCAGGATGGAAATTTCAAATGAAATCGTTTTACGGCCCAGGTTTTTTCGAGATCTTAAGATACCTTCAGAAAAAGCCCTCGAATCTTTTGAGAAGAAAAGCAAAACATGTAAAGATTTTAAGATAAGCCGTATAGATCATCATGTCTTTATAAGGATTCCAAAAAAAGAACAACATTTCTGGTCACCGCAGTTGCATCTCGAGATTTATGATGTCGATGAAAATCAACCAAAACTCAAAGGGCTTTTTGGACCAAGTCCTACAGTTTGGACACTTTTTATGTTTCTTCATTTTATTGTAGCCACACTCTTCATCATGGCAGCAATATGGTTATATGTAAATATAAGCCTGGATAAGGCCATTGTGTTTCCTATAGTTTCTATGGTTTCTTTATTTATTACCTGGTTTGTCTTATATTTTGCCGGTCGCTTGGGAAGAGAGGCGGGTAAGAAGGAAATGCAATCTCTATATCAATTTATGGAGAATACCATTGATTCTATTTGAGTCTACCTTGTTTAAAACATCCTTCGTAGTACGTACTATCCTTATATATGTTGACGGTTTTCCATAATATTTAGATTGCAATAATCTCTATATTTGAAACTGTAATTCTTAAAGATTTCTATTCAATTTGATTTTTTAATGAGAAATGAAGCTATAATTGTTATACCCGGTTTGGACGCAAGAGAAATTGGGTATGCATTAGAACGGGTAGTAAAAAAAATATCAGAGCGTCAACAGATTTCTGATGTGAATATTTTAGGAGAAGGAAATGGACAAAAAAAGAGTGTAGAGCTTACTTTTAAACATACTTCAGAAAAGAAGACAATAGATGTTTTTGAAGTATTTTGGGGCGATATTGTAAATGAAAACTATTCTGAGGAGCTACCGCTTTGGAAAAAAGTAATTTTTGGGTTGGAGCTCATAACATTTTGGGTTTTTTCCTCAGTATGGAAAGGAGCGTTAAAAAACAAGTTTCTTTTTAGCGCCATTACTTTTTCGGGTTTGATAATTACCGGCTGGTATCTCTCGGTTTTGGGGATCTTGGCCACGGCGATTTATAATACCAAATTTCTTGTTGAGCACCTCGCTTTAAGTGAGCTTCCTGCATGGTTTCCAGAGGTGTCTCTAGGATTGGGGATCTTTCTTGGCGCGTTCCCAACAGCATTGCTAATAAGAGCATCTGGATTTAGTATGAAATTCATTAAAAGTGCTTTGGTACGAGACGCTATAAAAGGCCGTATAGGTAGTCAAATGAATTATATTACCACCAGTAATAAATACGATAGAGTGACTTTGTTTTCTCATAGTATGGGTGCAATTCCTACAATAGATTATCTTTCTAATTATCAAAAAAATAGCGATATTAAAGTAAGAAGTATTACCGTTGGGGCGGCGATCTCCTTTTTTGCATATAAATCTTCTTTGATAAGGACCGACTTAATAGAATGTTCAAATAACAGCCATATTGATGAATGGCTAGACTTCTTTTCAAAAGAAGATTATCTATGTGCTTACGAAACTATAGACGAATTGGGAGAAAATTTTTATTCTCAAGAATTAAAAATGGATAGTAGCTGGCTTTCGCGTTTAAGCAACAAAGTGCATGTTCAATACTTTGATGATTCTCGGGTAATAGAAAAATTGATTTCATAACGACACCTGATAAATATCAATTTTCTTTAAAAATTTATGTAGTATCTTTATATGACTGACTTTATTTAGCTTTCAAAACACTACAATTATCATGTACAGGGTACTGCTCATATTTGTATTCCTTTGTTGGACGGCAGGATGTGCTCAATACGACCAGGATAAGAAACGAAAGGCCATGGTGACAAATCAACTTATCGCACGAGGTATCAATGATCCGGCTACGTTAAGAGCAATGCGAAAAGTACCCAGAGAAGCATTTGTTCCTAAAAGTATAAGGGAACACGCGTATCAGGATAATCCATTGCCCATTGGTCAGGGACAAACTATTTCTCAGCCATATATTGTAGCTTTCATGACCCAAATTCTTCAATTAAAACCCAATTATAAAGTATTAGAAATAGGTACAGGCTCGGGTTATCAGGCGGCAGTTTTGGCAGAAATTGTAAGATCGGTGTATACCATAGAAATTGTTGAAGAGCTTGGTGTTTCTGCAAAAAAGGTGTTTCAAAAGTTAGGGTATACTAATGTAATTACAAGAATTGGAGATGGCTATAATGGTTGGGAAGAACATGCTCCTTTTGATGCAATTATCGTAACTGCTGGAATTGAAGAGATTCCACAACCCTTGTTAGATCAATTGGCAGAGGGTGGCCGTATGATAATACCGGTTGGCCCTTCGAATCAAAGAAATTTGGTGTTGGTAACCAAGAAAAAGGGAAAAATAAAAACAAAGAAAGTACTACCGGTACGTTTTGTTCCCTTTGTGAGAGAAAAGGGGGAGAATTAATAGTATTTATTTCATTCACTTTGCTAAGAATAAGGTATTGGAGCTTTCCTCAAATCCAAAGTATTATTGTTTTCTTTTTTTATTCTGTTTTCGAATTATATAAATAAGCATCCCGATTGGAGTTGCAATTACAAAGAAGAAAAAGATAAGAAGTAAGAGAATCTGCCAGGGGCCTATCATAGCGAGCATAGCTTTTATTTTTGATTTATAGGACGCAAAACTATTAATAATGATACTAATAGACTTGTTAAATGTTTAAATTATTTTCTTATATTTGACTAATAAACGAAAATAGTCAAAAATTATAAATGAGTCCTACAAAACAAAAATTGCTTACCACGGCCAGTAAAACTTTCGGTAAATATGGATTTTACAAAACTTCTATGGACGAGATCGCCAAATCTGCCCGCAAGGCTAAGGGGTCTTTGTATTATCATTTTAATAGTAAGGAACTATTATTTAGAGAGGTGGTGACTTCTGAACTGGATTTTCTGAAACAGGAGTTAACTTCAATTTTTGATGACCATAATGCTGATAGTAGAGATATTATAAGAGCCTACATGATTAAAAGAATGATGGTTATGAATATTTCTATTAATTATCAGGAGACTTTGAGACCTGAGTTTTATGAATTTTATGAGTTTCTTAATGATGTGATTTTAGAAATGGACGAATGGGAAAAGAAACAGATTACCAAAATTTTGAATCAAGGAGTAGAAAAAGGAGAGTTAGAACTGCCAGGTGAGGTAGCTATTTATGCCGAGATGTTGTTGATATTTCTAAAAGGCCTTGAAACTCCGTTGTTCTTAAAGGGCCAGTACGAAAGATTGATTTCTAATTTTGATAACCTTATTGGAATACTCACGAAAGGGATTTCCAAAATTTGATTGTAGAACAATAAAACCTAAAAAATGAAACGATTAAAATATCTTTTGGTGTATACTTTACCGATTACTGTGTATATATCATTTAATACTGAGGGAGCCATGACGTTTATTCCTTTTATTGTATTCTTTGGTTTTGTTCCTCTTTTGGAGCTGTTTTTAAAACCGGATGCCTCAAATTTTGATAAGGAAACTGCAACTGCCGAAAAGAATAATCCTATTTATGATTGGGTAATGTACCTGGCATTGCCTGTGCAGTTAGGAATGCTTGTTTATTTTCTTTTTATTATTCAAGATACAACCTTTGGAACTATAGAATTCTTTGGCCGGGTTTCGGCAATGGGTTTAATGTGTGGAGTACTTGGTATTAATGTAGGTCATGAATTGGGACATAGGTTAAATAGGAAAGAACAACTTATTGGAGAAATACTATTGTTGACCTCTTTGGATACTCATTTTCTCCCTTATCATAATGGAGGGCATCATAGAGATGTAGCTACACCCAACGATGCTGCAACCGCCAAAAAGAACCAAATTTTATTTACTTTTTGGTTTACTTCGCATTTTGGCAGCTACTTCAAAGCATGGCAATTGGAAAATGCTCGATTACGACAACAAGGCAAGTCTCCATTTTCTCTTCAAAACAGAATGATAATATACTCTTTTGCTAATATTGCACTATTGTCCCTTATTTTTTACTTTTTCGGAACGCACGTTTTGTTGGCTTTTATAGGAGCTTCAATTCTTGGGATTATGTTACTCGAGACGGTTAATTACATAGAACATTATGGGCTTATGCGCAAGAAAACTGAAGCGGGGACATATGAACGTGTAAAACATCACCATTCCTGGAATTCTGATCATCCTATTGGTAGATTGTTATTGTTTAATCTATCAAGACATTCTGATCATCACTATAACGGAAGTAAAAAGTACGCCGTATTGAAATCTGTACCTCAGAGTCCCCAAATGCCAACAGGCTATCCCGGTATGATGGTTTTGGCTCTTTTTCAGCCGTTCTGGTTTGTTCTTATGAATCGCAAATTGAAAAAACTTCAACAGTTACAGGCTGTTTAATATCATCAATGCAAATTTTTATTCTTGTAAAATAAGGGTAAATCATTTTGGATCAGGATTATTGGTGTTTATAGTTTCGGTATCAAAATAATAGGTAAATATTCCTATAAGTAGAATTAAAATACCTATAAGGGATTCTTTAGGTTGTTCTATGATTAAAAAAGCCAATATCCAAAGGCTAATTACCGAAAATACAATTTGTGGTATAGGGAACAAAGGACTCTTAAATCCTTTGATATGTTGTTTTTTACGAATAAAAAAAAGCCCAAAAACAGTTAATGCCACAAAAAGTTGAAGTATAAACCCACTATAGGTAAGAATTTGATCAAAGGTACCTGTAGATACCATGATTACTGCAATTATTGCTTGCAAACCAATTGCACTACTAGGTATATTGTTTTTGTTCGTTTTTTTTAAGAAAGACCATAACCTGTAGTCATCTGCCATAGCCTTTGTCACTCTTGGACCAACCCACGTCATGGCACTAATACTTGAAACCAACATTATGGAAATTAAAAGGCTTATAATTTTCCCTCCAACATCTCCGAATATTTGTGTTGCAACTATTTGTCCGATTTCTATTTTACCGCTAAGTAGCTCTAAGGGGGCCTGTTTTAAAAATACCACCTGTAGCAACACATATAGCAAACCAACCAAAATCGAACCGCCTAGTAGGGCAATAGGGAGATTTCTATTAACATCTTTGATATCATCGATGATATAAGCCGCAGCATTCCAACCAGAATAGGAGTAGGTTACATAAATTAACGATACTGCAAATGAAGGTAATAAAATCTCTTGTTTCCATCCTGAACTCCAATCAAGAGCGGTAGTTATCGATCCAGGTTCCCAAAAACCGACCAGAATAAAAAACAATATCACCAATAACTTAAAACTCGTAGTTATGTTTTGAAAAATACTACTTCGACGCAGATCATGTGTATGCACAAAAGAAACGAGTAGTATAAGGACAACTGCTATTGCCTTAGAATCTATTCCTAAATATCTTTCTGTATAAGATCCTGCTGCTATAGCCGCAAGAGCTATAGGGGCTGCAAAGCCAATAGTTAGTGATGCCCAACCCGAAAGATAACCTAACAACGGACTATAGGTTTGCGTTAAAAAGTGATACTCGCCACCAGAACGTTTAAGTTTGGTTCCCAATTCTGCATAGGTTAGCGCACCACATACGGCCATAACAGCTCCCAATATCCAAAGTAACAGAATGCTCCAAGTATTTTTTATATCTACAAGTTGGAAACCCAAGCTAGTAAATACTCCTGTGCCGATCATATTGGCAATAACGATCGCAGATGCAGTTTTCCAGGATATTTTATGTTTCAAACGTATTTGATTGTGACCCAAGTCTGTTTACGTTCTTGAAAGTATCAAAAAATCACTGTTTAGCGTCTAATTTTTTCTTAAATGTTTGATTTTAAGAAAAATATATGATGAAAATACAATTTGATCGAAGATGAAGCAGGATTATAAATAATGCACCTTATCTATATCAAAGCCTTTTACCTTATGATCATCTAGTAGAATTAAAGTTTTTTGATCTTGGATGCTTTTTAACATTTGCAATAAAAGCTTTTGTGTTTGAGTATTAAGTTCTTTTAAAGGTTCTTCCAGAATTAAAATTGGTTTTTTGGTAAGTAACGCTCTACAATACATTAATATCTTTTGCTGTCCAGAGGTTAAATTATTTCCGAGGTCTCCAATTTTACTATCCAGTTGAAGTTGATTCTTTTCGTCTTCAAATTGTTGTAAATGTTCTAATAAAAATTTTGCTTTTTCTTTATTGCTCTCTTTTCTATTATAAACTAAGGCTTCGTAGACATCTTTTCCATACAATGGAAAATCCTTGGATACAATAGCTACATTTTTTCGAATAGTTTTTTCTGAAAGTTCGCTACAACAATGATTACCAAAGGATATATGCCCATTTGTGGGGGACATTAATTTCAATAATAAGCGTACAAATGTAGATTTACCAGCACCCGACTTTCCTTGGAATAAAGTTGTGCTCTTTGGAGAGATGGATAGCCCCAAATCTTTAAATACAGGTTTGGACGTATTAGGATACTCAAAATCAACATCTTTAAATATAATCTCTTCATCTTTAAAAGATAGTTGCTTAAAAGACAGTTCATTTTCTTTGGGCAGGGTAAGTATATCAATAAGCTTAATAAACGAAATGCTACCTAATTTCCATACAATACTAACTCTAAGACTACGTCTAAGCACAGGTAGAATGGAAATAATTAATAAAATAAGAACTAATAGTGAAGAAACACCTAGCGTATTAGTCGCTTTTTGGGTCGAAGAAAATACATAAAACATAATTACACCCAACATACCATAGGTTATGGCGGGAATCATAGCTTGCAATAAAGATACAATCTGGGTGTAACGTTTTCCAATATCATAAAGATTATCAGATCTTTTTTTATACCTTTTTGTTTCTGGTTGATACTTGTTAAAGGCTTTTAAAGTAATAATCCCTCTTAGTCTTGTGTTTACAAAACTAAGCATACCCGAACGACTATTTCTTCGTTCTAATGAAGCTTTGTATAATGCTTTATTAAGTATCCATAGTAGCACAGAAGAAGCCAAAAGGCAACCTGTGATTAGTAAAGCCAATAAAGGGTCAAAATAACCTATGGCAATAATTACGATACATAAAAGGACAATGTCTTGTATAAATCTTATGAGTCCGTTTTTCATGTAATTCTGAATGCTTTTTAGGTCACCGCTATATCTTAATAAATATTTTCCTATACCTTTACTGTCATATATCCCCATGTGTATCTGCAATTGGTTGTTGAATAACCTTTCACGCAAACTTTTACTAAAGCGTTCACCTGTTAATCCAATTCCGTAACGATTTAAGTACTCGAAAAACAACCTTAATAATACCAAGATTGTAAAAAATAATATAAAGGATTTAAAATCTTTGGCGTCCATGTATGGAATAAACTTAAAAGCGGCCAATCGATGAGAAGAAAAGTCAAAACTGAGTTCATAAAACTTACCAATGCTGATAGGAATTAGAATTGTTAATACATTATAAAAAAGGCCGGTTAAAAACGTAATTGTAATTAAAGATGCATTCTTGATTGCAAAACGGGTAATTATATTCCACTTATTTATTAACGTTGTTTTCATTTTAAATATATTTTTACAATGTTAGGAGGGAAGGTCAACTCTTAAAAAAACACTCTAAATAACCATTTCAACATAATCGTTGACCCGCCCACTTAACATAACAAACATGATCATCTACAGCTCCAGAAATCTTATACGTTGCTCTGGCAGCATCAATTCGCATTGTTGTTGTTTACCAAACCAGCGATATCGATGTTTTGCAACAAAATCATAAATACTATTCCTGATAATTCTGGGTATCGTAATTAATATACTAGCCCAATTCCAGGGAGTTCTAAGGTTTCTGCAAATGCGTAGCACCGCATCGCTTTTTTGGTAAACGATATTATCTTCAATAAGAATTATTGAAGAAAGGTTTTGGGGTATGGTGTCGCCAATTAATTCTTGTGCAGTCTTGGATTGTAATGATGCAAATTGAAACAATTCATTTTTCTCTCTTTTAATAATAAATTTTACCCAGCTATTGCATAAATTACATACACCATCAAACAACACTATAGAATTAGGGGAAGTCTTTTGAATTTGTGTATCAATAGACTTATTTGAAATTACCTCTTTTGAAGACATCCAAAGTTTTTCAACATCAAAGAATGCCAAAAATATCAACCCGGTCATTTGATATCGGAAACTAATTCCCATAATGAAAAAGATTCCCCAATGCATCATCCAGGTAAGTACTGCCCAAATCATTCCCCATTTTCTTTTGAATAGGGCTATTGGAGCTCCCAGTTCAAGGACAAAGGTGAGAATACCCATACCAAGGAATAACCATGTGTGCTCAAATAAAATCTCAAATAATGGGGCAGCTTCCGAACCTAACATTTCTTTACGGATAGCATCTACGGCCACCTGTGATCGCATTGCAGTACCGGTTACCCATTCCCAGGCCAATTCACCTGCAAGTTTAGCAACTCCTGACAAAAAATAGGCTCCAACGGTAGCCGCACATATCAACTGAATTGGCCATCCATATTGCCAGTGTGTTTTTGGATTCGAGATTCCTTTCTTAGATTTTCTCCATGCATCCCAGGACCATGCATCGGCAGATGCCACAAATCCAATAATCAGAACATGAAGAATGAGTGCATTTCGATTATGATAGATCATCGACCATGAATTTCGATATGTGAAGAATACAAGAGCGGCAATTGCAAATGCAGGCCCCGTAAACTTAAATTTCCAACCTATTATGTATAATACATTAAGCACTATTACGCCTATGGTGATCCACCAAAATATTTCTGGAGATATAGGGTAATTCATCCAACTCAAAACACCTATGGGTTCAAAGGCATCCTTGTTGTTAACGATTTTTTGAAGCATATCAAATCTTGAAAGCAAATACCAAAGACTAAATAAACCTGTAGCGATTCGTAGTACAGCTAGTCTTTGTGGGGGTACTTGCATAAACCAATTGCTTCTTATTTTTTCGAGATAATTCTTCATCTTCTTTCAATTTTATAGAAAGCTATTTTTCTTTCATGGACGGGGAGGGTGTCTTTTTTTGAAAAATATTTTTCTAAGTGATAATACCCTTTTACCAATTCGATTCGCTCTAATTGAGAATAAGGGTAGTTATTCTTTAAGGCAATTCGTTCTGCTACCTTTTGGGTATACTCACTTGCTTTATTAGACCTTGCAGCCTTTTTAATTTGCCTGCGCACCTGATTAAAACCACCAGTACCTGCAAACTTGTATGGGATAATATGTCTGTTTTGATTGGTATCATAACCAACAAAATAGTACACACCATAGGTTGCTTTTCGTTTCTTGGAAAACATAGGATAGTAAGAAAAAGGAAAGTTATCCTTTGGCTTACTAGCCCAGTTTTCGACAATTGGAGACAAGACCAGTGCCAGTATGGTAAAACTTATGAGCATGGCTTGTTTTTGTGAATATTTCATTTTTTCTTTCTTTTATACGGCAACGTCTACATCTTCAGAAAGCAAATCGATAACCAATCCTGGCTGCAATAGTTTAGATAGTGTAAGGATTGGAATGGAAAATATATGCTCTACTTCATCAATTAAAAGAGGGCTCCCGGTAAATAGACCAGCTAGTGCAAATAGCCTGGTTCCAAAAATTGGGGATAATAACTGCACACCACTATTTACAGCAAGACTATCACAGCAAGATAAAATAACATGATCTATAGTTTCAGTAAATAGGGGGTGATTTAACAAAGCTCTTGTTTCCCTTTGATAAAGGCCATCTGCTATTTCAATAACAACATAATCTGGGTCTGCTTTGGCAACATCAGATAACAACCCTTCATAAAGATCCATGATTGTGTTTGTAGTGCACATGTAAGTAGAGGGAAAACCAAATTCTGAAAAATCGCTCACAAAATCGGCCCCACAATCATAAGCCAGCATTCTGTCTTTGTTAAAAACAGTCCCTGTAAGTTTAATATAAGCAACATTATATCCTGAAGCTTTTAGGCCTCTACATAAGTAGGCTGCCGTAGTCGTTTTTCCGCTATCCATACTAGAACCGATGGATAGAATCGTTTTAAAATTTCTTATTTTTTGAGAGTTAAACTTGATTGGCTTTCTGTGATGATATATGGTATTAATTACTTCTCCACTTTTATTTGTAGCATAACCCAGCATTTTTAGTTTTGTGGGACCCTTTAATTCTAATTTGTAGAACATAGATGCTACGGTACCGGCTACGCCACCTTTACCGATTAGATCATATTGTTCTTGATACTCTTTGGGAACATAACCTTCAAATTGATTACTGGCATAACGGTTGCCAAATGCCAACATGATTTTGTCTCCTTCAAAAATGTAGCAATTTCTTCCTTCAAAATCTTGAATAGCATTTAGGGATCCTATACTTACCACTTCAAAAATTGCTACATCACCAGCCTTGGGGAGATAACTTTTTGAGAGGGTTTGATTTACATTATAATGAACTACGTTTTTACAGATATTAGATTTTTTAATAGTTTTCATGAGTAAATATTTAAATTGGTTCTTAATAGATTTAATATTTCATTTTTAGTGGTTTAGGTATTCTTTCCTAAATTTTTAGTTTAAGGCTATGATTTTAGAATGATCTGTTTTTTTTGTGGTGACTCCTATAGAAGTGTTTCTAGTTTTTTTTCTTAAATCCAGTTGATAAGAAAAACGAAACATGACTACAGAAAAATTATTAAAGGCTCTTCTTACTCTTCCGTTTCTTGGGTCTACTACATTTATTTCTCTATACTTACTACCGATGTTAAACTCGGTTTGCCTCATATAGCTTAGACTAGCATTTGCTCTTTTGAAGGGTCTGAAACGTATACCAAGAGTGATTCTATGTGCATGTAATCCATCTGGCGATTGTTTTACAACTTTTTCTCCTAATTCATCACGATATTGCAAGGGCCTCCCAGAGAGGTAGTAATGAAATTCATTGGTAATAAAGGGAGTGGTTCTAAGAGGTAATCCAAAATTACCTCTATGAATACGAAACCCATAGCGCAATCTGTATTCGAATTTGCTTCTTTCGGGGAAATGCCATTCGGCTCGAAGACTATTTGCCACTCTAAGCTTACCCAATCTGAAATCCATTCTAAAACGCCCGGTAAGTCGGTTTCTAGCCTCTTGATCTGGATCTGATGGATCTGATGACCTTATGAATCCAAGGCCAATTCTTTTCCTTTTGGCAAATCTATACGATACATTGAGGCTATTTTGCATTGAGGACAACTCAAAGGGTTGTTGGTTGAATAATAGAAGTTGTCCAGCATTTATGCGCCATTCTTTTGTGATTTTGGCTTGTGCACTATGACCGGTCCAAAGTTTTAAATCTTCTTGTGCATTTAATTGGTTCACAAAAAGACACGTTAGTAATAAGAGTATGGTTTTAAATTTTATCACAGTAATACTATCTTATTTGGTTAATAATACTTTTACTTGTAGTACTTTACCTTATAAGGGAGAAAAGAGAATAGTGTGACAGACTTTAATATTTTTTTTAAAAAAACGTAGAAAACTTGAAAAACAAAGGGTTTACAGGCTTGATTTCTTTTTTGAAGAGACAATAATAAGGGCTATAAATAGAATTAGTATACCTATTAAGGCCACCCAAACAAAAACAGGTAAAGAACTATTGGATGATTCGATTTCGCCTAATAAAATAAAGTTAGCCCAATAGTACGGATGCCTTTTATTGGGTTCTGATTTTGATAGATAATCTAGTTTGGATTGATAAAGTGCAAGGTCTATGGGTTGTCCTTCATGTATATATTCTAAAAATGTGGTTGTAATTGCCATCGAACTGGCTTCAGAGGCGTTCCATAAGCTGGAAAGAATGTTATGCGCACCTCCCAGTAGAAATGATTTGCTCATACCTTGTACACCCTCTCCATTGTATATTTTTCCGCTCGCAGAATGGCAGGCGCTTAGTAGTACTAAATCTGCTTGTAACCGGTTGCTATATAAATCTTGTGGAGAAAGAATAAACTCCTCTTTGCGATCATCGAAAATTATACATGATTTATTTGGATTATCAATATCTACAAGGCCATGTAGCGAAAGATGTATAATATCTGCTTGGGTGCCATAAGCTAGAAAGTTTTCCAGGGTGGCTTCATGATCAATGAATGTATTTCCATCAAAAATAGCGGCCCCTCTTTTTATTTCTTCTTGTGATAAAGTGAGTTGCGATAAGTTCTCGTTGCCAAAAAAACGCTTGCGGGCTTTTAATTTTTGATTGAGATCAGTACTGTATTTAGATCCAAAACCGATATAATTTGATAACTCTTTTTTATGGTGGTTTCTAAATAGTAATGCCAAAGCATACGAATACGAAATGGCATAGTTTTCGATTAGGTATTTTTGCGGCGCATTTTGATTAGAGGTTAGTGCTTCAAAAGACAATTTGTGAAGGGCTCCGTCAGGGATAATGCATATTCGTTTTATGCTAGTACCTATTCTACCAAGCCCTTCTTGAAGCAACGCATTGTAAATGTCATTAGAAAGCTTTTTGGATACTTCTGTCTTTGGATTGTGGCATTGTGCTATAAACTGGTCAAAGGACTTTTTCAGATCTTCGGTATATGGAATTGTAATCGGAATAAATTCCGTATTAGTAAGCCAAAAACTATACATCGTGTTTTCAGTCAGAAAATACTCAATGACTACCATATCTTTTGGCAGATCCTTTTGCACTTTTTTAAGTTCAGGAGGACGAATAAAGGCGTATTTTTCTTTGATGTAAGCGGGTTCTTTTTTTTCTACTTCTTTTAAATAACTATCTAATGCATATTGCGCTTTGGTAAAGGTATTAAGCAATGAATCTTTGTTGCTGCTATTGGCTTCGGTTAGCAAAGCTCCTTGTTTGTGCATCTCTTCTCGCAGTTCTTTTTCTTTTTTCAGAACTTCTGAAGAAACATTAGACTGAAGCGCATTTACCTGGTTGAGCTCATATTGTAGCACAATAGCTTTGGTTTTTGAGGAAAAATGATATGCCTCTTGCAGATAAAATTGATTATCGGTAATACGATACAGTTCGAGTGCATCTTCAACCGCTTTTCCGTAATGATCAAACTTTAATTCTAAAAAATTCAGTTTTGACTGCTCAAATTGAAAATTAAACAGGCTTCTATTGATAACAGAATCAATTTTATGCTGGGCCAATAGAACTTTTTTGAGAAATTTTAAGTTTTTAGAATCCTTGTATTGGGCTTCAAATATTTTTGTTTTTAGTTCTATTAATCGTATCAGATGGCGGTCATCAAGTATTTTTGACTTTTTAATAATAGGTAAATTGTTTCTGTCAAACTCTTCATCTGGAAGCAGAAACTCAAAAGCTTTGTGTAATGATATATTTGCTTGATCTATATCTCCTTTTCGAATTAATACATCGCATAAGTTTTCATATCCTCTTGCAATTGCATCTTGATAGTCACCATCCACTCCTAACTGTTTTCTGATTTCAAGTACATCATTCATATATTGTTCAGAACTATCAAAATTTTCCAAGTCTGCATTAATTATAGCAAGTAATTCTAAACCTATGGAGTAATAAAAAGGCTCTTTATTTTTATCTAATAGCTCTAATGCGTTTTGAGCCATTTGTTTGGCAATTTTGTATTCTTTAAGCCCTAGATAAGTTGTACCCGCATTTAGGTATATTAATGCCAAATCAATTTTAGGAATTTGGTAATGAAATTGGTTGTAAATCATTAGGGCTTGATTGATGTAGTTTTTAGCTTTTTCATAATCTTTAAATTCCATATTCATAGTAATCAGGTTATTGATTACTTCGAATTGGTTTATTGTTTTTTCATCTTCCTTATATAGATTTAAAGCATTTAAAAGATATAATTCTGCTCTAAAAATATCATTTAATTCTTTGTGGAATTTTCCTATTCCGTGATACTTTTTAGCTAATTCGTACTTAGGATATTCTGCGTCAGTTTCAAAAAAAATTAGAGCCCTGTCCAGAAAGTCTTTTGCGTTTTCTAGTTCACCCAAGTATTGATATGAAACACCAATGTTATAAATAGTTTTGGCTCTTTCTGATTGTGGAACGCCTTCACAATTCCCCCAAACCTTAAGAGCTTTATTTTTATAGTAGTCTATTGCTTCTTTTTCTCTATCTAACTTATAAAGAGAAACCCCTATTTTATGAAAGATTCTTCCTTTCAGGTAACAGTCTAATTCGATAAACTCTTGCTGTTGTACTATTCGGTCAATTAATTCTATGTTTTTCTCATAGTTACCATGCTTAAGATTTTGATTAATTTCCTGATAATAACGGTCAAAAAAGGAAGCGTTTTTTTGCACTGTAGCCCACGATAAGGATACAAAGAGTAAAAAACATACGGTAATGACCGATGGTGGGGTGATAGTCATACTTGTTTTAATATGAGTAGTCTATAGATGTTCTGTGATCAACAACTAAGATACTAAAATGTTAAAAAATTACGGTTATCCGCAAATAAAACTTGAGAAAAATTAATGGTAAAGGTTAAACTTTTGTTAGTAATAATCCTTTAAGATAAGGGCCCTTTATCTAAATTTAGATGATTGCGATGCTAATTCCGTGATGTTGTGATGATACCCAAAAGATCATCTGGCTATTTTTTGCTGCAGAATAATCCCATAACATTTCCTCGACCAACAGTGCACCAAACCTGTCCCGCGCATGTCGGTAATCTTCCCGCACATGTTTTTATAGACCAGCGGTACCCGGCAGCTGCTCCGCACAGGTAGGTGACCTTCCCGCGCGCTACTTTTATCGATCAGCGGTACTTGGCAGGAGCTCCGCACAGGGTGGTGACCTCTCCGCGCACTGGTTTTATCGACCAACGGCACTCGGCAGTTGCTCCGCACAGGGTGGTGATCTTCCCGCGCACACAGGCGAGGTGTCCCCGCGGTGCGGAGACCCCAACCCAGTGCGCGGGCCAGTAATAATGCGGGTTTTGTTAAACTAACATGAGTTTGAAATAAGAAAAATGCCTGAAACAAACTAAATGTTTGATACTTAGTTCTTTTCAATTTTCTCTCTCTTTAGGTTACGATGTGTACATATCTCTTGAATTGAACCTTTCCTATAAAAAACATCCATTTCTGATCCTTCCTGCAAAGGAAGGGAGTTAAGAAGTCTCCCTTTGAAGGGAGATTTAGAGGGATGTTTCAGGCTCTGTTCGATAGCAACAATATCTGTGTACATATCTCTTGAATTGAACCTTTCCTATAAAAAACATCCATTTCTGATCCTTCCTGCAAAGGAAGGGAGTTAAGAAGTCTCCCTTTGAAGGGAGATTTAGAGGGATGTTTCAGGCTCTGTTCGATCGCAACAATATCTGTGTACATATCTCTTGAATTGAACCTTTCCTATAAAAAACATCCATCCCTGATCCTTCCTGCAAAGGAAGGGAGTTAAGAAGTCTCCCTTTTGAAGGTAGATTTAGAGGGATGTTTTTACATAAATTTATTTAATCTACAATTATATACACACTGTAACCCACTGGGAAACCAGCAGGCAGGAGTTCAAAATGACGCAAAGTAGTGTCATTATTACGCAAAATACACGATCATTTAATGATTTTAAAGAGTATCATTATAGGTCATAATGTTATGGTGGTGGCAAGTTACATCTGCACAGCGAAAAACTAATGTAGACTAGGCGCTAGGAGTCTAGTGCTATTAAATAATAATTGCGTTTATTTTTACAATAAACGCAATTTATTTTTAGGTACTTATTATTGACTACATCTTGATTACTGCCTCAGTTGTAGTGATCCCTGATTTTGTTGAGATTTTTATTACATACATTCCCGGTTTTAACAGACTAGTTTCTTCCAGAGTTACCGTTTTTTTATCTTTTAATTGAACATTTTTTTGTACTACCAGTTGCCCTTGTTGTGTATAGATAGAAACATTAATTTCTTCACTGTCCTTACTATTTGATGTTAAACGTAAGCGCTCCTTAAATGGATTGGGAAACATATTGTATTGATTTGCTTTAGTATTGGTTATGGTTGTTTTATTTAAACTTGTGGAGTTGCATCCATTACCAAGTTGATCAAATGCAGCTGGAAAATTAATACTCCCGTTTGCCACTACTTTTTGAAATAGGCTTGGTGATGCCGTTGATGTGTTTATTAAACTACATTTAATACTATTATAATCAAAAGCGTTTTGATGTGTTGCCAATATTGCAGCCATTGCGGTTACATTTGCCGTAGCAAAAGAGGTGCCGGATCGATAACCAACTGTGCCAGTTAGGTTAGGTCCGGGAATATTATCCCCTAATAAAGCTACATCGACCGACAATTGCCCGTAGCTGCTAAATGCACTTAACTGGTTTAGACAACTTGTAGAAGCTACAGAAAGAATATTTTCATTAGGATAAGAGGCCGGAAAAGATATGATTGCATTAGCATCATTATTTCTGTTGGTATTACCTGCTGCTGCTATGACCATGGCACCCATTTGTTCGGCATAGTCTATAGCTAGTTTTAGGGGTCTTCCGATTGGATTTGTATTTCTGTTTTGATAGCTAAAACTTAGATTAAGGATATCGGCACCTTCGTTTACTGCATCTAGTATGGCTGGAATAAGATTAGACACGAATCCTTGACCTAAGGCATCATGGGTTTTTCTGATATCAAAAGAAATCGAAGATGGGGCACCGGCTTGACTAAGCAAATGGTAAATAACTCCTGCCACATGGGTGCCGTGGCCATTACGATCATCTGGAGTCTCATCATCATCAACATAATCGTATCCTGTGTACTGAGGTATGGTAAAAGAATAGCCTGGAAAACTTCCTGTCACTTGAGTAATACCCGTATCAAAGATTGATATTTTTATCGGATTATTACCAATATTGGTTTGCGGGACAATATCCTCAAAACAAAATCCGGTTGCACCTGTGGGTTGATTGGGGACAATATGCCCAATATTAAAATCTACACCATCCACATCTGTCTTCTTTTCAGCGCTGGTAACTTGAGCATCAATATTGGTAACGGGTTGCCCCATAGCATCGATGTAGGGGAATACACGCGTGTTCCATAAGCGTAGATTAATTTCTGGTCTATACCAGATTTCATCAGAATTTAGTTCATTTAATAACTGATCTACTTCTGCTTCAGAGATTTGAGGACTTAATTTTACAAAATATAGGGATGGATGCTTGATAATACAATTATCATCATCATCATCGTCGTCATCGTCACAATCATCATCATCGTCACAATCATCATCATCGTCATCGTCGTCGTCACTATCTTTGTTTTGCTGATTTATTTGATTGTTGTTACTACTGTCGACATATTGTGCGAATACAGGAAAAACAGCTAGCAGAAATAATGCTATAAGTAACCAATGCTTGAATGTTTTCATAATTTAAGTGAGTTAAATTGATTTTTAATGGTTGAGTATGGCCAAATAAGAGGATAAGCCTGAACTAGTTTTTATTTAATTATTTCTAATAGTTCTTGCGACAAAGTATAGTTCCAATCACTTGTGTTTATTTGTTTCAAAAGATGTTGTGCTTTTTCATTTTGTTCATTAAGTAAATACGCCAAGGATTGGTACCAGTTTATTTCTTGTCTGAAGCGGTCTTTATTTGTTTCTTCAAATTTTTGAATGGCTTCTTGATAGTTGTTGTTTAATAAAAGTGCCATGGCATGATAATATTGATCTTCTTCGGTTACCTCGCTCAAAGTTTCAAAATGAATGATTGATTGCCGATACTCTTTATTATTGAAGGCTTGAATAGCTAAGATTCTACTTTGGTTTTCTTCTGCAATACCTTTTGAAGCTCCAGGGTGTAATATTTCCTGAGTTGATAGATATGATTGGGCGATTTTGGTCGTATTCTTATCAAGAGAATTATTTGTTAGTTGTATTGTAAGAATTAATGCAATACATGCTGCTGCAGCCAAAAAGATCTTAAAGTATTTAGAAGAATTATTCTTTTTTATACTGGAAATGTTTTTGTTTATTCCGTATTCTTGACTTAGTGTTTCTTGCCATTTGTTTCTAAGATCACTATCGTGTTTTCTTTTTAAGATTTCTTCAAAGATTTGATCTTCTTCTTTTGAAGAAATATTTGGGTCGAGGAGTTTATTTATTTTTTCTTTCATGACTTGACTGTTGTTTTAAGTCCAAAATGATCTTTAAGTTTTTTTAGACATCGTTCCTTTTGTTTTCTAATTGTTGCAGGGCTCTTTTGAAATTCATCAGCTATTTCTGATAATTTCATCTTTCCATAAAAATGCTGGGTTAGTAATTCTTTACATGAGTCCCCGAGCTTTTTCCAGGCATTATTAAGCAAGTCCATTTCATAAGAATCTTCCAGTGGGGTATCTGTTTCATGACTTAAGAAAGCAATTCCGTCAACATCTACGGTATTTTTTTTCTTATTTCTAAATAGCATTTGGGAAGCCATTTTGGTAAATAGGAAGCGCAAATTTCCGTATTGTAATTTACCATCAACAAATCGAGTTCTAAATTCGATAAGAGCATCCATCGTGGCATCGTATGCATCCTCATGACTGGCTTTGTATTCTCTAGTTAGATAATTCATTGTTTCCTGAAATTGCTTAAGAAATACCTGCTCAAAGAAGCAGGTGTTGTTTCTTTTTAAATCGGCTATGAGTTTTTCAAAAGAAGCCTCTGTTAATCCAAAATTTTTGTGTTTCATTCTTATTGTGTTTTAGTCAGTAAGGATCGGATCAATGGTTATGACTAAATTCGCTAAAGAAAAAACAGTTTTCATTGATTTATTTATCTATATAAGGCCTTAAAATCGAAAACGTGACATAGTGTGTTAGAAAAAAATCTAACATTTCTATTTTTCTTAGTTTTTCAGTAGAAAAAGTCATAAGATAACCGATTTACCAATGAACAGGTAAAACGGAAATTACCCTACCAATACCGCAAAATATTATCATTGCGATAACATTATTTTGTACAAGTTTAACATTGTCGGTAATAATCACCCTTTTGGAAATGTTATAATTTTATTAACCAAAAGTTAAACTATTATTTGTTAATAGTAATTGTATTATTTGGAAAACAAAAACTCGATGTGATACGTTTTTTTATAAATAGAATCACCAAATTTTTGCTAAAAAAGAGCAATCCAATATTTTAATTGCCGATGATGATCATAAAACTACATTCATACACCAATATCTGTTGGAGCGTATACGGACAAACTCTATATAATGGAGGCATTTACATCATTAACGATTGAAAAAAAATAGTAGTGCTAACAAAATGGTCGATACACTTAAAGTATCAGAATTAAGCATTCGTTGATCAATCATTATTAGATTTTTTAGGCCGCACTTTCTTCTTTAGAGTTGTTTAGTTTTTTGGCCCAGCTAATGGCTTCAGAAAGATTGTCGAAACTTCTAAATTTACTGCGCATGAATAACTTTTCAAACATGGTATTTAGTTTTCCCTTTTGATCATAACTTATGATGCCATATCCTTTCAAGGAGTAGCTGTACTTAAAAAAGTGAATCCAGTCACTTGGTACTACAGAATAGGGATGTATCCTATTGGAAATATAGACCAAATCCTTTCCATTTTGGTCATACAGGCTTGTTATTTCTTCTACAACACTTTTTGCATGGTCTTTCCATGTGAATACAATATCTTTATTGACTTCGCCAATTATAAAATTCTCGAAAAGATAATAATCTCCAAACGAGTAAGAAAGTACCTGTATAGCATCGTTGTAAAAAGAAGTATCCTTAATACTTTTCATATTACGAAAATATACAGATAAAAAGACTTGGTTTAATCTAACGTTGAAAATTGAATAGATAAATCGATAAATAGAATGTTTTAACGATAAAAAGACGCTATTAAGGTTAATATGCATTTTTGAAATGTATATTTTTTAAAAACTATAACTTTAGAAGCTAATTAGATTTCAATAATACTCTTATTTTTATTTGCAAAAACGATTAAATACATAAATTACATTTCAAATTAAAGAGAAGAAATACAATTAAATCAAATATTTTTTATGAAAACAAAAATCATCAATCTATTTATGGCTTCTGGCTTACTTTTTATTTCGTGTAATAACGAGAATAAAACTACAACCAAACCATATCAATCTCTTGAAACACCTGCGGCAAAAAAAATAGCAGAAGAACTTACTGCCCATGGCGACACCCGCATTGATAATTATTTCTGGATGCGTCTAACAGATGATCAAAAGAATGCTGAAACACCTGATGCTCAAACGCAAGATGTTTTGGATTATCTGAATGCGGAAAATGATTATAAAGAATCGGCTATGAAGCATACAGAAGGTATTCAGAAAAAACTATATGATGAGATTGTGGGGCGAATTAAGAAAGATGATTCTTCTGTTCCTTATAATGATAATGGATATTCATACTATACTCGTTTCGAAAAAGGGATGGATTATGCGTTGTATTGTCGTAAGAAATTAAAAGAAAATTCAAAAGAGGAAATAATGCTTAATGGTCCCGAAATGGCCAAAGGGTATTCTTATTATGGGTTCGGAGGAAGATCTATAAGTCCAGACAATAAACTTCTGGCATTTGGAATTGATACTGTTTCCAGACGTCGATATACTATATATTTCAAAAACCTGGAAACAGGGGAATTAATAAAAGATAAGATTGAAAATGCAAGTGGATCGGGTGCCGTTTGGGCCAATGATAATAAAACTGTTTTCTATGCTTCAAAAGATCCGGTTACGCTTAGGCAAGATAAGATATTTAAGCATGTTTTGGGCACGGATCAATCTGAGGATGAACTTGTTTTTGAAGAAAAAGATGAAACCTTTAGTTGTTATGTTTATAAGTCGAGATCTGATAAATATATCATGATAGGTAGTGATCAAACTTTATCTACAGAACATAGATATCTTGCTGCAGATACTCCCAATGGTGAGTGGAAAGTTATTCAGCCTAGAGAAAGAAATCTAGAATATGATGTTGCACATTTTGGAGACCATTTTTATATCAGAACCAACGATAATGCAACTAATTTTAAACTAGCAAAAACTCCTATCGCAGCTACTACAAAAGAAAACTGGGCAGATGTAATTCCTCATAGAGATGATATTCTATTGCAAAGTTTTGTTGTTTTTAAGGATCATTTAGTGTTACAAGAGCGTGTTAATGGCCTTAGAACCATTCGAGTTATGAAATGGAATGGTGACAATGATCATTATATAGAATTTAAGGACCCTGCTTATGTATCATATCCAACTACAAATTTGGATTTTGATACTAATATTTTACGTTATGGCTATACTTCTTTAACTACTCCAAATAGCACCATTGATTACAATATGGATACCAAGGAGCAACAAATCCTAAAGGAGCAAGAGGTTGTTGATCCCAATTTTTCCAAAGACAATTATGTGTCAGAAAGATTATATGCAACGGCTAGAGATGGGGTAAAAATCCCAATATCACTGGTATATAGAAAGGGAACCGAAAAGAGTGCAGACACGCCATTACAGCTATATTCTTATGGGTCATATGGTAGCAGTACAGAGCCATTTTTTAATTCTACGAGGCTTAGTTTACTTGATAGAGGATTTGTTTTCGCTATGGCACATATAAGAGGTGGTCAGGAAATGGGAAGACACTGGTACGAGGATGGAAAACTTTTAAAGAAAAAGAACACATTTACAGATTTTATAGATAGTGCTCAATATTTGGTTGATGAAGGGTATACCAGCCCAAAACATATGTATGCTTATGGCGGAAGTGCAGGAGGACTTTTAATGGGAGCTGTTCTTAATATGAAACCCGAGTTATGGAACGGAGTTGTAGCCGCCGTACCTTTTGTAGATGTAGTATCGACTATGATGGATGAGACCATTCCTTTAACTACTTTTGAATTTGACGAATGGGGAAATCCAAAGGATAAAGAGTATTATGAATACATGAAATCGTATTCGCCTTATGATAATGTTGCGGCAAAGGATTATCCAAATATATTGATAACAACCGGTTATTGGGATAGTCAGGTACAATATTGGGAACCAGCAAAATGGATTGCCAAACTCAGAGAGTTAAAAACCGATGATAATCTGTTGATTATGGATTGTGATATGGAAACCGGACATGGAGGAGCCTCGGGAAGGTTTGCTCGTTACAAACGTACTGCATTATATTATGCTTTTATGTTGGATCTTGAAGGTATGACAGAATAATAAGTAAAGACTATAGGAAACAAAAAATCTCCAAGAGCATTCTTGGAGTTTTTTTTTAATTCTTTTTCAAAAGAAATGTATTGAGCCCAATTTAGGTTTTCGACCCTCCATGAAGGGGTGATTTACCTCTTTACTATCCAAACAAGAGATTCTAATTTTGATTACGAATTGACTCCCTCTTTTAGAATTAGTAAGTATACCCCCATTATTCTTGTATTGATATTAACATTATAAATTCGACACTATGGAAATTAGGTATACGCATGCAAAGGTTAAGTTTCTACGATTAATTCTCTTTTTAGTTGTTTTTTTGTCTTTTTTTGATTTGATAGCTCAGGCAAGTGTCATTAAGGACAGAACAGAGTTTCTCAAATATGCTGGAACAGTTACTACCGAAAGTTTTGAAGGAATGACTCCGGTTACAGGTGCCACAGTTCTTACTCAAATTCCGGCGTCAGATATCAATGATAATTTTCAGATGGATAGAGGGGGTTCAGGTTTAATGCAAGTATGGAATACAACCACCGACCCTTCGTTAGATGCTGCAGATGGGGATCAAGCAATTTTCTTTTCTGCAGGAGCGCTAAGTACAGAAGAGAATCCATCATCGTTTAGATTTTCTAATTTTCAAGGCTCATCGGCACAAATAAACACTTTTGGTTTCTATCTTGTAGACTGGAATAACTCTGTAACCCAGGGAGCACTATCTTTTAAAACCGATACCGGAGTAACAGGAATCTTAGAAGAAGTTGTTCAAAGTTTGCCAAACAACGTGGTTCGGTATTTTGGAATAATAACAACCGAGCCGTTTTCAGAAATTACCATCTATACTACAATTCCCGGAGATTGGACGCTTATCGACGCGGTATCCTATGGAATTGAAGGGTTACACCCTCCAAAGGCTTCAGATGATATGGCTATAAAAGTCCCGTCAACGTTTATTTGTGAAGGAAACAAGAAAGGGTTTCCTGTTGATCTTGATGGAGTTAATAATGGAACATCGAATGACCCGAATGAAACATTATTTGTAATAGAAACTTTAAATGGAAAGATTGGTGGTGATAAAGTTGTACAAGATAAGGTCTTGTTCTATAGTTTTTTAAATAACAATTGCTCGAATCCAACATGTACCAATTGCCCTAGTGGAAAGTTTTTATTTCGATTTGTAGATATGACTGCTTTTGGTTTTGATATTAACAATTCGGATACTTGGGTGTATAAAACAATACCCAAAATTAGCCTTAGAGCAAGAAATAATCAAGACCCAAGGCCTAACACCACAAAGCCCTATAGTGTTGTTAAAGCATACAAAGAAACTAACAATGCAACCCCAGGTAATTTAATCGACATAAATCCGTCGATTGAGGTAACTGGAAATGGGGGGTATACACAATGTGCTTTTGAAGATCTTGATGATGGAATAGGAGAGGTATACATACAAACAGATTTTGCAGAAAACATAATGAATGATATTATCCTATATAGCAATCCAGTTAATACTCCTCTTGGTGCTAGTGTTGAAGTTAGCAGTAATAACGGTACTCTAAAATTTGATCAGATAAATGGTACGGGAACCACAACAGTAACCAAGCAAAAAAATGGACCAGGGTTCGGTGGGAATTTTTCAATATGTGATCCTAACGAATTTTATAATATTACAACAACCGCCAATTTTTCTGGTAATATTGAAGTATGTCTCGAATATAATGAATCGTGTGAAAGCTCTGATCTGCAACTTTTACATTTTGAAAATGGACAATGGATCGACGTTACTACCTCTATCGATACAGATAATAATATCATTTGCGGTGTTGTAAACAGTTTGTCGCCTTTTGCAATTGTAACTAGTAGTAAACCATTCAATTTTTGGTATGCATTTCTTTTAGGGCTAATTCTATTGGTTATAATTTTACTTATACTTAAAAACAGAAATAAAGATTAGTTATATTTATCAGGAGTTACATTAGAATCCAATTATTCATACAAATTATTGCTCTTTAATGGAGAATTATCGGCATTTACAGATTTTGGTTTTAGCTATAATCACTTTATTATTGTCTGCGGTTTATGGGCAGGAAACTGAATTTACAGGAACTTTTAAAGCACACAACGCAGCGTTTACATTACGGTTTAAGCCTATGACAGATTCTTTTCACGGGACTTTGCAAACATCAAATGGAGTTTTTCCATTAAAAGGTGAGGTTCATCAACAGGAAATGAAAGGTATTGTTTATACCGAAATTGGAAATTACGATTTTAGCGCTACTTCAGGCAAGAATAAATTAATAGTTCTCTTTCAGGGAGTTACCTATCAATATCTTCGTTTGTCCCAAGATCATGAATTAGACAACGTAGACCTAACACCATATTTTAAAGATACACCTAATAATAAGATGGGTAATTTAGAATTATATGCGCAGCAGATTGCAGGTAGCCAGTTGGTATACTACCAACGCACGTCTCTTTTTAATGATAGTATGGCGAGTTCTATGACGTATGTGAATTTTTGCAAAGATGGTCGGTTTGGTGTCAATTATGAAGGGTCTTTTAGTGTAGAAGGGGATTATGGAGGTAATGCCCACGGTGCTAATTATGGCTCTAATTTTGGTACCTGGAAAGTGATACCTGGCCAAAACGGACCTGCATTACAATTGAATTTTGCCAATGGAGGAGAAGGAATATATCCTATTAATCCTCAACAGTTGTATACAGGGCGTTGGCGTATCGGCAATACTCAATATGCGCTTCAGAAAGGAAAAGTGATTTGCAGATGATAGTTACCCGAAAAATTAATTAGAATATGATTTTGCCTTGTATATGCTAATGTATTCTAAAATTCCGTTTAGAAAAAGTACGAATGGATGTATTTACTCTTTTACTAGGTCATCATGCTTTGTTTGGATGATAACAAACTAAAAGGAAAAATACCTGGTAAACCTATATTTACTTTGCATCCAACAGCCTAAAGATCATTTTGTTAGTGATGAACTATTACGTTTTAAGTTTCTTGAAACAGCAGGTAAAAAAAGCAATGAACTGCATATTTATAATTTTGGTATTGATTCCTATGTGGAAAAAAAGATAGATTAATTAGCAATTCTTTTAAGTATACTCATAATAAGGCAATGAAGTATACGACCTTCAAACTAATTCGCTTATCATAGAAATAAGCTTATACAAGTAAAATGCAAATACTTAGTTATGTTTCATAGGGTTTAGCAATATTTTTTGTAATATTTTTCCTGTAAATTCAAGTCGTATCAAATAATTTTAGTTCTTTTGAATTATGATAATTTTAAGACTTGAGTATTTGTCATATCGTATACTCTTTGGAGTTTTGCTTGCTCTTCCAATAGTTTTAAGTGGACAAGAAAAAAAGCTTTATGAAGGACCATCCCAAATCGGAACTTATAAAGGAGAAGCCTCGTATCATTATGTAATCGCAAATAATGATACCCTTCTTAATGGATCATTCTTATTAAAGAGTTCTAATCTAGAAGCTTTATTGAAAAAGGGCGATATTTCTTTTTCAATAAAAGGAAATTTTAAGGATAATACCCCATCCGGATTCTGGAAATTTCAATTCAACGAATTTAAGACAGATAAAGCGAGTACTGTCGAAGATAATCAATATCTAGTAAATGTAAGTGGCACACAGCAAATTGCGTCCGGGACATTCCAAAACGGAAGACCCGATGGTCAATGGGTGTATGTTGTCCAGCAAATCAAAAATTCACAGGTTGATAAATTCACTTTCAAAAGTGTAGTAGATTTTAATAATGGGGTTCCTCAACTTAGTTTTACTATTGAAGATGAAAAGGAGGAACTAGTAGGTATGTTTTTAAGGAATGGAATAGCTCATGATAAATGGACGCTTTATTCTGATGAGAATATTGATGAAATAGAATCTTGGAATTTCAACGAGGGTATATTGGAAAGTGTAGAGATTCGGTCTGGTAATGGAAGAATAGAGAAGATTAAAATATTTGATAATGTACCTAAGGCCAATACTAAAACTATTACCCTGGATAAAAAATATCTCGATGTTTTAAAAATAAAGCTACAGAAAAAGGATTCTAAAAAACTTGTAGATGGTGGAATTATGCGATTATTAAGTCAAAATGATCGTTATTACAAGAATATTGATTCTATTTTATCGAAAAAAACTTCATTCACGTTTTTATCAAAATTCAATGTAAAGATTCCATATTTCCCTCTAGAGACTATAGAAAAAGTTCGCCTAGATTCCATTTCAAAGAACTATGAGTCATCTAGAGGCATTAGTAATTCTTTATTAAGTAATACGCAACTTACTATTCTTAGGTTATCCGATGAAAATGTACGTTCCCTAGAAGAATCGCTTGAGGTAATCTCTAAAAAAATTCTTGACCCATTAGAAGAACTTGTTTCTTTTTATAAAGAAGAAAAAATTTCTTTTGTTTCAAGAAAGGAACTTCTTTCCAAAATTTGGCCTGATGGAGTTCCAGATGTACATAAAATTGAAAAAGGAGTGAATGGAAATTCCTTAATTTCAGTGAAGAATCTATCACATAAAACATTGTATCGTTTGGATTCTATTCAACAGATACTAGCCAAAAAAATAACCAAACAAGAGCGAGAACAGGAAGCCATAGCCTTGGAAAAAAAGATGATTGCTCAACGTAATTATTTGGATCAATTAAGTGATTCTTTGAGAGCCGATACCATACCACCGGTATTTTTTAATACGCTTCAAAATATTAAGAAAGATACCGAAGATAAGCTAAGTAAATACTCAAGTATCAATGATGTGAAAGCAAAGCTTGATTATGCTCGCGAATTGGTACAGTGTTTTGAGAAATTGGACAAGGTGGGAGAAACAATTTCCAAATTACCCGCGCAACAATATGATATAAGATCAAAGTACCAAGATGCTGTATGGAATCCATTCACGGCAACAATCATGAATGAAACCATTAAAAAACGTCTTATTATGGCATACGAAGATGTTTTGATTCCATATTATTTAAAAAGAATAGAAGATGGCTTGCCGTGTGAAGAAACCGAACAATGGATAAATCTTGTAGAAGCCACTTATGATAGAATGCTAGAATTAAGGGATGAAGACACCCGAAAACTTGAGCGTAAACTAAGAAAAGAAGATGATCCTTTGGTTATTTTGGAACGTCTTTCTATAAATTCCCAAATTGAAAAGAACTAACACATGATAAAAAACTGTGTTCGATATAGTGTTGTATGTGTTCTTTGTGTTTGTTATGCATTTTCTGTACAGGCACAAGAAGTCTTGCCCTTAGAATCAGAATTTAAAGAACCTACTACCAAGCTTTGGCTAAATACTTACGGAAATATTAGGGTTTCTAAACGATTATTTTGGGTGGCTCAAACTCATTTCAGGTTTGAAGAAACAGAGAGTACTCCTTTTGTAGGACAAGTAGCGCAAGTGTATAACCGGCATGCAATAGGTTATATCTACTCAAAAAAGTTTAATTTTAGTCTTGGAGGAGTATTAAGACTGAACTTTAATACTGATGCGTCTTCTGTTGATAGGAATTTGGTTCCCGAATGGAGAATTTGGCATCAATACATGTTTGCGATGCCCATTTCTACGATGATGTTCTATCATCGAATTCGTATAGAGCATCGATGGACGCAGGATTTTGCTGACGATAGTGAGTATGAATTCAGAAACAGGTGGCGATATATGTTCAAAGTGAAAATTCCAGTAAATTCTCATAAATTACAACCCAAAACCTTCTATATTTCTCCAGAAGCCGAATTGATTATGCAAAGTGGTAAGCCTGTGGTAGGAAGTCCTTTTGAAGATCTTCGTTTACATGCTTCATTTGGTTATATTCTTACTCCGCGAATAACGTTGGCGGCCGGAATTATGTATTCGCAAGGGCAAACTTTGGCAAATCCAGGTATTTATAAACAAAGTTGGACCGCCAGGTTTCATGTGTATTTTTCACCTGATTTCAGAAAAGTTAAGAATAAACTACCAGCAATTCATCTGGATGACTAATGTGTATTAACCGTTAACCAATAGTTAAGAACAATGAGAACCAAAAAAATGAATCGTATTTTATATGGTTTACTTACCATAGCAATCATTGGAGCTGTTTTTAGTATGTTCCAAACCAAAAAATTACATAAAAAATTAAAAGAAAGCCAGATTAAAGAAACTCAAGCAGCGAGTAAGATTGCATTTCAAAATAAGCTGCTACAAATAGATTCGATGTTGGTAAAAGGGCAATACAAATCTGCAATTGATGCCTATAAAAAGCAGTTTGATACCGTAGTAGATAATTTTAGTACAGATGTTAAACTTCGAATTGAGCTGGCACAACAATTAATGGATTTCAGTATAGGAACAAGTATCAATGATTCTATTTCGGATGAGCAACAAAAATTGGATTCGATAAATGCCAACTATGCTGCGACTCCTTTTGAAATACGCAGATATGATTCATTGAATTTTGTCTTAGAAAAGACAAGGGTACAACTTAGCCGTATGAAAAAGCAATTGCAAAAAAAATCAGGAGGGCAATATCTCACATTTAAGAATACCAAAAAGCATAAATTGCATTATGTGGGTCAGGTTCGTAACAATAAAGCTAATGGTTATGGAATTGCTCTTTTTGACACAGGTAGTAGGTATGAAGGAGAGTGGCAAGACAATTTAAGACATGGTGAAGGATCTTTTTATTGGCCCGATGGAGAATCTTACCAAGGAGAATATCAAAATGATCGCCGTAATGGGATGGGTACCTATTTTTGGCCTAATGGCGAAAAATATACCGGGCATTGGAAAAATGATCAACGTGATGGAGAAGGAGTGTTTTATGGTAAAGATGGTAAAATTGTAACCCAGGGCGTATGGAAAGATGATAAATTAATTGAAGAGAATAAAGACAAAAAATGAATACAAAAGTTGTTATCGCATTAAAGAAACAAAAAGTAAATAGTAACCCCTTTTTACTTTTTTAAAACCCATCTATCACACACTGCATAGAATAAGGTGTAGTATCGGATAAAGGAATTTCTTCAAGCGTATCTTCTACATAATTTCCACTTGCAAAACCTGTAACATCATTGAAACGATACGTCCAACAAAATCTAAGATTAGGGTGATCTTCAGAATAAGTGACCAGGTTATCTACTAATACTACATCGTCAAATTCGCTAAAGGCCAAAAAGTAACCAAGAAACTTATTACGGCGTACATCGGCATCAGAACTTTTGTACATATACATGCCGCAGCTATTACAAACATTTTCATGTACATAGGTAGCTCGATTATGACCTTTTTCCCCTCCGCTTGAATACTGAATATAACCCAACCTTCCGTTAACCGATCCCGTTACCATTGTAATGGTATTTCTTGCAATAATATTATGGGTGGTATGCCAACTTACAATGGGACCATCGACATAGGTGTTTCCATCACCCTGTTCCATTACATTATCCAAAATATATACATTTTCTCCAGTTGCATTTACAATATCTCCCCCTGTATTGTGATGAAAATAATTGTTCTGTATCAAAATATCTTCATCAATACGGCCGGGACCTTCAATATCTACGCCAAATTGCGGAGTTGTTCCGTTAATATGATGGATTTCATTATCTCTTATTTCTATACGAATACCACCAACAATAGAAATACCTTGTCGTCTATTGTTATAGATGTTATTATTTTTAAAAGTAACGTCTTTTGCATCTACTACCAGAGAACCATCCCCGGTTAAACTATGCATTTTCATGTCTTGAATTAGTACTTGATTACTATCATTCCATACGCAGATACCATGACCTTCATCATGAACTGTACTTCCGTCGGTTTCACGAGGAGTAAAGATATGTGTATCACGATCTCCTATAATGGTACCTCCTCGAATGATAATATTATTTCCGTCTAGGCTGATAACACAATAATTCCATTTGTTATTAGTATCTATTCTCAAAACGGCATTTTCACTGAATACAAATTCTGTATCACCATGAATCTCAATACCGCCTTGGTAGATATCATTCACATCTTCGCCAACCAGGTATTCGCCATTAGGTAGAATAACACGACTATAACCTTCTTGGTGAGCCCAATCAATTGCTGCTTGTAAATTGGCTGTAGTTTTTATTGCATTTGTGCCATTACTGGGGATATCCCATTGAGTTAAATCAATAGTATATTCATTATTGTTTGGTATATTGGGTAATTGGGCTTCAAAGAGCATCTCAGGTAATCCATTGGCGTCGAGGTTCTCTTCATCTGCTCCAGAATTTGAACCACCTGAATCAGAATCCAAATTTTCGTTGCTGCAGGAAATGAATAAAATTCCTAAAAAAAACAATAGATAACAGCTTATATTTTTCATGGGGACTTATATTAAACAAACAATTGTAATATATTAAATAGAAGAATAACGGCAAAACAAATTATGAAGAAGAACTTCAATATATTTTCATGAAGTTATAAAACTACGACCAATAACGGCAGACTTTTTAAGAGATAATTAATAGGGGTAAACGAAGGTTAAAAACAACTAAAATTTAAGACATTCAAGGATTAGCAATGATTTCCCCTTTCTCATTAGTGACCATCATTCCCCATTCTGCAATTGAGATGAGCACCGGAACCAACGTTTGTCCAAAAGAGGTTAACTCATATTCTACTTTTAAAGGAGGCTTCTTTGTATATACTTTTAGGGTAATTAATCCGTACTACTGTTTGTTTATGATTTGATTTTTATTGGAATATTGTGAGGAGAAGGGTTACATTTTATACCCAAGTACTGCTATCTAACTTTTTTCTATTATTCTTTTTGGATTCAGGTACCAATACTTGGTTTACTTATGAAGCGCAAGCAAAAAAGAGAAACCATGTAGTTTTTATTGTGATTAATCTGTTAAGATTTGATAATTAATTAGAAGATTATTTTTTTGGTGGTATCTGAAGGGTTTAAAGTGAAAGAAAAAACAGTCTCCTATCGATTTTAGAATAAAAAATAAAATTATTGTAACACAAGTCATCACTTATTGTCAAATATACTAGTACAACATCAATCAAAATATTTAGTATAATGAAAACAAAATCTTTTATTACGCTCTTATTGAGTATATTTCTTTTATTCAATTTTGAATCTTTTGCTCAAGAAACCATTACTGATTCACAATGGCAAGAAGATCTGAAGTTTTTACAAAAAGAAGTACATAATAATTTTCCCTTTTTATTCAAGAAAATAAAACAAGAAGAATGGGATGCAGAAGTCGAAAAGCTTCATAATCAAATCCCAAACCTTAAAGAACACGAAATAAAAGTTGGCTTATCTCGAATTGTTTCAATGTTTCAATATGGACATACTCAAATTACATTTGGCACTGTAGCCAAATACGGGGTGTTACCTGTAAATCTTTATCATTTTAAAGATGGTGTTTATATCGAGGGTGTGCAAAAAGCTCATCAAAAAGCATTAGGAGCCAAGGTATTAAAGGTAGAGAGAATGGAAATTGAAAAAGCGCTTTCTGCCGTTCGGCCAGTTGTTCCTGTAGAAAATGATCAATATTTTAAAGCCTATGGATTACGATTTTTAACGGTTCCCACAGTACTTCATGCGCAAAGGGTGATTCCTAAACTTTCAGATAAAGTAACATTAACTTTAGAAAAAGAAGGAAACGTTTTTGAGTATACCTTTCCAACAATTCCATTAAAGGATTTGTCTAGAGATTATAATTTAACTATTCCTAATGACATGTGGTTGAGTGCTAGAAAAAATGACAAAACACCTTTGTATCTTAAGCATTTAAATGAAAAGTTTTATTACTATGAGTATTAAGCAGACACCAAAACAGTGTACGTACGCCAAAGTTCTGTTTTCAATCATAACTCAGAAACGCTAGAAGGTTTTTATAAGCGACTTTTTGCATTTATCGATACCAATGAGGTAGAAAAACTAGTGTATGATGTACGCCTTAATGGGGGAGGTAACAATTATAACAATCCTCCTTTAATTAAAGGATTATTGGCGCGACCCAATATAAATAAACGAGGAGCCTTTTATTATATCATTGGTCGCAATACATTTTCGGCCTGTCAAAATCTAACCAATGAGATTGAAAATTATACCGAAGCCATAATGATTGGAGAGGCCACTGCTGAAAACAAAAACTTTTATGGCGATACATCTCCTGTTGTTTTACCCAAATCGAAAATAAAAGCATATTTATCCTTTGCATGGTGGCAGGATATGCCGCAATGGGAAAATAAAGATGCTACAATACCGCATTTCGGAAAAGAAATGACCTTTGACGAATATCGTAATAATGAAGACCCTGTATTAGATCTTGCTATGAAGATGGATATCGATAATGTAATCATTGATCCTATGGATCATTTTACAAAATTATTCATGGCTGGCAAGATGGAACAGTTGGCAAAGGACACAGCCCGAATTGTAAAAGATCCATTATATGCACACATACCCTTTAATAAAGAGTTTAACCGTATAGGCAAGTTATTACTGAAACAAGGACAATATGATGGCGCTTTATATGTATATAATATGACGGCAAAATTATATCCAGATTCTCCAGAAATATGGAAAAGTTTTGGTGAGGCACTACAAGCAGCCGGTAAAGTTGATGATGCCAAAAATGCATTTGCAAAAGCAAAACAATTACATAAATAATATGCGTTCGATATAAAAAAAACATCCGTCAGAGTGATTTTCTCCATGTCGTCTTGAGTAGAGTCGAGAGGCTACTATGAAATACCCCCAAATAGTGTCTAACTTTTTGGGGGCACTTCAAATTAACGGCTTTTTAGAACTAAATTCTTGCATCTAGTTAAATACAACTAACCAGAGTTTGATACAACCAAAAACAAAAAAGCTGTCTAAAAACTTTTAGACAGCTTTTTAATTAGGAAATATATTTAATTTACATATTTATCGTTTGATAAAACGTTTTGTTACTGCCAATCCTTTAGAAACAAATCTAACAAAGTACATTCCAGACGCAAATTCTGATACATCTACAGAAAGTACATCCTGATTAGGGTTAATTTTCTTGGCTATAGCACCGGCAGAGGAGAAGATCGTTATTTCTTCAAAACTTCCTGCTTTAATTTCGATGTTTAGTCGCGTACTTGCTGGGTTTGGATAGAGATTAATAGTTTTAAGAGCATTTTCTGTAAACGTTCGTAATTCGGTTCCGTTCTCTGGTTTTTTTGTTGGTATAGGGTTCTGAAACCTTGCATTATCACCAGAAACTATGATTTGATCAAAATATACTTGATCGTTATTTACACTAGCATCACAACGAATACGGAATCTATTGTTGGCATTAAAATTAAAGTTTGAAGCATTCATCACAATAGTATCTGTAAAAAATGAACCATTATTAAAATCTGTACCAGTAACATATTGACCTATTACTTCATAAGAGGATCCATTAAAGAACTCAACAAAGTAGTCTTCTCCGTTTTCCATACCCACGGCAAACGTATGGAACTCTATTGAAACTTCTGTATTACCAGTTAAATCTAAAGTAGGCGACACAGCATTAGAAGAGGCACTATTATCACGAAGTCTAATCGAGAAATCACCTTCAAAAGCACGAGCACTATTATTAATTCTTGCGCAATCGCTTCCGCCATCGGTCCATCCATCAAAACCTGTTTCAAAGAAGTATGCCGCTATGACACCACCACCGGGTCCACCATTGCCTTCTTGAAGATTAATCGTATAATCTTCAACCTCTCCAAAAGTAAATGTTTCACAAGAGGTAGGTATCCCATTATATTTCATAGAAACTCTCATCCGTACCGAAGTTAAAGAAGTCCCTGTTGGTACCGTAAAAGAACCGGTATTAGTAGCATCAGTAGAAGGAGATTTGGACCATACCAATTCTCCTGAATCTGTAAAAGCTCCATTGTTATTATAATCAATCCAAACCGCATACGCTTCGGCATAGACTGTTCCTGTCCAAGTGGGTGTGACTGTAATACTGTAAGTCTGACCTTCGCTTAAATTCGTAGAAATGTTGCTAAAGTCAGAATAGAATTGAGCTCCAGAAGCGTTATTAATTGTATTTAATTCTACACGACTAATAAACTCATCACTTACATTGGTACTGGCAGAATCACAATAGGTTACACTACTTCCATCTATAGTGGTAAACGAAGTCGTGCCAGCATTAGAGACATTACCAGCAGCATCTTGTGCAGTAATAGAAACATTATACGTGGTTAATGGAGAAAGCCCGGTTAGTGCAAATGAAGTGTTGGTTGATGTACCAGCAGCACTACCATTAACAGATATATTATATTGAGTAACGCCTACATTATCGGTAGAAGCGGTCCAGTTCAATGTAGCACTATTGCTAGTGATAGCACTGGCTACTATATTAGACGGTGCCGAAGGAGCCTGTGTATCAGGAGGCCCAGCTTGTACTTGAAACTTTCCTACCACTCCTTTACGTCCACCATTAAAATATTCATTGATAAACCAAAACGAAGAGTCGTCTGATGGGTCTATATCCATTTTACTATAATCTCCGTAGCGGAAACTTGGTATATTTCCGGTTCCGGCTGCAATCAGTTGTTCAGTTCCGGTCATTACACCTAAGGGGTCGGTACTTAACCTTGACGTATAATAAGAGCTAACTCTTACGGTTGATGATGTGCTTGGACCCGACATAGAAGTATATCCCAAACCTATATTTCCTTGGCTATCCATGGCCATACTTGCGTTCCAGGCATGTCTGCCATCTGGAGCGGTATACGTTCCTTCCTGATATAGAGACCATGGTTGGTTATCACCGCTTTGACGAAATTCATACCAACGAACACCAGCCAATTTACCAGATCCACCATCGGTATCTACAACAAAGTTAAATACGGCAGAATTGTGGGTTGGAAATTTTCTGAATTGCGCCTGATTCATAATGGTAGCTTGCAATGCATCAATAGTGGCTCCTCCACCTGGTTGTGGCAAGTTAGAGAAACTTCCTCCATCAAATACCCCAATAAAAGGTGTTACTGTGATTTCTGTGGGGTTTGATATGGTGGAGTTATTGGTATTATTCCAGTCTACATCTGCAGTCCAAACTTTGATGTGGTCGACAGATACTCCAGACCATGCATTATCCTGCATATATACAATGGTAGCGCCTCCAGGAGCAGGCATATTACCATCGGTTACATTTAATGCTTGTGGGCTAAAAAATCCACTAGTCGCTATCCCAGGAAGATTAAAGCCTATAATTTGTGCGTTAGGATCCCCTGCTAGCATCGCATCTCTTTCTAGCGCCCATAATTTATTACTACTATTCGTGTTATCTGTTATATAGTATCCATCACTCCAAACCGATAATTTTTGATAATCATTGATGGCAGAAATATTATATACAAACCATCCTGCGGTTAACGGGTTAGGACCATCAGATACTGCTACTTGTGCCCCTGATCCCAAAAAGGAAACGACCCATCGGTCTGCCGCATTATCATAAGAAACGGTAAGATCACAACATCCTCCCGAAGGAAATATAGCAGGGTTAGGCGCTGTTTGACCTAAAAGTTGATTCCCTGATTTGTCATAAATAGTAAAACCGGTGTTGAAAACCACAAATACATGATTTGGACCAATAGCTACAGAAGGATCAGTTGGTTGCGATCCCGATGTATATCCATCAAATACAAGACTAGGTGCTTTGGATTGTCTACTTTGTGACTTTTGATTTTTGGTTAGCGTAAAATAATCATTGGTAGTCTGCGGATCTTTACCGGAAACAACAGGATTGCCTTGAGACCGTTTGTCTTTTGCTTCTTTAAACGAATTGTCTGATGGAATAAGATCATTTGGTCTTGAAGACATTGGTGAAACATACTCGACTGATGAAATTTTACCATGATAAAAGGCTTTGTTTTCATTTTTTTGCCCATAGGTCATCACAGTGACCCATAGCAACACGAAGGTCGCTAGATAAGTTGATTTCATTTGTGTTAGTTTTAAAAGTTATATGTTAAAATTAAACAAACACTATGGTAACTCAACGTTCAAATCTGATTTTTTTTGGTATTAGAATCTCATCTTTCTTGTATCGTAAAATATTGTTTTTCAAATGATTAATTGCGTTTTGTGAAAAAACAATAGTAATTTGGAGGTCATCACGTAGTGTGAAAATTAACATTTTAGGAAAATCTGTTAAATAATGATAAACAAAACTTTGGATGTTATTTTTTGCTGAAGGGTGAAGTACTTATTTGTAGTTGTGAAATGAAAAAAAAATTAATATGAGGCGGAATAACTGATAAGAAAACTTACGTAATACATAAGTATGAGGAGAGGTTTACTATCAAACTCCAATGTTATTATTGAAGTTTCATTCCTTCAACTGTAGCGCTTTCAACTCTAAAAAAGTCGCAATAGCTTCTTTCTGCAGATCAGAAATGCTACTTTTATTTTTTGTGCGACTGGTGATTCCTTCAAGATTCTCAAGTGCTAAAGATGTATGCCAATCTACCTTTTTATCAAGATCAAATACCTTGATTGCCCCTGTTTTATGAGACTCCAGCGAGCTTTGATGACAACTACCACAATGGGTGATAAGGACACCTCTGGTGATTTCAGAGCATTCTTCGAATGAACCTGTATCTGCTGTAGAATTATCGATTTTTGAATCTGTTTTTGATGTGATATCTACGATTTCAGAAGTGCCCGTGTCTTTTGTACAAGTTCGCAAAGAGAAAGCGACAAGTACAACAACAAAGGGTAATATTTTAGTATAGTAATTGATCATTTTTTTGTACCTAGTAAATTACAATATTCTTTCTTAAACTCTTCTTAATTAACATCTTGCTAAGTTTATTATGGGTAAATCAAGTGCATTGTAGTGTTAAAAATTTTTACTACTTATATTTGGAGCAAAAATTATAGGTGAAATTAGTCTACGATTTTCTATTCATCGCAGGAATGCTTTTTGCAAGTGTCTATATTTATATTCTTTATAAGTCTAAAGATCGTGGACTACACAAATCAATTTTGATCGCCTTTTTTGGCGCATTAATATTTGTAATATTAGAGTCTTATGCTTCTATACATAAGGTCACCACTTTGTTAAGGGTTAGCATTTTACCCACCCAGGGGATTAAACTTGCCTTGGCGCCACTATTGCTTTTTTATATACAATCTTTGTTTTTAGATGATAAAAAAGTGCTGAAACGCATGATGATCCATTTAGTGCCCTTTGCTCTTTTTATGATTTTTGTGTCGCTTCCATATCTAATAGGAGTGGTTACTGAATCGTATTTTGTGGATTACAAGAATATTATCGAAGAATACTTGTCATTAAAACGTGTATTGCTTGATATCATATTTTTGGTATATATATTTATAAGTTTTAAAACTTTTTACAAGTTCAAGAAAGCTTTAAAGTGCAGCTATTCTTATATTCAACAAAACAATTTTATTTGGGTGCGATATCTTCTAATAGCTTCACTGGTAGTAGTTTCTGCTGATTTCTTTTTTGCCAGTTATAACATGTTTTTTGAGAGGCTGGGATGGAGGACCCAGAACACAATAATGTTATTTACTTCGGTTTCTATATTTTATGGGGCATACTATGGGATAAAGCAATCTAAAGTCCTAGTTCCTTATTTCTTGTTAGAGAATAATACTATTATCAATTCGAATAAAGGGGTAATTACCAAACAACAGGAATCAGAATTTTCTTTGCAGGAAGAGCTATTAATACGTTATATGGAAAAAGAAAAGCCTTATCTGGATGAAGAATTAACACTAAGTAAGCTTGCTAATGGTATTGGAATTACCGACAAAAAATTATCTGCATTATTAAACCAGCATATAGAAACTTCTTTTTATAATTTTGTTAATTCATATCGAATAAAAGAATTTAAAGAACTAATTACTTCACCCATATATAAAGAATATACGATAGAAGGCATTGCTTACCATTGCGGTTTTAAATCAAAGGCGAGTTTCTACAGGATATTCAAAAAGGAAACCGGCCAATCCCCATCAGAGTTTAAAGCAGGTCTTAAATAATGCTGTTTTCTTGTCTCTTTAGAAGCAGTGAGACCCAAAATAGCTTGATTAACTGTTCTTTTGTACGTTTTAATAATCAATCAAATAATTTGTCGTATGAAACGAACATCAATCAAAAAATGGATATTAGGGATAGTGTTGGTATTAATTACTGGTATTGTTATTTCTTACATCTATGTTACATCACAAATCAAACATCATACTGGTAGTAAAACAGAAGTAGTCGATTCTTCAATTTTTAATGTTTCGCAATCTCCGTTGGCAATTACGAATGTAAATGTGCTGTCTTCAGATTTCACCGAAATGAAGGATAGTCTTACCATATTTATAAAAGAGGATAAGATTATTAGCATAAGCAAAGATACTATAGTGACAAACGAGTATAGCATTATAGATGGAACCGGAAAATATTTGATTCCTGGTTTAATTGATGCACATGCGCATTTACATCGTAGTAAAAATGATTTGCTACTGTATCTGGCCAATGGTATAACAAGCATAGCTAATATGAGTTCTCAAGGGGATAATTTATATCTAAAATGGAGAGAAGAGGCTCGTAATGGCTCACTTAGTCCAAAAATTTATGTAGCTGCCGGAGGAATGAGTACCAGAAAAGATTTTAGAGCTAAAATAAATACCATATTTGGTTCTCGGTATTATAATACTCCTAAAGCGGCACGAAAAGCAGTTAAGAAATTTAAAGAACAAGGATATGATGCCATAAAATCATACGCTCCAAGCAAAGAAGTGTATTATGCAATTATAGATGAAGCTCAAAAACAAGATATTCCAGTAACTGGACATTTACCTTTTGATGTTGGTTTAGAGGGATTATATACTTCTGGACAATCTGGATTAGCCCATGTAGAAGAAATTACTAAAAATACCTTTGAAGACTTTGGCGGAATGTCTTCTATTTTTTATGATAATGTAGAATCCTATTTTACATATTTACAAGAACAAGCAAATACTATTGCCACCAACTTAAAAAAGAACCATATTACGGTATGCTCAACCTCAAATTATTATGAGTTGATTCTTGAACAGGATTTGGATTTGAAAGCTTTTCTTAAAAAAATTGAAATAGAATATGCTAATCCTGGTATTATTGAAGGATCAAGATATGCCAGGGGATGGTTTCCTGGAAGCAATCAATTTGAAAATCCGGATAACGAAAATAAGGAAGGTCGAAAGAAAGCCAAGATTTTTTGGGGTGCTTATGCCAAAGCTGTTTTTATTATGACAAAAACCTTAATTGATCATGAAGTGCATGTTGTAACAGGGTCAGATTCTAATGGTTCTGGAACTGTACCCGGTTTTTCTTTTCTTGATCAGTTAGAATCACTTCATAGAATTGGTCTTGATAACTCTCAAATATTAAAAATAGCCACAAAAAATGCTAGTGATTGGATGCAACATAATACGGGTGCTATAGAAATCGGTTTGGCAGCAGATCTTGTTTTATTAAACAAAAATCCTCTTGAGAATATTAGTAACACAAAAACAATCGAAGCTGTGATTACTAATGGAAAACTTCTCGACAGAAATACATTAGATCAGATGCTTCTTGCTGTTAAAAAAGCAAACAATAGAAGTAGAAAAATGAGCATAGACGAATATGTAAAGTAGTTAGGATAAGCTTTAATGAGAAAATCAGTGTTATAAATTGTTTAATTATAACACTGATTTTATGTTTTTCAGAGTTACTGAATAATTTTTACTCTGACGGAATGATCATTTCGACAGCTTTTATAAGGAATAATAGCGTATTTCACACCAAATTATAAAAGCAAATACTATGTTTAAAAAATATAAAGTTCTAAAATGGGCAGGAGTTTCAGTGTTAGGGTTGGTCATAATTTTAATTTCATTTGGGTTGTGGTTTAAAAGCTTAATTCCACCTAAAAACACTCAATTAGAAACTTCTTTAGTAACAGATTTACCATATCTGTCAGAAAATATCATCCCTACAAGAGGCAAAATATTGGCAGTTGTCACCAGTACGTCTAAAATGGGCAATACCGAGAAAAGAACAGGATATGAGTTATCAGAATTGGCACGTGCCTATTATGTCTTTAGAGCTAATGGCTTTGAGGTTGATATAGCAAGCCCATTAGGAGGGAAGCCTCCGGTTATTATTGATGATGAAGACATGGGAGCTTTTGATTATGCTTTTTTAAACGATACTCTTGCGCAATATAAAACAAGTAATACGGTGCCAGTTAAAGACATTATACCCCAAGATTATGTAGCCGTGTTTTTTGCTGGTGGAAAAGGAGCTATGTTTGATTTTCCTGATAATAAAGATATTCAACATATTATAAAAAAATTATATCAATCTAATAAGGTAGTAGGTGCCGTTTGTCATGGTCCTGCCGCTTTGGTTAATGTAATGTTGGATGATGGAAACTATCTTTTGGAAAATAAAATGGTAAGTGGATTTACAAACAAAGAGGAATTGCTTTTAATACCAGAAGCCAAAGAAATATTCCCGTTTCTTTTGCAAGACAAGATGATTGCTCAAGGAGCTAAGTTTAACGAAGGGAGTATGTACCTGGAAAAAATGAGCCATGATGAGAATTTAATTACGGGTCAAAACCCTTGGTCTACTTGGGTGTTGGCCGAAGCTATGGTCAAACAAATGGGATATGTGCCTAAACATCGTGAAATTACCGATGAAGAAAATGCAGAGAAAGTATTATCTGTTTATAAAGCAAAAGGAAAGAAGAAAGCCAAAGAAGTTATTTCTCAGCTAATTTTAAAAGAAAACAAGCCTTTTAAAAGAATATTAATTGCCAAACATGGCATAGTGGCAGCTATGAAAGGTGAAATTGGAAATTTTATCGATATGATAGGTCTAGTCTCTTTTGCAAAACATTGTGAGGCCGAGAAAATGAAAATATAACTAAATTTGAGAAAAATAGATCATTGGTTTTTTTAGATATACTTCTTATAATTGTTAGTAGTGCAGGGCTTTTGCATGGAATTTTGGTTGCAGTTTACGTATGTTTTCTCAAGAAGAAAAAAACTACATCAAACATCTTGTTGGGCTTGATTCTAATCTTTATGGCTTTTAGAATTGGAAAATCTGTATTACTACATTTTGGGGATGATCTAGAACCTATGTTTATTTTTTGGGGCTTAGCTTTTTTATTACTCATAGGTCCACTTTTACGATGGTATGTTTTGTCCATGACCCAATCCAATTTTAAAATGGCAAACCACTACTTTTTAGAACTTCTTCCTTTTTCTTCAGTATTCGTAATTAGTTTTTTTATAACGAAAAACGGGTTTGATACGAATAATAGACAAGCCGTAATCATATTTGGAAGTATCTTAATGTTTATTTATCTACATTTTGCATTCTATATTTTTATTTCATATTGGTCGCTTAAAAAAGTGAAAAGGATGTATAAAGGTAAGGTGCAGACAAAATTTCAAAAAGCCATATTTGAATGGTTATTTACTCTTATTATCGGTTTTGTAATAATTTGGATTTCCTATTGTTTAAATATTATTGAAAATACAATACCCTATATCATTGGACCAATCATGTATTCTATGGTGGTTTACTTTTTAAGCTATAAAGCGTTTCAGTTAAAGGCAACAGACATTGATGGCAGGGTGTTCGAAAATAACGATAATGCATTGCTATTTGATCAAATATCGGCTATGATTACCAAAGAAAAATTATATCTCGAATCAGAGTTGTCACTTTCTTGGTTAAGCAAGTTGATAGGAAAAAGTACGCAAAAGACTTCCGAAGTTATAAACCAATATGCCAAACAAAACTTTAATGATTACATTAATTATTATCGAATACAAGATGCAAAGAAAAAGCTGTTAGACCAGAAAAATAAAAACTACACCATTTCAGCGATTGCCTTTGATACTGGTTTTAGTAGCCTTTCTTCTTTTAATAGTGCCTTTAAGAAATTCGAAGGCATAACACCTTCCGCATATAAAAAAGATAACCTCTAGTTAACAGATAAAATTTATTAATTTGAGGAATACTCTTTACAAATACTTTAAATATACCCTTTAACGGGTATGGTTCTGACTAGTAGTGATTTATACTTTAGTTGCACTATTAATCTATAAAATTTAAAAAGATGTCAGAACTAACATTTGAATCAGTAAACAAAGAAATTGAAAGTTTGAACTTGGATCAATTAGAATCCCATGTACAACAAGAATCATTAGATATTACTTCAAAAATATGTGAGATTTGGAGTAAAATAGGGAGTATAGTTAAGTTAATAGCCAACATTCCTTTAATTCCAAAAAAGTGGCGAGATGCCTTGAAACTACTCATCAACACTCTTGACTCTTTATGTGTTTAGTGCCTTTGTAATAAACTAATTTCTTAGTAAGATGGAAAAACTTGTCTTTCACGAATTAAATGGAAATATCAATGAAATAAACGAATCAGAAATTACAACAGAACCTTGGGTTGAGCCAGAAAATGAACCTACAGCAGAATCCTTATGCGGAATTGATCAACGCCAAAAAGTAGTATCAACAAACCAACTACCATACATTGCAATTTGCAAATTGTATATGAAGGCAACCAATGGAAGAACCTATGTTGGGTCTGGATGGTTGGTTTCTGAAGATAAATTATATACTGCAGGTCATTGTGTTTTTAATCATAGATCCGGAGGATGGAAAGAAAACATAATCGTAATACCTGCCAAATCTGGATTATCTGAACCCTATGGGCGTTATGAAGCTATAAGCCTGGCAGCTACTGAGGGTTGGGTAGATAATAAATCTACTCGTTATGATATGGGGGCTATTAAACTGAATACACCTGTACCTTTTAAAGATTTTATTATACCCTCTATAGAGGATTCCAATTATGGGGAAATCTGTGGATATCCTGGAGATAGGGATAATGGGCTTTTTCAGTACAGAATGACAGATAACTTAATCAAGACGTCGGGAAGGTTTCAATACTATGCAGATACCTTTGGGGGACAAAGTGGCGGAGCATTATTAAAGAATAGGGCTGTGGCTATTGGAATACATAATTATGGAGGATGTCCTAATAAGTCTTCTGATTTGTACGAGAGTTTTATTAAAGAAGTTGCCGATTGGTGATCAAAGAAGAGTAAGGCTTGGATATTTTCTTCAAAGGGAAATCATCAAAATGGGTCGACTACAATTGGTAGTCGACCCATTTTTTTGTTTAATGTATGTATGCTGTTTATTATTTGAGTTTAACCCCACTAAAAATCTCAGTTTCGCTTGGCAGACCAAGTTTATCAAGGACCACCTGTCCAGCTTGAAGACCAGAGACAATTGCCCCTTCATAATATCCTACATTGACACCAAAATTAATCCAATCACCAGTGATGATAAGATTGTCAAAGCCTGATTCATTTGCTTTTAGACGATATTTGTTAGAGCCAGGAAGAGACAATGTATACCTATCTGTGGGGTTTACATTAGCTCTAAAAAACTGTGTTTTTAACCTGGCATAATCTGTTTTTGCAGTTTTAGAGAAATCATAGATAACATCAAGCCTCATCCCTTCGGGATACTCCAATGTTGTGGCTTTTTTGAAAAACCACCCCATTTTATCTCTCAACCATTGTTCCGAAACACGCATAATACGTTCTAATTGCTCATGCGGATAGTTGTGATCTGAAAACGGAGGTATAACTTCTGGATCTAAAAATGATCCGGTGTAGTATATTAACACCCCTGGTTTATTGTCATTCCAGTCTTCATAAGGCAATACTTGTGACATATCAATGAACGAATATTGTGGATCGGCATAGGTGACCAGATTAGGTAAAGCCCCTTCTGGGAATCCCCAGTCTGGTAAATGCATTCCCAATTCTTTTAATGTAGGTTTGATCCACAATTGCATAGACATGGTAGGGATACTTTTTACATGGGCATACATCTCACTCCATGCTTCATTGTTATCAATGATTTCTTTACAAATACCTTCATTACCGCCTAATACGTCGATAGGAATCCCTAAAACAGCATAATCAAAATCTTTTCCTTTTTCTAGAGAAAGCTGGCCTACATTTTCCCATCCACACCAAGCTTCTTCAAGATCATAGTTACCTTGTTTAAGCGCTTTGGCTTGTTGATCGTCTATTTGATCATAAAGGGGTTCTCCCGGCCATACTTCAATGCCTTTCAACTTATAGGTTGGGTTGTATTTGTCATTTTTTAAAGTAACCTGTTCTGCCATCGATATCCTTTCTATAGCTCCAGAATCCGAATAATGAACTTGCTCTACCTTATGAAAGAACTTGAATTTTACACCTCTGTTTTTAAGAACCAAATAAATGGGAGTGATCATCGTATCTGCAGTTCCGGCTTTGAATTTCCATACAAATGATCCTTTGTACCCAGCAGAGTTTGTTAGGAAATGAAGCCCAACTCCAGCCGCTAGACTACCTTGACCATCAGATCCAGTTAGGTTATGGAAAGTTCCTGTATAAAGAAATCTCACCATAGCAGAGCTTAATAATCGTTCGCTAGCTCCATGGTTTTTGAGCCATTCGCGATAATCCAAATCATTAATGCGTTCATAATCCAATTCATGAGTTTCTGGATCATAGACATCGGCAAAGGTTCCTTTCATATTCACAAGTCCAAATTCTACAAATACAGCTAACCAATAGAAATATTCATTATGTTCTGCGATAGAATCAATAAGTTTTGCGGCCCATTTAGAAAGTAGATCCAGCAGTTCATGGATTATAGAATGATGATCTTTGCGTTGTGAATGGTCGTAATTATCATTGGCCAAGTTATGGACCAATTCGGCTACATAATTCAAAAGCTTTTCTCCTTCATGTTTAAAGACTTTGTCTTTTACAAAAGCCTCAAATTTAGATTTAAAATTGGTCCAAAGTGGATGATGCTCAGGTGGCTTTATTTCTTTGGCAGTGGCCGATGCCATTTTAATAAGACTGTCTTTGTTTGGGTCTATACCGAACAAAATTTCGGCAACCAAACCTATGGCTTTGTGAAAAATGGCCGAAAATGGTAATGGTCCTCCCTGGCCAGGTACATATTCGTTGGATGGGAAAATAATATTCTTTTTGATCCATTGATTGGTATTGGGATCAAAATGAGTGAGTAGTGTAGTGTCTTCACGGTCAAAAGCTTCATCCCAGGATTTAAAAGGGCTATCGGGCATGAGATTGTGTTTTTCACATTCTTTATAAGAGTCCTGTATCAGGCGAAAAGCATTTTCATACCATCCTTGAGCAATATGAATACCATGCTCTTGAATTCTTTCATTTGGGCCTCTTCCCGTAGCCGTTTTACCACCTAATCTCCAACCCATTTGATATATGGTGATATCATAATGGTCCTGCCAGTTTGCATAAGAGCTAAGCTCATAAGCAGCAGATAACGATGACATACCACTACCAAGGATTGCTATTTTCTTTTTGTTTTTTTTTGTGTCTTGCATTGGTTTACTAGTTTTAAGGAGTATATTTTTTTGGTTGTTAATTTATTATTGAAATGTACCTAAGGCAACTAAATTTCTGTAATAGGGTAGGTAGGTTTGTTATTTTTGGCATAATTCAGCACTACTGGTGAACTGTTCCATTTAGCCGCTTCAGTATACAATCTGTCCAAATGGGGTAATATGAGGACCTTATCAAAAATATCTTCAATCAATCCCATAAAATTACGGGCACGATGGGTTACATATTTTATATCCTTTTTTGACATGGGGTAGTGGTCGGGGTAAAAAGCGCTTACCTCGGTAATTATAGCAACCGCACATCCTCTTGGGTTGGCAAACAGTTTACCTAAAATTCCGAAGCTTACACCTTCAACCATTGATTGAGCAAATAACAGGCGGTAAAGGACAATATTCATAAAATATTGTTCATAAATAGTTTCTTTATAGGCCAATTTATCGGCTACTGCATATCCTGAAATTATACTTGAGTTATGAGCACGATACCATGAACATTCATTAGGCGTATCTATATATTGAAGCCAAAAATTAACCGGAACAGGTAAATCCAGAAACGCCTCACCAGATTCTTTGATTAATTGGGCAAGGGTAGCTACATAAAGAAAATGACTATTTACTTTTCTCCACCAAAGACTTCCCGGATGATCACTATCCATAGGATTAAGTGTCCCTCTTTTTATTTCCCATTCTATAAATGCCAATTCAGAATTTCCTAGTCCATCATTCCCTTTTGCAAATGGATCACCATATTTTTTATAGAATTCGTAACGCAATTGGTAACGCCCCTTTGGATCATCAGAAACATTATCGACTATTGCTTTAGCCTTTTTCTGAAGTATTTCGAGTTTGTTCATATATTCATGTAAAGGTTCATAAACTTACAAGTTAAATTATTAAATACCATGAATATTTTTAGTAAATTCAAGAAGTATTTTTTTGTAATTTCCCCGACATTAACCAACAAGCATGATTACTTTTTTCAAATACTTCTTAGGGATATTCTCTATTTTATTGTTTCCTCTTCATGTATTCAGTCAAACTACAATTCTTTTAAATAACACGGATGAATTGCAAGATATAGGAAAGCAGACCTATTATCTTGAAGATGCATCTCTTGGATTATCTATAGAGCAGATTATAAATGACAATCTAGATACAATCTTTGTGCCTAATGCACAAGAAACTATTAATTTTTCGAGCACAGCTTCGGCGTATTGGCTAAAATTTAAAGTTACCAAGTCCATAACTGATAATTTTTATCTTAACGTGGGTTCGGCATATATTGACTCTATCTCCCTTTATGAATTTGATGAACAAGGCAAACTTATTTCTACCAGGCATACTGGTGATGATTTACCTTTTAATACCAGAGAAATAGAAGTAGGGAATTATCTATTCGCACTTGATTTTGAAAAAGATGTTACCCGGACTTTTTACTTAAGGGTGAAAAGTGACCAACCCCTATTTTTTCTGTTAAGAGTAGGGACATTGCCCAATTTTGTGGCATATGAGCATGATTTAGATTTTCTTCAGGGAATTTATTTTGGGTTTATGCTTCTTATCTTTCTCTATAATCTATTTTTGTATGTTTCGACCAGAGAAAGAATATACCTATACTATATTGCCTATGTATTTAGTATTACTTGGTTTATGGCTTCGGTGTTTGGTTATTTCTTTGAATACTTTTGGCCAAATACGCCGTTTCTCAATCAATTGGTGGTAATAAGCTCTGGATTGACCATGATTACTGCAACTTTGTTTACTCAAAAGTTCTTGAATACACAAGAAGCCGATCCTAACATGCATAAAGGTTCAATAGCATTTCTGATTCTTGGTTTTTTGATATGTGCACTAGTCATATTTGGGTTCAAAATAGAAGGACTTAAGCTATCACAAGGAGCGCTTCTCCTGATGGCAGTATTCTTTCTTATTCTGGGGATACGATTTAAGTTAAAGGGATATCGTCCGGCTAAATATTATTTATTTGCTTGGGGCGCTCTCATAATCGGTATTTTCTTTGCCATCCTCGAGTCTTTAAATTTAACTTTTGTAATGACATATTTGAATGCCATGCAAATTGGTTCTGCTTTGGAAGTGTTATTACTTTCGTTTGCCCTTGGTGATCGCATAAATATGTATAAAAAACAAAAGGAAGATGCGCAAGTAGAAGCATTACTGGCTGCCAGGGAAAATGAAAGATTAATTCAAGAACAAAATGTAATACTCGAAAAGAAAGTTGAAGAAAGAACTGCTGAAGTAGCTATTCGTAACAAAGAACTTGTGAACCTAAACAAGGAGAAGGATATGTTGGTGAATGTCGTTGCTCATGATCTTAGAACCCCTTTGAGTCATATAAGGGTTTTAATACAATTAATTGATGTTACATCATTGCATTTGACCGAAGATCAAAAATCTTACATTACAGAAATTGATAACTCGGCAGATCGTTTATCGCAAATGATTGGTCGCATCTTAAACATTCATGCTCTAGAAACTAATCGAGTAAAATTAAAAAATCAAGTTATTGATTTGGTAGAGCTAGTGAACTATGTTGTAAAGTGTTTTCGTTTGACTGCCGAGGGAAAAGAGATTGAAATATCAATGATATCGCAACCTGGGAATCACTTTGTAGAAGTAGATAAAAATTATACAATACAAGTATTAGAAAACTTAGTATCAAATGCTATAAAGTTTTCTGATCGCGGAAGTAAAGTTTTCTTGCATGTAAAATCTGAAGAAGGAAAAACCTATGTTACTGTAGAAGACCAGGGGCCTGGTATAAGTGAAGAAGATCAAAAGAAATTATTTGGAAGATTTCAAAGATTGAGTGCGCAACCCACAGAAGGGGAGATGTCTATTGGTTTAGGGCTATCCATCGTTAAAAAATACATAGAAGCCATGAATGGTGAAATTCATTGTGAAAGTGAACTAGGTACCGGAACCAAATTTATTATTTCTTTTGAGTCCAAAGATCAATTGAAAGAAGTCGAGCGTTAATTTTCTTTACGAACTAATAGTTTATGAATACAAAATCAAAAATACGCCCATCATAATACCAAATAAGGGGACTAATTTTTTACGTTTGTTTTTTTCTTTAAAGACAATACCACCAATAACAACGGCAATAAGTATCTGGCTTCGTTTTATAGCAGATAACAGCATAATCAATGCATCAGGGTCCTGCAAAGCTTTAAAATAAAAATAATCGGCTGCTTGTAACAAAATACCTACTGCTATAATGGTCCATCGCCATTTGAATTCTTTACGTTTGTCAGTTTTAGGTAACCAGGTTATAGCTAAAATACCTAGCAATATTATGGTAGTATATGTGCAAAACCAAAACTGTAATGTTTGTGGATTCAATGCTAATCCCTGAATTAAGAATTTATCATATAAACCACTGGAAGCTCCTAAAAATGTTGCTCCAACGATAGCAAATATCCATTTGTTCCTCTTAAAATTGATTCCTTCTCTTTTTCCAATTTTCGAATATAAAACAACAGAGAAAATAATAAGGAAAAAACCGATCCACTGTAAAAAATTAGGTTCTTCTTGGTAAATTAGAATGGCACCAATAAATGTGAAAAAAGGACCTGCCGAGCGTATTGGTGTAACAATAGTAATTGGTAAATGTTTTAAAGCCTGATATGCCAAAACCCACGAAGTTGTCATTATCATGGATTTTATAAAAATACAACCATGAGTTTCCCAGGAAATAGGAGTAATATGGAACCCTATTTGTTTCGTGAATTCTGGATAGTAGTGGGAACCTATAAAAAAGGGGAGAAGTAATAAAAACCCAGAGCAAATCGTACCAAAAAGTACCGGGAAAACCTCGTTTCCCTGTACTGCATGTTTTTTACATAGATTGTGTAACCCCAAGAAAAGTGCCGTCAATAAGCCTAAATACATCCACATGGCGCGAATATAGTTTTTTAAGCTATTTTGTAATTAGAATACCAAAACATTTTTAGCGAATTTTAAGGAAATGTTATATTCGGTACGGAATTACAGAAAGTACTTTTCGCCTTTGTACTGCTATTTATTCTGATTCATAAACATAAGCATTTCCTCTACAAATTGATCGGCTTCACTGGCAAAGGGAGCATGTCCAGACCTTTCAAAGATTACCAGTTTTTTAACTGTAGAACCTCAATTATCATAAGCTTCTTGTGCAAATGATGGAGGAGACTCCTTTCCTTTAGAATTAGCTCAGGTTGTTGTTTACAATTCTTCTGGTCAAGCTGTAAATCCCGATAGTTTAAAAGGGATAAATCGCCTCTCAAAGAGACAAAAAAAGGGGGGGGGTGGGAACTGCCAAGAGGACGTTGGGTAACGCCCAATTCCTAATTAGGGAATTATTTTAAATCAGTTTTTAACTATATCTGAAAAAAAGGTTTAACTTTTTTAGAGTCAAACCCTTGATATATTTTATTTACACATTTTATGAGATAATGTCCGAAATATTCAATTTCAAAGCCACTTCGCTTTTATATCTTTATATTTAGTTCTTCCTATAGGGATACGTTCTCCATTTTTGAGTTCTGCCATATATTTACTTCCAGATGCTACCTTAATTTTCGTTATCTCAGACATCTTTACTAAGTATGATTTGTGGATACGTTCAAAGGAAGACGATAACAGCTGTTCGAGCTTTTCGAGTGATTTATCATGCAACTCTTTTTTTCCATTTGCCAAGAAGAGTTCTGTATATACTCCAGCTCCTTTTATATAAAGTACATCTTCAATAGGTATTAGCTGTACCTTGTGTCGTTTTTTTACCGCTAAAAATTTAATTGCATTCGTTGCGGTTTTTTCTTTTGTACCGGTGCGATACAAAGCTTGTTCCAACCGATTTCTATTAAAGGGTTTTGGTACAAAATCTAGCACTCCATATTCAAAAGCAGTAATAGCCTGATCTTTATAGGCAGAAATAATTATCGTATGAAACGATTCAGAAACTGCGGTAGTAAGTAAGTCAAAACCACTGTTACCGTTAAGGTTTAGGTCTAAAAGAACGAGGTCCAATTCGTTGTTCTCAATAAATGTTACTGCCTCTTGAAGCGTATTAATATGCTTTATTGATTGTAAGACACCTCCAAGAATAGTACGAGTCATTCGTTCAATTCTTTTGGCGATTCTTGATTCATCTTCAACAATTAAAATATTCATCTTCTTAAGCATATATTTTTATGGTATTTTTCCAACCATGATGTATCGGTTCCGAGATGAGTTCCCATTGCTCATGATAACTCTCTGTGAGTCGAGCTTTGATATACTTCAGTCCCGTACCTTCTTTTATTTTATTCGCTTCTTGTTCCACAGAAGCAGCAAATGTTAAAAATGTATAACATTTATAATCACTATTCGATTCAAAAACCAGTTTAAATAGGATACTGTTATCTTCCAGAGGCAAACTATGCGTGATTCCGTTTTCCAATAAAGTATGAAGAATTCCAGGAGGTATTTTTTGCTCGACATCTATACCTTCTTCTTGCCAGGAATAGTTAATTTCTTTTCGATACTCCATAATTTCAAGATGTGTACGGCAAAGCGCTATTTCTTGAGTAATAGGGATCAAGGTTTGATTTTCTATCTGGTTAAAAAGATCAAATTCTTTGGCCAAAGCTTCAATAAACAAAACCCCTTTTTTAGGACTTTCTTCTACCCAATCTATTAATGAGGTGAGAGTGTTCATTAAAAAATGGGGTTGAATATTCTTTTTTAGTAATTCCAGGCGCAGGCGCGTAGATTGCACCAAAGATGTTTCATAAGCGAGTCGTTGTTCTTTGATCCGTATCGAAAGTAAGTACAACATGCTTAACAGCATCAAACTAAAACCTACAAAAAGACTGATGGTAAATGAAACGGAGTAACGGATAATGATGCAAACGAGCAGCGTAAGCAACACTAACAGTGCACCTTTCGCTTTTTTATAGACTCCATAAGCGGCGATACCCAAAGAAAATACCCATAAGCTGACCACCATATTATAAGCCGAAAAATCAAAGGAATGGTTTTTAGCCAGAAAAAAGTATAGTAAAATGACAGCATAGATACCGATGAAAAGTTTCCATCGGGGATAGGGAAACTGTAAAGAGAAATAGAGTGGGATCAAAAAAGAAATACCAAACATGAGACCCGTGATCACTTGCAACCGTATGACATGTAGACTGTAATGGATTGGTAAGGTCGTTCTAACAAAATGTGTCATCGTTAAGCTGAAAAAGAGAAAACAACTGATGCTAAATATAAGCATGGGGTACTCTTTTTTGTTACCTAAGAAAAGGAAGAGAAAATATATGGAAGCAATAAGGAAAGCCCCGGCAAAAATGTGCATATATGAGTTTTGTAGAAGCCGATCAGTTAGTAGCTCATTGTAGTCATCTATCTTCAGGCTATAAATACCGATATGATCCGGATAATAGTAATTACTCAAGCGTAGCGCCAATATATGTCTTCCTTCATTAGTTAAATGAGTCGGAATACTAAAGGTAGTCCACAATTCACCTTCGGGCGACACATCGGCTTCTTTTCCAGGATTTCCATTTTTACCAATCAAAACCCCATCCCAAAATACTTCATATTCTCCATAGACTTCTAATCGAAGACCATATGGGCTTATGGATTTTGATGCTTTTAGAATATCAACCTTAGTTCTGGACCAGAAAACCTGACCATCAGGAACCAATTTCATCCTTTTTTTCCAATTGCTATCGTTCCAATTTTTTGTAGCCCATTCTTGTTGGTCTCCAATTTTGAATACGGTCTGATATCTCTTAAAAACAGGCCTTTCAGAATTTTTAGAACAAGAAGCTACCAATAGCAATACAAATAGAAAACAAGGTAAAAATCTCAAGTTCATGTTAATTATGTTTACCGATGCAAGATACTTAATATAATAGGTCTTCTTTGAGTAGTTCACGAGTATATAGAGCAGTTGACATGATTTTGATTCGATAAATGAAATAAAAAAACATCCTTTGTGAAATAAAAACTAGTAATGAGATACTTTAAAAAATGAAAACTAACAATTTGAAACAAGTTAGAATCGTATTCATTTTAACTTTTCTCCTTGGTGTCATTGCTTCTGGTCAGGATAATAAAAAGTCAAACCTTACTTTACTAAGCAATCAAATTCCTAAGGATACACCTTTGATTTTTGCCCCAGGTATTATTTCAATTGAAGGTCATGTGTCAGGTTCGATTACTTTTAATTCAGCTATGGACGAACTCTTTTTCAATCGTAGAAAACCGGGGGAGAGCCATAATCTATATACTATGAAATTGATAGATGGAAAATGGTCAGCACCGAAACCAGCATCTTTTTCAACCAACAAAGAACATCTGGATTTTCACCCCCGTTTTAGCTTGAAAGGAGATCGTCTTTATTTTGGAAGCACAAGACCGCTTAACAATACTATAACAACATCAACTACACCAAGAGGATTACATCAATGGTATGTTGAAAAAGATGAAAACGGTGTTTGGGGTGAGCCCATTGTTATGACAAAACCGTTTCTAGATATATACATCATGTGTACGACACCCTCAGAGAATGGCAACCTATATTTCACTTCTGGCGAGGGACCTGGTGCTAATAATGAAGGCATTTACTATGCTGTCAATCAGAACGGTCATTATGCTGCTATTGAAAGAATGAATGATGTCATCAATGCCAATGGCAAGTGGATCGCCCATCCATTTGTAGCTCCCGACGAAAGTTATATCCTATATGATTCTCAAAAAACTTCAGAAGACAATAATAGCGATGTATTCATTAGTTTCAATAAGAACGGGATCTGGACAGAGTCCTATAGCTTGGGACCCAAAATAAATACAATAATAAATGAGAGTACTCCCACTGTTACAGCCGATGGGAAGTATCTATTTTTCTCAAGAGGAGAAGAAAAAGTAAGGGAAGATGGAAGTACGTATTGGACATCATATACGTATTGGGTTGATTTTATCCAGTTGAAAAAAGAACTTCTAGAGAAGGTAAAAAGTAACTAGCAATCGAAACTATATAGAAAAAGTATGTCTTTAAAAACTCTTTTATCTACAGTGTTACTAATAATCGTTTTGTCATGTGACGAAACGCCTAAATCAACATTCTATACCATTGCCTATACTTCAAAAGAAACTGGTACTATAGAGATTTATTCAGGTAATGCAGAAGGTAAATCAACGATTAAAAGGACAAATCAGAGTGGCGGTTATGTAGCCTGGTCTCCTAATGGAAAGCAATTTGCATTTTATGCCAAATACGATGACAGAAAGACCTGGTCTATTCATACTATGAATATTGATGGTACGAATAGAAAACGATTAACACACGCAAAAAACAAATGGGATAATGTACCTGATTGGTCTCCAGATGGAAAAAAAATTGTTTTTGCAAGAGCGTATAAAGATTTAAACGGGATTTGGCATCCAGAAATTTGGATTATGAATGCTGATGGTAGTGAACAGAGGCAGATAACCTCACTAAGAGGGAGTAATCCTTATTTTACTCCAGAAGGTAGCATTGTCTTTTCTCAAGAATTCGAAGATAAAAGCAGTGCAATAAGTATAGCTGATATTGATGGAAAAAATAGCATTCGGTTAACACATAATAATGGTGCTAAAGAATGGCATCCAGATGTTTCTCCTGATGGCAAGCAAATCGCTTTTATGTCTGATAAAGATGGAAATTTTGAAATTTATGTGATGGATATAGATGGGTCTAATCAAAAACGATTAACATATAATGATGTTCGTGATTCTATGCCTTCTTGGTCACCTGATGGTTCTCAACTAATTTTTCACTCAAAAACAGATGAAAACAGGGATGTTTATATGATGAATAAAGATGGTACCGAAGTAAAAAAAATAATCTCTAATGTAGGACAAGCTGCATGGTTAAAAAGTATTCAATAAACACACTGTTAAGATCTTATACATATGAAAAATAGTATTACAATTCTCTTTATCCTAATTCTTTTTCAATCATGTGCATCACAGTCAAATACAGATGCTACCATAGATTTAATTAAAAGAGTGGAAACTGACCTCACAACCCGAGTACACATAGAAGGTGATTCAACTTGGTCTATAGAAGAACGTATGAAACACTATGGAATTCCAGGTGTGAGTATTGCTGTGATACATCCTGATTTTCCAATATTAGAAGATCGCTATCTCAATCAAAAACCACCAGGCTTAATTCCCGAGTTGTTTGCGCCTGGTATTGTTTCCACAAAAGAGCATCTTGAAACCGAAGTATTGTTTTTGCCGGATATGACAGAGCTTTCTTTCACTCGGTCCGGCGGACAGTATAAAGAACCTACATGGTTTGTTATGCAGTACAAAAAGAATGGATGGAGTAGGAAATCTATTCCGTTGGCCGATATCGATCAATATAAGGAACGATTCAGCCCTAATGTATCAGAGATAAAAAGCTTTGAACCGTTTAAAGACATTCCTATTGTGGGATTCACGATTTCAGCTAAAGGGACCTATTATTTTTATGTTTTAGATTTCAAAGATGGCAGTGGATATATGAGTTATTCGCGCCTTATAGATGGCAAATATGAAGAACCTCAAAAATTGAGTAAGGCGATTAATAGAGGGAAATACATTGCCCATCCCTTTATCGCTCCCGATGAGTCTTACTTACTATGGGATGCTGAGATAGAGGGTGAAAACACTCCTGATATCTATATTAGTTTCCGAAAGAAAGATGGTTCATGGGGAGAAGCAATTAACATGGGAGATAAGATAAATTCAGCATTCTACGAACAAAGACCTAAAGTGACACCCGATGGAAAATATTTGTTTTTTTGGAAGGGGGATGTAAAGGTTAGAGAAGATGGAAGTAGGTATGTAATAGGAAACCCTTATTGGGTGGATGCGCAGATTATTGAGAATCTCAGACCCCAATAACAACTCATTTACAAACATTTATAAATTATGAAAAACATAACAGGACTACTAGTTTTAATCCTTCCTCTTATAGTAACAAATAGTGGCTTTGCCCAACAAAATAATCATCATGCACCAGAAGCTACAGCAGCCGAATCCAAGCTCACATTTTGGGATATTCCTATACTTCAAGAAGCTTTTATCGACGCAACACCAAAGGATAGAAAAGATGGTATACCCATTGGTAAATTGGGTGCCGATGGCGGTAATAAAGGGATGATTCTTAAGCTAGCACAAGAGATTACCGACACTAGTCAACATGGTAAATTCGACAGTTTTCTTATTGTTCACAAAGGAAAACTACTCTTTGAATCCTATTACTCAAAGGGCCGCATCAACCTTCCACATCCACAAGCATCTGCTACCAAAGCCTATACCAGTTTGGCTCTTGGTCGTGCTATCCAGTTGGGGTATCTCACTATGGATGATTTACATAAACCCTTGATTAGCTTTTTGAAAGATTTGGACCCCACAAAAATGGTTGTTGGTGCAGAAAAAATCACACTTCATAAGGCCTTGACAATGCGCTCCGGCATTCGCATCAACGATGAGCAGCGAGAAGAATTCAAGAATAACCCAAGCGTGTTAAAAGGGCAGAGGCAAGTACAGACTTGGCTTGAGTATAGTACACCAATTACCTCTGCATCTCAAACATTTAAATATGGTGGCGATGCCGCGTTGGTGATGCAAGTCATTGATGCTGTGGTGCCTGGATCTGCCAAAGACTTTATTAAAAACGAACTCCTAGACAAAATGGGTATTACCCATTACGGCTGGCCGACAGCCGAAAATGGCCTTCCACAATCAGGGGGTCGCTCCAGGATCACATCGCGTGATATGGTGAAATTTGGCACCTTGGCTAAGAACAAAGGCAAATGGAATGGTGAACAGCTGGTTCCAGAAGCTTATATCACCAAAGCAACTAGTAGAATCCTCTATACCGGTGATGAAGAAATACACTATGGAGGCAAAGATGTCTCTAAACAAGGGTATGGCTATTTTTGGTGGAGTGCAGACTTAAAATACGATGATAAAAGCTATTTTGCCGTATCTGCACAAGGTGGTTATGGTCAGTTTATCATTTTGATCGAAGAATTAGATCTGATGGTTGTATTTACTGCTCATGATAATGAGGCTAATTACCTGCAAATAACCGCAGAGCGAATTTTACCAGCTTTTGTTAAATAATAATGAATACTATGAAAATCTAAACAATGAGAAAAATATGCTTTATTTTAATGCTTGTAGCGACACTATATTTAAATGCCTGTAATAACAAAAGACATCGACCAAAAGATAGTAATAGTACAGGTACAACAGTCGAAAATTTGTATCTGGGTCAAAAACCGCCAGGTTTACTACCTGAACCATTTGCTCCTGGTATGGTTTCTACACAAGGCTGGGAAGTGAGTGGCGTATTCACCCCAGATCTCAAGGAATTCTATTTTATTAGAGAGAATAATGAAACCAAAAAACGAGAATTAGCTGTTTTTCAATATAAAAATAACCAATGGCAAGAGTCTGTTGTATCCCCCAGAGTAGGTACACCTTTTATCGCTCCTGATGGTAAGACCATGCATTTGGGTAGAAGATATAAGGAGCGTACAGAAGCTGGAGGGTGGTCAGCTATAAAAAGACTTGACTCATCTTTCTTAGCGATAGATATTATGAGACTTACAGCTTCATCAAAGGGTACTTATGTTTTTGATGAAATAGGCATGCCCGATGGAGATGGTGTTATTCGTTACTCGCGATTAATCGATGGAAAACGTGAAGAACCAAAAGCCTTTGGCACAGCCATTAATACAGGAAAAATGAATGCGCACCCTTTTATTGCTCCTGATGAATCGTATTTGATATGGGATGGTGAAAGAGAAGAGGGGTATGGTGATTCTGATATTTATATCAGTTTTAAACAACCAGATGGCTCATGGGGCAAAGCTATAAATATGGGAGATAAAGTAAATACAGGAGCTTGGGAAGCTGTTGCCTGCGTGACGCCAGATGGCAAATACCTTTTTTTTAATAGAAATATGGGCTCAGATCAGTATGAAAATGTAGATATATTCTGGGTAGATGCAAAGATTATCGAATTACTTAGGCCGAAATCATAATTTCAGATATAGTATTTAATAAATACGCCCTTAAAAATTTAGGGTAAAGTAATCCTAATATTTTGTACTTTGAGAAACAAAAACAAAATGCAAAATATCTTCAACTGCGCTCTTATTTTATTACTCTTTCAATACACTTTTGCTCAAGACCGAATCACGGGAGAATCCTTTGCTACGCGCTCTGTAGTTTTAGGTCAAAACGGAATGGTGGCAACAAGCCATCCTCTAGCTACACAAATTGGACTCGATATTCTTAAAAAAGGAGGCAATGCCATAGATGCTGCCATTGCGGCAAATGCAGCATTAGGACTTATGGAGCCTACAGGATGTGGTATAGGAGGTGATCTTTTTGCTATTGTTTGGGACGGAAAAACAAAAAAGCTTTACGGATTAAATGCCAGTGGTCGTTCACCCCAAAAACTCACATTAGAATATTTTGAAAAGCAAAATATGAAGAAAATTCCATCACATGGGCCACTGCCTGTTAGTGTGCCTGGTGCGGTAGATGGATGGTTTGAACTCCACAAAAAATTCGGATCAAAATCGATGTCTGATGTTTTAGCTCCGGCTATCGATTATGCTGAAAAAGGATTTCCTTTAACCGAACTCATTGCCTGGTATTTAAATCGTAGCATTCCTTTTTTTGAATCCAAGGGTTTTCCGAACATCAAAGACACATACATGGCACAAAATGGGGGAAAGCTTCCTAATGAAGGAGAAATCTATAAAAACCCTTATTTGGCAAATACCTATAGAAAAATAGCTGAAGGAGGTCGAGATGCTTTCTATAAAGGAGATATCGCTACAACTATTGGAAAATTTATTGAAGAGCAAGGTGGTTTTCTTTCTGCCAAAGACCTGGCAGACCATAAATCCGAATGGGTAGAACCAGTATCTGTTAATTATAGAGGATATGATGTTTGGGAATTGCCTCCAAACGGTCAAGGCATCGCAGCGCTTCAAATGCTACAAATCCTAAAAGGGTATGATTTTTCTGATATTGAATTTGGAAGTACAGAACACCTTCATTTGTTTACTGAAGCCAAAAAACTAGCTTTTGAAGATCGTGCAAAATACTATGCTGATATGGACTTTTTTGACGTTCCCGTTAAAAAATTACTTTCAGAAGATTATGCTGCAAATAGAAGAAAACAAATTGGAACCCGGGCAGGAACGTATACCGCAGGTAAAATTTCTGCAGGGGAGACTATTTATATGACCGTAGCAGACAACGAGGGTACAATGATATCTTTGATACAAAGTAATTATCGTGGTATGGGTTCTGGTATGGCACCTCCAAAATTAGGATTTATGCTACAAGATCGAGGAGAACTGTTCAGTCTTAAGCGCAATCAGGCGAATACTTACGAACCCGGGAAACGCCCTTTTCATACGATTATTCCGGCCTTCATTACAAAAGAAGGAAAGCCTTATGTTAGCTTTGGAGTAATGGGTGGAGATTTTCAACCTATGGGACATACTCAAATCGTGATGAACCTTATCGACTTTGGTATGAATCTACAAGAAGCAGGTGATGCTCCACGTTGGGATCATACCGGAGGGGCAAGTCCCATGGGTAAAACCACCGAGAACACAGGTATGATTAGAACTGAATCTGGTATACCGTATTCGACACTACGCGGATTGATGGATAAAGGACACAAGATTGGCACAGCTCGCGGGATCTATGGTGGTTACCAAGCCATTTTATGGGACCATAAAAACAAAGTCTATCACGGAGCTTCAGAAAGTCGTAAAGATGGACAAGCTGCGGGATACTAAAGCAAATGATTTAGATATAATTTTTTGATTTTGTTCTATGCGCTACGAGATCTAATTACTAGTTTATTTATATTTTAAATCCTGTGCTTTGATGTCTTTAGTCCATAGTTCATTACCATTTTTATCAAGTATTTTGATATTGAGTACCCGTTCTTTGCGAGGACCGCTAACCGTAAGAATTCCAAAATTATGCTGTCCGACTAATGTTTCTTCCAACTTGTAGACATTCAGTTTTTCTCTATTGTTATTTGATCCCGCGGTTAAGGAAGAACAAGTAAGGTCATATAAAGGATATACATCATTACTTTCCTGCATGCGACTTAATGCGGTATGGTGTCTATCTCCATCAAGAAAAATAACTCCCTCAATTCTGGCTTCTCGTATCTTATTAAGTAAGTACTTTTGTTCCTTCGGAAAAGTGGCATAATTTTCATACATGGCTTCCGAATTTAGTACCTGTCCGCCAACGGCAATAAATTTGAAAGGAGCATTACTTGAAGCCAAAGCATTGATAAGCCAATCTATTTGAGCTTTACCCAGCATTTCGCGTGTACCGGTAAAATTATTATTTGATGTTCTGTAGTAACGATTATCCAATAAGAAAAAATCTAAATCTGCCCACTGAAAATACCCGGTTATCCCTCCTTTGTCTATAACATCATAAGTAGGATTACCCCAAAAAAGTTTGAATATTTCAGAAGCAGTATTCTTTAATGCAAAGCTACTATCTGCATTATTAGGGCCAAAGTCATGATCATCCCAAATCGCATAATGATGCGTAGAAGCCAGTAACGGTTGTAGTTCTGGTAGAGAACGAGTATGTGTATATCGATGAAGGAAACCCGTTCGGGAGTTCCAATCGGCTTCTCTTAAATAAGTGTTGTCTCCTAACCAGAGCATAAAATCTGGCCCTTTTTTAAGAATGGATTTAAAAATATCAAAATCACTTCCATAAGGTTTTCCTGGCCTATCAAAACGTTCTTCATTTACATAAGTACAGCTCCCTATGGCAAAACTCACTTCTGGCGGATCAGTTCGCCATTGCCAAAGTGTCTGTGATTGAAACTCCATAGGATAATCTCTTTGAACTTCTTTTCCATCTACGAATAATCTGTAGCTATATTTCTTTCCAGGTAAAACCTTATTTGCTACCAATTTAGCTACAAAACCATATTTCATTTGGGTAGTGTATTTTTCGGTTTTAAAACGCTGATTAGGGTTTTCTTTTTCAAAATACTCAAAATAAACTTCTGCAGTTTTAGTGGTTTGAACCCAAAGCAGCACTTCACGCATGGTAGAATACCCAACCATAGGTCCCGATTGGACCAAATCTTGAGCAAAAATTACAGAATTAGTAAGTAACAATATGGCAACTAAAAGAAATTTCTTTTTCATGAAAAAATAATAAAGTTCCTAAATGACAACAAAGATAAAAGTACTTTACAAGTTAATGTTTAAAAAACGTAAAGAAAGTATTAAGTCAACTACCTCGGGGCGAGCCTCAGAGCAACTTGCCTGACGGCAGCCAGATTTTCTCAAAGCATGAACACCAATACCTCAGAAGATACGGTTGAATAGCAACAAATTAGCAAAAAAGGTAGGGGCATGGTCAAAAAAGGTGGCCCGAGGTACAAAAATACCCCGATAGCCTACCAAAAAGGCGGGATGAAGTACCAATCTACCCGGCGCACCTACTACTGCAAGTGGGTGAACTGACAAATCTACAGGGATCTTTAACAATTGAAGTACCCCGCTCTACTTAGGGAAGTACCTTACCTGACAACTCTACAGGAACCTTTAACAATTGAAGTACCCCGGGGTACTTATACAAGTAGGAGGGGGTACTTATATAAGTGGGGGGTATGTATATCATTTGACAGGAATTGGGACTAAAGATTGAGGTTTTGATGATGTGAAGCTCCAGACTAAGAATACTATGTAGTACGTCGCCATTGCGATCCGCTTTGGGCAGAGTCAACTACCGGCAAGCACACGAGGCATTCGTTAGGAAAGAACTTAAAAAATCAAGGTAAGCCTCCTGTAGCAACTTGCCTGGCGGCAGTTAGGTTTAAATCTCGCCGTGCCTGCAGCAGGCAGGATTATCGAGTAAAACTACAAATGCTTAGCAAGTCCAGTTAGATGTTATAATAATTATAATGCTTCATAAAACCAATAGAATGTTTTGTATGTTTGGAAACTAAACAACTCATCAAATTAAAACGAATGAAAAAATCACTTATCCTAGTACTTGGCCTTATACTTAGCTTTAGCCATGTTTGTGATGCTCAGAAAAAATCAAAAAAGAAAACCGACGAGAAAACTCCTTTAGAATCAATAAAAATCTCTGGACTTACCTGGAGAAATGTGGGACCGGCTTTAACTTCGGGGCGTATTTCAGATTTTGCTTTCAATCCAAATAATCCCTATGAATATTATGTCGCTACGGCATCTGGTGGAGTCTGGAAAACGGTTAATTCTGGTGTTACTTATACACCTATTTTCGACGCACAGGGCTCGTATTCTATAGGATGTGTTACCATCGATCCAAATAATTCTAATGTTATCTGGGTAGGAACGGGTGAGAATAACAATCAGCGTTCTGTGGCTTATGGAGATGGAGTTTACAAGTCAAAAGATGGGGGTAAATCATGGGAGAATGTAGGTCTTAAGAATTCAGAACATATTGGAAAAATTATAATACATCCAGAAAACTCTGATGTTGCGTATGTAGCTGCTATAGGCCCATTATGGAGTAAAGGAGGAGATAGAGGACTCTATAAAACAGAGGATGGGGGGAAAACCTGGAAAGCTATACTTACGGTCGACGAGCATACCGGTGTTAATGATGTGGTGATGGATCCAAGAGATCCTAATGTGCTTTATGCATCTACTTTACAAAGAAGACGCCATGTTTATACTTATGTAGGTGGAGGACCAGGATCTGCCATGCATAAAAGTGTTGATGGAGGTGTTACCTGGTCAAAAATCAATAAAGGATTGCCTAGTGAAGAATTAGGTCGTATAGGATTAGCTATTTCACCCGCCAATCCAGAAATTATATATGCTATTGTTGAGGCTGCCAATGGTAAAGGTGGTTTTTTTGCATCAACCAACAGGGGCGCTAGTTGGGAGAAAAGAGGCTCTCATGTCACCAGTGGTAATTACTATCAGGAAATTATTGCTGATCCTGTGGATGAAAATACCGTATACTCCATGGACACCTGGATGTCTGTAACTCATGATGGAGGTAAAAGTTTTAAAGTGGTAGGAGAGGATACTAAGCACGTAGATAATCATGCCATGTGGATAAACCCGAAGAACAATAAACATTGGGTTGTGGGTTGTGACGGAGGAATTTATGAAACATTCGATGCAGCAAAAACCTGGGACTTTAAAAAGAATTTACCAGTGACCCAATTTTATAAAGTCGCTGTGGATAATGATTTTCCATTTTATAACATTTACGGAGGAACTCAGGATAATTTTAGCTTAGGTGGCCCTTCTAGAGTATTGACAGAACACGGTATACGAAATTCTGAATGGTTTATTACAAACGGTGGCGATGGATTTGAATCTCAAATAGATCCAAATAATCCAAATATTGTTTATGCCCAATCACAGTATGGAGGATTAGTACGTTATGATAAAAAGAGTGGGGAGAAAGTGGGGATCAAACCTAAAGCAAGAAAAGGAGAAAATGCCTATCGATTTAATTGGGACGCTCCTTTGGTAGTAAGTAGACATACAAAGGGAAGATTATATTTTGCCGCAAACAAGATTTTTAGATCCGATGATTATGGTAATAGTTGGGAGGTTATTAGTGACGATCTATCACAACAAATAGATAGAAATACCTTAAAGGTATATGATCGTGTGGTAAGTATTGATGCTGTAATGAAGAATGGTTCTACATCGCTTTATGGAAGTGTAGTTGCCTTTTCTGAGTCACCACGGAACAAAGATTTACTTGCGGCAGGAACCGATGATGGATTAGTTCATATTTCTGAAGATGGCGGACAAACCTGGAGAAAAATTTCAAACATTCCGGGAGCGCCAAATCAGTCTTATGTCAATAGTATCTTTTTATCAAAACATGATGAAAATGTGATGTATGTAGCTTTTAATCATCATAAATATGGCGACTTTAAACCTTATCTTTTTAAATCTACAAACAAAGGAGCAAGTTGGATAGCAATACAATCTGATCTTCCGGAACGTGGTAGTATCTATGCCATTGAAGAAGATCATATAGATAATAACTTACTCTTTGTAGGTACAGAGTTTGGTGCTTTCTTTTCACCTAATCAAGGTAAAAACTGGAAACAATTAAAGAATGGACTACCTACTATTGCCGTGAGAGATATAGCGATTCAGGAACGCGAAAATGATTTGGTACTGGGAACGTTTGGTCGAGGCTTTTATGTGATGGATGATTATACTGTTTTGAGAGATATTGAAAATTCAAAACCAACCGATGAGGCGAAGATTTACCCTATTAGAACCGCCTTAATTTGGGAACAGAGTAGCCCTTTAGGATTACCAGGAAAATCTTTCCAAGGGGATAATTTTTACACAGCGCCTAATCTGGGGCCAGAAGCGATAATCACCTACTATTATAGTTCAGATTATAAATCAATTAAGGATCAGCGTCAGAAAAAAGAAAAAGAGCTTATTAAATCTGGTGCTAACACCCCTTATCCAAACTACGATACCTTAAAAGCAGAAGTCGACGAAAATAAGGAAGAATTAGTATTCTCTATTAAAGATGCAAGTGGCAAAGTAGTAAAAAAAGAATTTCAACCCGCTAAAAAGGGAGTACAGCGTTTTCATTGGGATTTAAGGTATACCCCACAAGATCCTATTGATCTAAGCAAACCTTCATTTTATAACCCTTTTGCAGGAAAGGATGAGGGTACCTTAGTTGTTCCGGGAATCTATACGGTAGAAATGGGATTGTTAAAAGATGGTGAGTTAAAATCACTAACCGGTCCAGTGACCTTCGAAGTAAAGGCATTAAATAATGTAGAAATGCCAGCGGAAGATCGTGCAGATAAAGTAGCTTTCCAAAAGGATTTGGCCAAACTACAAGCCGATATGGGGATAACCCAAAATTTGATGTCAGAGTCTAGGAATAAACTAAAATATATCAAAGCTGCCATAAAACGTGCAGAACAGCCCTTAGAAAATCTATACAAAGAGGTTTTGGTAATCCAAGATCAACTAGACAAAGTGCAATTGGCTTTGTATGGTGATCCGGTAAAACGTAGACTGGATATAGATCAACCCTTACCTACGGCATACCGCTTGGGGAGTATAGGTTATGAGCAAAAGTACTCGACGGCAACTCCTACGCAAACGCATCGTGATAGTTATGCGATAGCAAAAGAAGAGGTTGCGATACTTAAAACTAAGATGGAGAGCATTTATAATAAGGACCTTAAAACCTTAGAACAAAAATTAATCAATTCTGGTGCACCGTATACACCCGGCCGTGGATATGAGAATAAAAATTAATTATAAAGTATACATACATCTTTAAAAAATCCTCCAATGGAGGATTTTTTATTTATAGCCACGAGAATACAATCTAGAATTGGCACACATACGTATACTAAATTATATTTGCTTTTATATCAAATTACTTATTTTGTGTGTTCCCAAAACTATGAAAGGAGGAGAGTATTGAATATTTAATACACATTGCAGCCCTCTTAAAATCATTATTTTTAAATTTATAATTCTAAAAGTAATCTTGAAATAGTGAATATTATAGTAAATCTTTGGAAAACACCTGTTTCTGTAATAAAAACTAAAAAGGAGAAATGGTATATAATACTTTTTCTGACTTTATATGTTCCTGTTTTTCTACTAATTTTTCAACCTTTTGGTGTAAACAACTATAACCCAACGCATAAGATTAATTTAGATCTTATCATTGGGTGTTTGGGATTTGGTTTAATAAGTGGTATTGTAATATCTATACATGAGTTTTTAGTTGTTCCTTATTTTTTAAAGAAAAAGACTAGATTTTCGATGATCACAAAATGGTCTTTCGTATTTATATCATTACCTTTTCTAATTTATCTTTTCTATAATCTTCTTGGAGGTTTTCATGATTGGAAATGGTCAAGCTTTTTAGGATTTATAAGAGATGTGTTTTTAATGAGCATTCTTCCGATGAGCATAATTATTATGTATAATAACTACATCAGTGTTAAAAAAGCTAATCATGTTTTGTTGAAGGGACCTATAGTCAATAACCCAAAAATGCAATTGATAAACATAGAGTCCAACAATTGTAAAGACTCTATTATATTAAGTCTAGATGCTTTATTGTATGTAAAAGCTCAAGATAACTATGTAGATATATATTACTTAAAAGACAATCAAGTTAAAAAACAACTACTTCGGGTAACAATGAAAGCGTTAGCGTTAAAACTAAAAGAAAAGGCTATAATAAGATGTCATCGCTCTTATTTGGTGAATATGAATAAGGTGATTAAAATCGATAATAATGGTTATCAAATGCAATTACTCTTATCAAATATTAAAAATCCTATTCCGATCTCTAGATCATATATCAATTCTGTAAAAGAGCTTGTTACTACTTACCACAAATAACCAAATTTCGCCACAAAATCCTTCGATATATACAAACAACAAGTCATAAAGACATAATTTGAAATAGTATAAAATTTTGTCATTATGAAAGCACCTATTGCAGTACGTTCAAGAAATAAAGTATTTAATATTTTATCTCTATTTATAGGGTTAACATTTATTACAACATGGCTTCCATTATTAAGAGCTTTGTTTGATGGAGAATCATATTCATGGGCAACTACTTATTATGGTTTTTCATTTTCAGGTAAGGGATTAACCTTCGATTATTTCTTTTTAGTGGTAAATACCTTCTTATACTTTCTTTTGTTTTATTCTTTTAACTGGATTAAAAACCGATTAATCTTCTATATTTTAACAGCCTGGTGGTGGTTTCATAGTTTTGGAAATTTCATATACGATATTATCAAAAACGGAGATGTTATATTCCATGGAGATACGTTAAATATTCATGTCTCCATTCTGGTTATTATAGTTCCTTTAGCTATTATCTCGATACTATTAATAACCACCTTAATTCTAAAAGATAGAAAACTGCCATACACAAGTATTGCCTGGAATCGCTATAACAAAATAAAGGTCCTTATTATTTTAGGACCTTTAGTAGTACAAATGATTTTTTTTAGTATCGGAGAACCACATGGGATCACCGATAAAATCGCAGTAATTATAGCAATTTTACAATGTTTACTTGTTCATACAATTTTTAAACCTTCAAAAGAGAAGGAAGTAATAAGTGTATGAAAATAAAGTTATATCACTGTTTACATGACATAGGAGGGAAGTGAAGTGTATGAGAAACCGTATAAAACTGTCAATAACTTAATAAACAAAAGAATATAGTTTATAATAATTTATTGATGGTTGTATAAGAAATAGCTTCATAAATATTAGCAACACCTAACTTTTCAAAAAGTTTTTTTCTGAAATTTTCATTTATAGAATAGCCTCTAATAGATTTTTATCGCTCATCCCCAAAAAGAAGAAAATCTTGTGAACCCCTATTGCTCAAGAACAAGTCTTTAATACCATCGCCATTTAAATCGATAAAGTCAATATCGAACCCTCTTCCTTTAATAGTTGCGGGCATAAAAGTACCCGTAGCATCAGAAAATGTTCCTTTGCCATTATTGATATAAACACTAAAAAGGCTATCCCCATCAAACCGAGCGCCGCTGGTATTTCCGGTCATAATATCGGCATCTCCATCACGGTCGATATCCAAAAAAGCCACTCCGAAACAACGATGCTCATCTTTGGGTAGATGGGTTTGGGTAATGTCAGAGAAAAATCCTTTCCCGTCGTTCAATAGCAATCTGTTCTGCCGTAGTGCATTAGGTACAAAGGCTTGCACATTTCCATATAAAATGTCTAAGTCCCCATCATTATCAATATCGGCAGTAACTACTTCTCTGGTTTCTTCGGGTTCGTTGCGATAAGGGAGTCTATTAGAAGATTGGTCTTCAAAAAACCCTTTTCCATTATTGACCAGTATCCGATTAGCATCTTCGTTACCCACTAATACATCCTGATCTCCATCATTATCGATATCGCATAAGGTAAGATCTTGTGTCACGTCTATAAATTTACCAAATCGCTCTATGGTCTCATCTTTAAAGTATCCCTTACCGTCATTGATTAATACATTGTTTTGGCCGTTGTTGCCAATCAATACATCTGGGGCGCCATCGTTGTTCACATCATAGACTACCACCGAATTGGAGGTACCTGTCACAGGAATCCTGTTTCCGGCATCTGTAAATGTACCCTCTCCATTATTTAGATATAATTCGTTGGTTTTATCATCTTCACTCACTACAATGATATCTGGATCTCCATCCAGATCAAAGTCTGCAATACCAATATCTTCACTATCGTGAGCGATCTGGGGTATGCGTGTACTCTCATTAGTAAACTTTCCTTTGCCATCATTAATGAGTAAGATATTGGGGCGGTGCTCGTTGGCAATGAGAATATCAGGATCTCCATCCCCGTCCAGATCGTCGATTCCAGCGTCCATAGAAAGCGCTTGTAGATCTTTATAAGGCAAGTGAGTTAGGGTAACATCACTATACAAAGAAGCAACAGCTTTATGGGTAGCATTCTTTTCTTGACCATGCCCAACGAGCATGGTCCCAAACATTAGAAGGAATACATAATTCTTTTTCATTGATTTGCATGGTTTTTTGCTAATGTAAGATATTTTGGAATTAATCTAAAGCAGGGAAATCAGTATAAATGAGAAAGGTATAGTACACCTTTTAAAGTAGGAGCGAGGTGGTGTTTCCAAATATCCCCGTTAATGGGTATTTACTGCTATAGCATATATAAATAGTTTTGTTTATATAAAAAAAGGGGAATAAAACTTTTAAAATGAGAATAGAAACAGGAACATACAAAGGGGAAGTATTTCCAATCACTTACATGTTTAATTAGCTCGTATTTGCGAATCTCCTTTATCGACTTGGTAAAAGAGCAAGGGCAAGCTAGAAACTTCTTAGATTTTTTATTCCCAAAAGCTTTTTTAAAAAGTAGTAATACACTCTACAAAAATGTTTAACCGTTATGGAATACCAATTTTAGGATTGGATGACGTAACTAAAAAATCAAACGTTATGATTAATCAAACCTTAGACGAAAGTTTATTGAAAATGGCAGAAGTGCAAAATAAGCACGAAGATGAATTACTGGGGCTTTCTAATGTAGTTGGAGTGGCCTTAGGTAATAAAGTAAAAGAAGGTGTGGAAACCGAAGAACCAGTTCTTTCGGTGTTAGTAACCCACAAACTGGATAAAAGTCTATTGTCCAGAAAGGACATGGTAAACAAAACCATTGAAGGAATCAAAACCGATGTAGTAGAAGTAGGGGAAGTCTTTGCCGGAAATGCTCTGGCAGAATTGCAAAGAGCCGAAACCGACATGGAAGTGGACACGCATGCTGGTGGATTCAGCCCTATGCTAAACAATAGGATTCGTCCTGCCAAAGGTGGTTACAGCGTGGGACATTATAAGATAAGTGCAGGTACAATTGGCACCTGTTGTTATGACCTTGGACCTTTTCCCAGTAGGCCAAGAAATTATTACATCCTGAGTAACAACCACGTTCTGGCGAACAGCAATAACGCCCGAATAGGGGATCCGATCTTACAGCCCGGACCCTATGATGGTGGGAAATACCCCAGAGATGTTATTGCGCGGTTAAGCAGGTTTATTCCGATCAAATTCATTAACGGCAATAATGCTCCTTGTAATTATGTGGATGCCGCAATTGCAGAAGGTAACCTTAAAGATCTTAACAGAGAGATTTACTGGGGGGGTCATGTGAAGCGACTTTATGCAGCACCTAAGGTGGGTGATATCGTTCAAAAAACAGGACGCACCACCGGATTCACCACAGGTCGGGTTACCAACATTAATGCTACGGTTAATGTTAATTTTGGAGGCGGTAAAATAGCAAAGTTCTGCCGTCAAATTATCACTACCAATATGAGTGCCGGGGGAGATTCTGGTAGCCTAGTGACAGACCGTAATGAAGGAGCCGTAGGCTTGTTGTTTGCCGGTTCATCTACTCGAACCATCATCAATAATATACTTTATGTACAGTCCTTGCTGAAGGTACGGGTGACAGAAATCTGAGTCTAACACTATATAGATGATTAAAGTAAGGTTCAGAGCGCACTTTAGCTAGCTTCTGAAGCTTACTTTTTGCCAATAATTTGTATTTTTAAAGATATTAAATAGCGGTACATTCGCTAAACAAATCGGTTGTTATGAAAATAGAAGAAGCATTAAACGAAATTGAATCCTGGCTGTTTCTGGATGGTGTCGAAGGTATTGCCCAGGGTGAATACGAATCGCGCCCATGTATCACGATTTTTCTTTCTAATCCCGAGGTAAAATTTATGATCCCCTCCGAATACAAGGGTTATAAGGTAGTGATCGATGAGACTGATCAATTTGGGATACAGTCACCATCTGCACCTATGTAAAATAGAACGGAAAAAGTTCTATTCGCCGTTTCTAAAAAACTTCTTTTACCAAAGTTAACGGATCACTTTTTATACAACGATGTAGGAGGGAAGTATACTGTGAGTGGAATTGAATATAATTGATGAAAGACAATCAAAAAGAAAGTTATTTTTGTAATAATGTCAGTCAATAAAAATATTCATAGAACTATAATTTTAAAAAAAGATGATTTCTTTATAGAACAAGGAAAACGTTGTGTTTATATTGGAAAACTTACAAAAGGTGTTTTGAGAGGTTTTGAATATGATATAGATGGAAATGAAATTACAACACATTTTTATCAAGAAAATGATATGGTAGTTGGAAGTTTTATTCCAAATGCGAATATGGCATTTACAATTCAAGCATTAGAAGACAGCGAATTATCCGTTGCTAATTACCAAGAAGTAATGGCAAATGTGAATAAAGATGTAGAAATTACAAAGGTAATTACTGATGAATTTCAGAAATTGAATCATAAATTACAATCACGATTAGTATCACTTTTAAATCGTAATTCGTTAGAAAAATATGAACTTTTTTTAAGTGAATATCCTAGTCTTATCAACCGAATACCAAATTATTATATTGCTAATTTTCTTGGGATTACACCTACACAATTAAGTCGTGCACGCAAACAATTTACTGGAAAAGACAAGTAAGTACTCTTAAAACGTTACAATGTTTTCTAAAATATAGCGAATGAGCCGTGATTGTTTCCAAAGTTTTGTGCAGCCTTGATTTTTTTGTTTCTTTTTGTATCAAGACAAAAAGATATGCAAACTTTAGTAAGTTTAATCTGTGTTCTGCAGTTAGCATGTGTATAGAAATTATCTTGTCAGAGTAATTTTATACTTATGCGGGAACCTTCACGAGAATCACGTAAAAACTTTTTTCACGCACATTTTATCAAATACGTAATTTATAAGCTACCTAAAAGTGTTTGCTTTTTGGCGGCTGGCAAGCGATGGATAATTGTGTGTAGAGAAAAATGCATTAAGCATTTTTATTTACAAAGCAATAAAGCAGTTGGGCGCGGCAATTTTACATAACGGCAATTATAGCTACAAATGAGAGCAGAATGTTTCAACAATGGATTTTTTGGAATTATGATGACCCCAGTAGCTAACATTACTATGAAAATAGAATTATCCTGGGATATTTTACATAGTATTACATTATAGCTACTAATATGGCAGGCGTGTCGCAAAACGGCTTTGACATAATATCTGTCGATATAATTCGCTTACACGAAGTTATATCTGATATTATATCAAATACGCGGTATTCGCCGTTTTGCTACAATAAATACATTTGTACTATAATTTATATTATGTAAAATAGAATATTTTAGTATCTCTTCTATTTTTAGATTCGTTTTCGTTATAGTTTTATCGTTTTCGGTAATTCACCCATGTGTAGATCTAAATTCAGTTTTGGATCTGGTGTAATTTCTTTTTCATTTCCTGGCCCCGTAATTAGTTTTCTTCCATCGCCGTCTTTTAACTGAAACGTTACTCTTAATTTTTTAAAGTCTGTGGCCAGCTTTTTTGAGATGATAAATTCTAATTCTCTAAAACTACCATATGATACTACGCTGCCAACCCAATCAAAGGTTTTATAAAATAATTCTTGATCTTGTATAGCTTCAGGATGCATTTCTTTCCAAAACATGGGATCTCTAAACTGCCAATCCCATTTATCACGATCTTTTATCCATCCTTTATCTGTTAGATTATAATTGGTTTCGCCCATAGCACCTGATACATGCATGATTTTAAATTGTTTGTCGCCTAGATAATATAGATTCGCTATGGTCCACAGATCTGATTGAATACCAACATAGTATGCTTCTTTGTTCTCTTTGATTAACAAGTGATCATCTTTGTATATCTTCTTAAAAGCTAAAGAATCTGTAAGTTCAAAAGCGCTTACCGCGCCATCAAGTTTATAGCCTTCTGGTAAAAACTGGCCTATTGCCCGAGATGCTAAAAACAAACTAAATACCAATATTACTATGTGTTTCATATGCATTGGCTTTATTTAAATGATTCGATGTCTTTAGTCAAGATCAATCCTTGTTTTCCAACAACCCAGAGTTTGCTTTCAGATTTAACGATTCTATGAATATCGGTATAATAATTATGATACATTTCCCAATGTTCTCCGTTATCTTTACTTATATACATGTTTCCCGATGCTCTAAGGGCATCTCCAACAGCGATCCATGTACTATCCTTTACCCAGGTAAGGTTTCGTAACCAATTTTTGGTGATTCTTTGTGTTTTCCAACTGCCATAAATCTGCTTCACTATATGTCCTCTAAAACCAGTAGCTATTATTTTTCCCTGGTCGTTTGTCTGTAGATCTCTAATGCCCCGAACATCCTCAAGTGTATCCAGAAAACTGTATTTCCAATTTTCTTTTTGATCAATATCCTTAATGATCATATAATCACCAGATCCATAAACCGAACCTTGTATTTCTTCCAGATTCAATATCAATCCTTCAATTGTATTCACCAATGTCCAGCTTTTGCCGGCATCTTGGGTAGCATAAATATTGGAAACATAACTTCGGTCTTTTTTCCTATTACCAGCAGCTACATATCCATTTTCTGTATCTCTAAAATACATCCCATAAATCAATATATCTTCGGGTTCTTGTTTTAGTGAATAATCTGTCCAATCTTTTCCACCATTCTCGGTTTTATACAATTTATTAGGGCTACCGCAGATCCAACCCACACTATCATTCAAAAACTGAATTTGTTCAAAAAATATAGAATCAAATTGGTGTATTCTTTTCCAATATACTCCCCCACTTTCAGTTTTGTAAACATTTCCCGTTCCGTAGCTATAAGCAAAAGCAATAGAATCGCTAGGGGCTTCGATGTCATGTAACCCTTCTTTTATTAATGTCTTGGTAAGAATCCAGTCTTTATTTTCTTCAGTATTAATTGGTTGAGTCCTTTGATTACAAGATAATACCAGTATAATTATCAATAGTGAGAGGACTCTCATTTATTGAACGGTTATAGGTTGGTCATTTTTAGGTATTTTAGAAATATTACCTTTATAACTTATGGGTGTTCGATGACTAGAATTCACAGAAATCATACTCGTTAAATTTGGAGTCAATTTGATAAAAACCCTATAAGTTTCACGATCACCTTTAGCTATAAATTGCAATTCGTACGTTTGTTTCTTTTCATTCTTTTCGATCTTGATGTTGTCGGGTTTTCCATCATATTTGATTGCAATAATGGTATTATTATAGGTTGCGGCTAGTTGGCGTTCTCCATAATATGGCAAATACATAGAAATACTATCTCCCATTACTCTAAGGTAGTTGGGATTGCCAAATATATCAATAGCTCCTGCGGTACTTCCTGGTGGTAGTAATCTGCTATTTGCAATACTTGTAATACTATTACTTACCAAGGGATGTGCCCAATTCGATTCGATCTGAAAATCATTTTGAGCCATCAATTGATCCAGAACTTGCATTTTTGCAGCTTCTTCGGCTGGATTTTTTGAAGAATTACAGCTGATGAAAGCACAACAAACGATAAAAATAATTGCTTTAATTTTCATAGGATAAAATGTTAATAAGCAGAAAACAATATAATGCTGTTGCTACTTGGTAATTACTTTGACTATAACAATCATAATATACAACCAAAATGAGGAAAATTAGATATAATTAAGAGCATTATAACATTATTCATTTATTCATTGTAGCTCAAATACGTACTTTTGCCGGATGCAGAAAAAGAAATTTGCGCAATTTGAGTTTATCGCCCTAATGGCTTCTCTTATGTCCATTGTAGCCCTCGCTATAGATGCGCTCTTGCCCGCTTTGGATACTATTGGAGTTACTATTGGTACACGTCAGGTAGCAGACAACCAATTATTAATAACCATGATCTTTCTTGGACTGGGTATTGGACCATTAATTTTTGGCCCGGTATCAGATAGTACAGGCAGAAAACCAGTAGTATACATGGGTTTCTTGCTATTTGCCATCGCAAGTTTTATATGCATTTTTGCTGAAAGCATTTTGATAATGGTTTTAGGAAGAATTTTACAGGGAATTGGGCTTTCCGCTCCAAGGACGATCGCTATTGCCATGATTAGAGATATCTATAGTGGCGATTATATGGCACGTATCATGTCATTTGTTACTGTAGTTTTTATTTTGGTTCCCATCATTGCTCCTGCTTTGGGAAAATCTATTTTGGATCATTATGATTGGCAAGCTATTTTCTATATCCAATTGTTTATAAGTGCCATCGTCGCTTTTTGGTTCTGGAAAAGGCAAAAGGAAACCCTGGAAGTGTCTAATCGAATAAAATTTGCTCCCGACATTTTTACCAATGGTTTAAAAGAAATGATGAAACATAAAACCACCATTGGCTATACCTTAATTTCGGGATTTATCGTTGGATCTTTTATGGTGTATTTAAGTACATCTCAACAAATATTTGAACAACAATATCAATTAAAGGAAGAGTTTCCTTATATATTCGGATTGTTGGCTATAGCGATAGGATCGGCTATTTTCTTAAACGGAACTTTGGTGTTGAAATTTGGTATGGAAAAATTGATCACTACTTCCCTACTTGCCTTTTTTGGTATTTCGTTGCTATATATTGTACTGTTTTATAATACACCTAACCCCAACATATATATGTTATTACTATTCTTCGGAATGCAATTTTTTGCCGTTGGGTTTTTATTCGGAAATTTAAGAGCAATGGCTATGGAACCTATTGGTCATATCGCAGGGATTGGTGCTGCAATTACAGGATTTATTTCAACAATCATGGCGGTGCCTATAAGCACCTATATCGGAAGATTTGTGATAAACACTACATTACCCTTGTTTGTTGGGTTTTTGGTTTGTGCAATACTATCTCTGAGCATTCTTGCATATGTAAAGGTTTCTGCAAGAAAACTTAAATCTTAAAGGGGGTACTATTTTACCATTTTGTGTGACAATGCATCTTGATTACTTCTTGTCCTTCTGATCTTCTTCAGAGAAACTGTCTGGAGCAAATAACTCTCCATTACCGGCGATTGCAAATCGATCTCTTTTTGATCCGTAACCAAAGTTTGATGACCGCCGATATTTAGTCTGGAAATCTGCAAAACGTCTCTTCTTAGCTGGTTTTTCTTTACTACTCATAACTCAACATTTTTAGATTAAATACCTGGCTAACTATCTATTCTATTTCTAATTTATTACTTTTTTTAATTTTAATCTACTCGTTTTTATGACTTTATATTTATTTTATGATCCTTGTAATCCAAAATCCTACAAAGTATAATAGTGAGTTCTTTTTCAGAATCCTTCCAAAATTATATGAGATAAATAGATTATAAAAGCGTTAAAACCCCTATTGTGATTAGGTTAATTTCCCCTGTTCTATTGTCTTAAAATCAATAGAAATCTTGGAATGGTTCTTGAATATTTTTAATTTTAGACAGCATATACTTTTTAACGCCATGAAAATTTATTTAGGTACAGTTATTTTTTTATTGATTTCATTTGGATTTGGTCAGACCAACTTTCCTGTTCCCGATGATGGGTATGTCTCAAATCGCCGAGAATATGCTTTAATTAATGACTATAAAAGTTTGGATATCGATAAATCCAAATCGAAAATCACTTTTAACTTTATTGAAGAAGAAACTTCTGGTACTATAGGAGGACTGGATTTCACTATAGACTTTAACCCTACAGATCCTGATAATGCGTCATTTAAAGGCACGGCTCTGGTAAAAACGTTGGATACTGACAATTTTCTTAGAGACGGACATTTGATGTGGGAAAAGTTTTTTTATAAGAAAAAGCATCCAAAAATCTCCTTCGAAAGTACGCAAGTGGTTTCTTTTGAAGAGAATACGTACAAAGTAATTGGTAATCTAACTATTAAAGGGACTAAAAAAGAAGTAATAATCACCTTTACTCTTGATGATCAGAAACTCTCTGGTGTAACTACGATTTTTACCAGTGATTTTGGAGTCAATATCCATGATGAAAGGGAAAAAAATAAGCTTGATATCCAGTTTTTCTTTCCAATATTAAAATAAAACCATCTAGAATATCACTGTGTAGGCATTATATTTTCCGTGATGTGTGAAAGAAAATGAAATTTCTGAAGGAACATTATTTATACATAGTATAGGGACTCCATTTTTGTCTTTTCGAAAAGAAATTAATGAAGAGTCTCCCAACCGTTGAAGCATTTTATCGGCAAATTGAGCTCTAACACTTATTTCTTGCTCAAATACTTCTGAAAAAGGCTCGGTACCAATGATTTTGGCAATACTGTAGACATACTTTTGTGTTTGGTGGGTACTAGTTTGATATCTGAAACCGTTAATATTTACCGCGTCATTTTGGTTTTCAAAGCTCTTTGGATTAAATTTTGATTTAAAACCGAACCTACGTTGATGAGCTTTATAAGCAGCTTCTTTACGAGACCATAAAACCCAAACCTCTATTTCGGGATATGCTGATGATGAAATACATTGTAGTTCTCGTTCTGTAAATAATTTTTGAAGCCACTTTTCACGTTTCCAATTACTTTGTATTTTTGCAAGTTGCAAATCAACAATATCGTTTCCTATCATTTTTGTGCTAGTTTACCTTCTATTACTTCGATAGAGGCTTTTATAGTAAGCATTTTCTCCATGGCTTCATTGTCGATTTCGATATCAAATTCATCTTCAACATCAAGAACTACATCAACCAAATTGGCAGAATTGATTTCAAGATCTTTAATAAAATCAGTATCCTCAGTTAAATTTTGAAGCCCTTCTTGATTTTGAACATAAGGTGTAATAATTGTTTTTAATTTTGACAGCAATTCTTCTTTTGTCATAGCTTTTAAATCGTGTTATATTTTTTAAAGATAACACATGCATTTACATCTCCAAATCCAAAACTCGCTTTTGCAATAATATTTGCAGAATAATCCAATGTATTTGTTGGGATTTGATCTCTATGTATCATTGAAGCTATTTCAGGATGTAAATCTTCACAATTTATATTTCCAAAAATGAAGTTTTCTTTTAGTTGTAATACTGTAGCAACACTTTCTATACTACCGGAAGCCGCCAAACAATGACCAACAAGACTTTTTAATGAATTTATATAAGGAAAATCTGCTTCTTTTCTACATAATGCTTCACACCAGTTTTGAATCTCAATTGGATCTTTGGTTGTAGCGGTTAAATGACCATTGATGGCATCGATATCATCTGCATGTATTTCAGAATTATCTATGGCCTTTTTTATACATCTTTGTACGGCATCACTATTGGGAGCGGTCATGCTACCTCCATTTCGCTGTCCCCCACTATTCACATGTCCCCCTAATATTTCGGCATAAATAGTAGCCCCTCGTTTTTGTGCGCTTTCCAGACTTTCTATTACCAAGGCCCCTGCTCCACTCCCGGGCACAAACCCACTAGCCGATGCACTCATGGGTCTTGACGCTTTTGCTGGGTTATCATTGTATTTATAAGGCAAAATACGCATAGCATCAAAACCTCCCCATACATAAGGACCACTATCACTGGTACTTCCTGCCAAAATAATCTCTGCTTTACCGCTAACAATACGATCATATGCCATAAGAACAGCTTCTGCACCAGTGCTGCAAGCAGAAGAATTGGTGGTCACAAGGTTTCCGCAGCCAAGCATACCTCCCAAGAAAGCGCTAATACCGCTTGCCATGGTCTGAATTACCGTATTACTACCCAAACGTCTTACCTTGCCTTCATCAACTTTATGAATGGCTTCGCGAAATTTATCAACTCCCAAAATCCCGGTACCGAAAATAACTCCACTATCCCATAATGGAGTATCTGATTTCTCAAGAGATAAACCCGCATCTTTCCAGGCATCTATTCCTGCAATGACACCATATTCAAGTCCGGAAGCATGTAATCCTTTAAGTTGAACAGAGTTAAAGTATTTGTTTAAATAATCTTTTTTATATAAAGGTTTACCAGCGATTTGGCATGAAAAATTAAGATATTTTAATTGCTCAATGTGTTGAATGCCAGATATACCTTCGCGAATTGCTTTTTTGAATACTGAAACATTCGTTCCATTTGGTGCGACTACACCCAAACCTGTTACAACAACCCTTCTATCCTTCACCTTTTAATTCCTTTGTGATTGTTACAATTCTGCGAATAGCTTCTTTGGCTTCTTTCATTATAGGCAGAATGGGCCAAACATGTGGTAATCCTTTTCCGGTAATTACCTCTATGTTTCCGTTTACCTTTCGAATCTTTTCTATAAATAGCTCCTGATCTGGAGTTAAGATATCATCTGTAGCCATAAATAAATAGATTGGTGGCAGTTTATCAATATCTCCATAAAGAGGAGAGATTAATGGATCTTCCAAAGAAAGATCACCTACACACATTTTATTTGCCGATAATACACCTTTTAGGCTTAAAATGGGATCTATTTTATCTATTTCCTTGATTTTAGGGTTACTTACACTAGCATCCACTATAGGCGTTATAGGTATTAGTTGTTTTGGCAATTCTTTTGCTTCTTTTACTAATCGCTGAGTTAGTGTAAGTATAAGACTCCCACCGGCAGAATCTCCCATTAATCCAATATTTGACGGGTTATATGTTTTGGTAGCTTCTTGGTAAGCTTGATAAACGCTTTGTGTTATGGTATCGATGGTATTTTCTGGCGCTTTGGGGTAATCAATCATCCAGGCTCTTGTTCTGGACTGCTTGGCAATTTTGGCAAGGGCAACCCAATTTTCTCGGGTTGGTCCATAAACAAATGCTCCCCCATGACAATAGATTAATAAACCACTCCCTTGTTCATTCTTTGGAATGATTTGCGTAACTCTATTTTTACCAATATCCTTTTGGTCAAATGTACATCCTTGTAAAAGCCATCTATTAGGAACTCGTATATTTTGTTTTCTCTTCTTTTTATAGTTAATTGGATCTTCGGACCAGGATTGCTTCTCCCCTTTTAATTTCAAAACTAATTTCACTAGAAAATACCCAAAACTCATAGTTGTTGTTTTTTAAAAGCCATACCGGCTACTACACCTTTTGCTACGATAAGTTCTTCAGAGTTAAACATAGTTACAGTGCATTTCAGTTTATTAAACCTAAAATACACCTTCTCTCCAATTACTGTTACTTTTTCTCCCGGAAAAACAGGTTTCTGAAAATGAATATCACTATTAGTCATAGCTACGCTCCATTGCTCTTGATCCCAAGCGTCTTTTAATAAATATATTCCAAAGCACGCCATTCCTATTTGGGCCATACATTCGGTTAAAATTACCCCTGGAGTAACGGGATTATTTTTAAAGTGGCCCTCATAAAAATACTCATCCTTCAAAAACGTATAGGTACCTTTTATATGATCTTGGTCAAGCTCCAAAATCTCATCAACAAACAAAAACGGTTTGCTGTAGGGTAATTTTTGTATAATATCCTCTCTAATCAATGTTTTATATTTTTAAAAAGCGCATCCGCTAGGCAAAGGATCTGTCGTTTCTAATGGATTGGCAAAAGTTTTATCCAGACTATTTTTTGTAAAACCTGCCTCAACACTCCCCTTAAATACGATTTCGCCATATCCTGAAGTATTCATATGTGCTCGTATATACACCATTTGATTTTTAGTGATGTTAACGGGACCTCCGGATCTTATAAAAGGTTGCTCATTCACATGACTATGTGCCAAAATTCTTCTGTACAATAATTTTCCATCTTCTGAAATTACTTCCCACCAATCTGAATATTGATTACAGCCTGTATCCGGACTTTTGATTCCTACATTAAAAGTATACCCATTTTCGCCTCCCGTAACAGAAACGCTTACAATTTCTGCTTGTGCGCCATTATTTACATCTGGAGACTCATTACTTGCCATTGAATTATCTTCTTTACAAGAAGAAGTGTTCAATAAAAAAGGTAGTAGTAGCAAAAACAAATTTTTCATTATTAATAGTTTTAGTTTAGATGCTCCCCTCCGTTTACAGGCAATACACAACCATTTATCCATGCGGCCTCATCTTTGCACAATAAATATACTACATTCGCTACATCTTCGGGGATTGTAATTCGATTAAATGGATTCCTTTCGAGGCTATGGGTTATAATTTGTTCGTATCCGGGGATCATTCTTAACGATTGGGTATCTACTGCTCCTGGCTGAAGGCAGTTGGCTTTGATACCGTAGGGAGCAAACTCGAGTGCTATACTTCTAGTAATAGCCTCAAGAGCTACCTTGGCTGCCGATACAGCTGCATAGTTCTTCCATGCTTTGGTATTGCCCTCACTTGTGAAAGAAATGACCCGACTATCCCTGGCAAATACTCCTGAATCATAGATTGACTTTACCCAATCATAAAGGCTAATAGCCATGGCATCGATAGTAAGATGAAAATCATCATTTTTTAAGACGCTTTCTGCATTTATCATTGGTTTTAGATTTCCTTTGGCGACACTATGGATAAGTGCTTTTATTTTTCCGCCAGAAATAGCCTTCATTATTTCATGAACCACTTCTTTTCTCTTTTCCTGTTTTGTCAAATCAATATTATACGAAAGAAAGTCTACTCCTGTTTTCTTAATTTCTGTAAAATCATTTTCGATTTGAGGTAGCTCTGCTTTGCGATTTCGATGAACAATAATAATATTCATGCCATGAATGGCCAGCTTTTTTGCCGAAGCCATCCCCAATCCTGTACTTCCGCCTAAAATTAGGGCCCATTCATTTTTATTTTGAAATTCTTTAATCATACGCTCCTTTAATGCATTTTAAGTTTTATACATTACCATTCTAACACTATGCGCTGAGCCGAAAACCCCGGACCAAAACTTAACATAAGACCCGTTTCTCCTTTTGATGGTTTTCTGTTCATAAAACGCTCAAGAACGTATAAAACGGTTACGCTACTCATGTTGCCATACTCTTTTAGAACTGCCTTAGTATCCTCGATGTTTTTTCCTAAATCTTCGAAAAGCTCTTCTACAGTTTGTATTATTTTTTTACCTCCAGGATGAAAAATAAGATGGTCAATACTACTAATTGTCAGGTCATATTTTTTCAGAAAAGGGTGTATTATATCAGGAAAATGATCAGCTATTTTTTGTGGCACTTCGGGATCCAATACCATTTGCAATCCTGCATTGGTTAGATTAAAACCCATCATAGTTGTAGCGTCATAAAAATGATACATTTCCTCGCCTCTTATTTTAGGACCTTCAACTCCTTCTTCCGAAGATAGTAAGGCACAAGCAGCACCGTCACCAAATATAGCCGCACTTACCATATTTGTCATGCTATAATCCTCTAATTGAAAAGTAGCTGTTGGTGATTCGATGGCAATCACTGCTGCTCTTTTTCCTGGGTTGGCCTGTAAAAAACTCTTGGCATAGATTATACCGGATACCCCGGCTGCACAACCCATTTCGGTTACCGGAAGCCGCACAATATCATGTCGTAAACCAAGGTCGTTAATAATGTATGCATCTAGAGAAGGTATCATAATACCCGTACAGCTTACGGTAATGATATAGTCTAATGATTTTGCTTCCCAATTGGATTCGTTTAATGCTTTTTGCAAAACCTGAGTACCTAGTTTCTTTACTTCTCTACTATAAATTTGATTTTTTTCTTCAAACGAGGTAGCGGTAAAGACTTCCTCGATACTCATGATGCCGTATCTTTTATCGACCGCAGCGTTTTCGAATATTTTAAGGACTTTACGCCTAAAACGATCCTCTTTATGAGACAACCATTGAGAAACGAAAGGAAGTATTTCTTTGGTTTCCCTCATATATTTTGGTAATTCTTTTGTTATTTTAGTTATTCTAACGTCCAAATTTTCTTACTTTTTGTTTGATGTATGATTTGTTTTAATTATCCAACGATATCGAAAGGCCCATTTCCAGTCAATGTGATACTTTTTTAACTTTATTGTTGTGGCATAGCCTATTAATTCTCTTTTTGTAAATCCTCTCTTTATAGAAACCAATCCATCATTTTTTGCAATGTATCCTTTAATAAAAAAGAAACTAAATAACCTAAAAAGGTAATATGCCAAAGCACTACGCTGAAGATCATTAATTACTATTCCTATCGAGGCAAGTTTGACTGATTTTAATAGTACTTTTTTTATTTCTTCGCAAGTTAAGTGATGTAGTGTTAAGGTGCAGACAATAATATCGCAACCAAATTTTTCTTTGTCGACTTCCAGAATATCCTGTTTATAGAATGTAATTTCAGGAAAATTCACGCTCAACTCTTTTGCATATTCTAGACTTTGTCCATTAAGATCTATTCCAATTAGTTTTACTTTTCTTTTTTGTTTTCTAAAAGATTTGGCTATATTTCTTAGCATTTCCCCATCACCACAGCCTAAATCTAGTATTACAAACTCGTTCTTCGAACTTTTTTTTATAAGTTTACGAATGGCATTTATTGTAATGCTATTACCCCCTAACATAGTATTTACTCTAGAAATATCTGTCAAAGCTATCTTAAGTTCATTTTCTGCTATTGATAGACTATCCATAAGCTCTTTCTCCTGGCTTCTATGTTTTAGATCAACTAGCATACTAATGATTCCCCATGCGTTTGTTTAATTATTTTTGGAACAACCCAGGGCATGGTCTTTGCAATATGATACGATATAGTTTGGGCATTCTTGTTTAATAAAACATGTTGCAACACCCTACCAGCTAATAATCTTTTTGAAAAACTAGCATTCCATTTTTTTACATATAATTTTTCAATTTGTTTTCTAGGTACTGGGGTTTGGCTAGAATAGTCTTTTTTTAATAAATCACTAATTATTTGTGCACCTTGTATAGCCATCGCCATACCATTACCGCATAAAGGATGAATCAAACCAGCGGCATCTCCCAACATAAAAATATGATTCTCGACAGGTTGTTTTTTATCAAAATTTACTTGACTTATCGTAATTGGTTTCTCAAATAACAACTCGGTATTATTAAAAAAATGATACAAATACTTGTTTTTGCTCATTACTTTTTCTTGAAATATCTTCAGGCTTTTATGTTTCCTGAAACTCTCATACGAAACCAAATAACAGGCATTTATGACATCGTTTTCGACTTTAGAAAGACCGCAATAACCTCCTTCAAAATTATGAAGTTGTACCTTGTTTTCTTCCAAATCACCCTTGTAATGTGCTTTTACAGCCAACCAAGGAGACTTTTTTAGCATGAATTTTCTGTTTAATGTCTTATCTACCAGCGAACGCTTTCCATAGGCTCCAATTACATATTTTGACGTAAAGGTATTAGTATCAGTTTTTACAACAAACTGATTTTGATCATATTGAACATCTACTACTTGGTCATTAATCAATTGTACGTTTAAAGATTTGGCTTTTTGCCATAGATAATGATCCAAAGTAAATCTGCTAATCCCAAAACCACCCAATGGTAACTTACTATGAATTGTATTTCCGTTTGTTGTGCTTATCATAAATTCAGATATCTGCACTGGTCTAAGTTCTTCAAGATTAATATGTAAAGACTTAAAATATGGCAGTACTTCATTCGAGATATACTCTCCACATACTTTATGCCTGGGATAGCTGTTTTTTTCGATTAGTGTAACCGGTATATTTTCTGTTGCAAGATCAATTGCACAGGTCAATCCAGCTAATCCACCCCCTATGATTAGTATGTGAGAATATGTATTCATTATATGAAGATACATAAAATTAAAGCATAAAAAAATCCCAACTTAATAGTTGGGATTTTTTTAATTTTCGTTTAGGCAGATTACTGCTTTACTTGGTTTTGTGCATCTTGTTTCATTTTCTCATTTGCAACAATACCAAGTTCTACTCTTCTGTTTTTTGCTCTTCCTTCGGGAGTACCGTTATCATACTTTGGAAGCGTTTCTCCATGCGCATATGTAGTAAGTCGGCTTTTACTGATTCCCTGAGAAACCAAGTAATCTGTTACTGCATTTGCTCTTTTCTGTGATAGGGTCATGTTATAAGCATCATCTCCAGTACTATCGGTATGTCCTTCAACAATAATATTAGTATCTGGATATTCTTTAAATATACCTGCTAATTTATTAAGGTTGGCCTTTGATTTTGCATTAATATTCGACTTGTTAGTATCAAAGTATACTCCACTATTTTCATCGAATACAACATCAATACCTTCACCTACTCTGGTTACTTCGGCTCCTGGTATTTCTGATTCAATTTTTTGCGCTTGCTTATCCATTTGTTTACCAATCACACCACCGGCAACTCCTCCTACAACTCCACCAAGAACGGCTCCAAGTGCAGAATTTTTCTTTTTTACATTGTTACCAATAATTCCACCGATAACAGCCCCGGCTGCTGTACCTATAACAGCACCTTTCTGAGTGTTATTTGCATTCTGAACGGCATCGCAACCTGTTAAAACCGCAGCTGCCATCATTGCAACACCTATTTTCTTAAGATTATTCCTCATTGCGTATATTATTTGATTTGAGTTATTTACTGTTGTAATTTGTTAAAATTCATCGTGATTACGAACGGTTTTCCCTCTAGACTTACTGTCATCGCCCAAGTCATTGTAGCATCATCAAGGTGTTTTAAAGCCATTCTATATCCTGCATTATTATTTGTGCTCTTCTTTTTTTCATTAATTGGTTTAAATAAGAAGTAGTATTCGCCATCACCTTCTGGTTTTGGGATTGTAAATCTAAAGTTGCGTGCTCCGGTAGAGGTACAACTACTTTGATTTACTTCATATTTACCGGTATTGTTATTTGGTATAAATTTCCAAACACTACCTGTAAAGCATTCTGCAGTGGCATCATTATATAGTTTTACATCAAATATACCTGATCGATCATATGAAATATTATCAAGAGACCATTCTCCTTTTAAAGTTTTTTTGGCAGCGATTACTGTTTTTTGAGGCGCGCTGCAAGAAGCTAACACTACAACGGCTAGCAATAACATGAGTTTTTTCATAGTTTGTATGGTTTTATTATATAAAAGTAGCTATAAACGATAACGTTTCCAATATTATTATATTTCAAAATGATATTTTATTCCTTTCACATATTATGTTATTGAAATTAGACCAAGTGCATAAAAAATAGATAAACGTTAAGTTCCTATCTAGAGATCACTGATTTACATTTATAAACATATTTTAGAAGTCGACTATTTGTCTCTAGGCACTCTAAATAAAAGTAGTAAACCCACCGCAAAAAATAATATCAAAAATAATATGGAATATCGGATGCTTCCGGTTAATTGCGCTACAATACCATAGGAAAACATCCCGATTACAATTCCTATTTTTTCTGAAACATCATAAAAACTAAAATAAGAAGCTGTATCTACTGCGTCTTTCGGTAAAAATTTTGAATATGTTGATCTTGAAAGCGCTTGTATTCCACCCATTACCAGTCCAACTATAGCAGCTGCAATATAAAACTGAAATGGTGTTGTTATCGTATAGGCATAAATGCATATCCCAATCCAAACAAAGTTTACGGCAATGAGCGTTTTTATGTTTCCAAATTTCGATGAAGCCCGAGAAGTAAGAATGGCACCTGCTACAGCCACTAATTGTATAAGTAAGATACTTATGATCAAACCAGTTGTTGGGTCCTGTTCTCCCCAATCTAGTTCTTCGATACCAAAATAAGTGGCAATAAGCATAATAGTTTGTACTGCCATACTATATACAAAGAAAGCACTAAGATATCTTCGAAGCTTGATGTCTTTTTTTAATGCTTGCCAAATCATTTTAAGCTCTTTAAAGCCATTAAAGATTACTGCTTTGGTAAGTGTGTCTTTTTTGTTTCCTTTGGGTAAATAATAATATGTATATTGACTAAACCCTATCCACCATACCCCTACCATCACAAATGATAATTTGGTTGGGGTGCCACTATTTTCAAAACCAAACCATTCATATTTTAAAATCATTACAAGATTGATAATCAAAAGAATCACACTTCCAATATATCCTAACGAATATCCCTTTGCACTAATGGCATCTTGCTGTTCTGGAAAAGCTATATCAGGTAAATATGAATTATAAAATACTAAACTGGCCCAAAAACCTATAAGTGCAAGGAAATAACATAATAAACCAAACCATAGGTAGTCAAAATCATCGTGAAGGTTATCATCAAAAAAGTAAAGCCCTATACATGATAATGCTCCCAAATAACAAAAAAACTTCAAAAAGTTCTTTTTATTACCAACATAATCTGCAATTCCCGAAAGTAATGGACTAATAAATGAAACAACCAAAAAAGCTAATGCAGTGACATAACTGATTAAAGAGTCATTGTTAAAATCATATCCCAGGAACCGTACCGTATCATTAACGATAGTGCCTTCATCATCTTTAATAATTGTTATTGCTCCCCAAAATATGGGAAAAATGGCAGAAGAGATTGTGAGATTATAAACAGAATTGGCCCAATCATAGAAAGCCCAGGCATTTAAAAGTTTTTTGTGCCCCTTTGGTAATACTTTACTCATATATGTATGATATTAAAAAAGCTGCTCAGATTTTCTCAGAACAGCTTCTAAAATAGGTATAATCTTTTTAATGCATATAAACTTTACAATTATTTAAATGTTGTCACACCAAATTTTCTTGCTTCAGCTTTGGCTGCCGGAGCCCATTCGGTTAGGTTTCTGATACGTGTATCACTTGATGGGTGCGTACTCATAAATTCTGGTGGAGCCTGTCCCCCACTATTGGCTTTCATGCGTCTCCATAAATTTGCTGCTTCGTCAGGATTATATCCCGCTATTGCCATAAGTTGTAATCCAATACGATCGGCTTCAGTTTCATGACTCCTGCTAAAAGGAAGCATAACACCAAATTGACTCCCCAAACCAAAGGCTGTACCAATAATTTGTTGTGTTTCCTGACTTTTGTTTTGAATTGCTACCGCAGTAGCAACACCTGCTACTTGCTGTATCTGTGCTGCACTCATGCGTTGTTGCCCGTGATTTGCAAGAGCATGAGCCACTTCATGTCCCATAACAGCGGCAATACCAGTTTCGTCTTTTGCTATCGGTAAAATCCCTGTGTAAAATACTATTTTCCCTCCTGGCATACACCAAGCATTAACAGCTTTATCTTCAACAAGGTTATATTCCCATTGATAATCTTTAAGGTATCCTGCATAACCATTGGCATTTAACCAACGCTCAGATGCTTTTGCAATTTTTTGTCCTACTCTCTTTATCATTTCTGCATCAGAAGTGCCTTTTACAACCTTATTTTCTCCCAAAAACTGATTATATTGCTGAAAAGCCATAGGTAATATCTGTGAATTTGGTACCAAGGCCAATGTTTGCTTACCCGTAAACGGATTGGTAGCACAAGAAATAAACAAAATAGCTGTAGCCCAGACTAAATATTTTCTAATTTTCATAATTGATATCTGTAATTTTTTTTGGTAATTTAAAAGTACTAAAAAAACCTATCTTTTTAAATATATCCTTTACTTAATAACGCATAACTTTTCGATAAAAGTATAAATTATTCGACAACTGACTTTTATAGGTTCATGTTGTGATCATTTAAAAACGAAAAGGGTAAAAACCCCTATAGGTTTGGGGTGATTCCTTACACATAAGTTAATAAATATAAGTACCTTCACGTCTACATTTTTTTAATAAAGAACAAGATTACAAAATAGATGTATCTTGTTTTACATAGAATAAAAAGGTATATTTAAGTACCCCGTTTTCCTTAAATATACTATTTACCAGCCGTATTCACAGTTAATGGTTTTTAATTGCATTATTTATATTTTTCATTTAAAAAAAGTATACGATTATGAACCTGCATGCAGTACTTATTGGAATCAATGAATACGAATTAAATCCCTTGCAGCAATGTGTAAACGATGTGGGTAAAATTGAAAATTACCTGAATTCGTTAAAGGATTCTTTTCAAACTATATCTATAAAAAAGCTTATCGACAAAGACGCTACCAAAGCCAATATTGTTGAATCTATTACAGGTTTTCTAACAAATGCAAATGATGATGATGTAGCTTTTATGTACTACAGCGGGCATGGAGCCCTCGAAGAGGCTTCTGGCAGGTTTAGTGACGCACACTCTGGAACTATAGAATCCTTGGTATGCTATAATAAAAATAAAGAAAATCAAGAGATTCCTTTTTTACTGGCAGACAAAGAATTGCGATACGCTTTTTCGACCTTTATTAATGACCCTCATTTGATCACTGTTTTTGATTGCTGCCATTCTGGAGATATTGTACGATCGGTAGCTGCTCCTCATGAAGATGCTAGAAAACGAAAATTGAGTACTATTTTCCCCTCAAGAACATATGATCAATTTATTTTTTCAGATAAAATTAGCGAGGAAGACATTAAGACCAAAAAACTAGCTTCTTTGATTCCATTTAAAAATTCACTAAACGTTTCGGCCTGTCTTTCCTCAGAATCTTCATGGGAGGACTCAAAAGGAGGTGTTTTTACGAGATATTTATTACAACTTCTCTCTGCAAAAAACAATAATATAAGTTATGTTGATATAGTGAAATGGGCCAAAATAAGTTTACGGGATATCACAAATAAAAAGCAAACTCCAACAATAAGTGTACAAGGGCAAGGAAAAATAGATCATTATTGTTCCTGGCTTAATATCAACCCAAAACATACACAAACAGACAAGGGATATATTTACTTCAATAATAAGAATGGTTGGTATTACGACAAGGGAAAGTTGTTTGGTATAAAAGAAGGATCGGAGATAGAAATTAGGGTTGATCAATCCAAAACAATCACAACAAAAATCACCAAGGCTTATCTTGAAAACGCTTTAATCGAAGATCCATTTGAAATGGGCGTTTCATTGGATCCTAAAAAATCTTATCCGGTCGCAACAGCTACTATATATGCACCATTATTAATCTATATTCAAAATTTGGATAATGATTCATTGGCATCAGAGCAGATAAAAACAATAATTAACAATACTCAGGGAGTAACCTTATGCAAACCTGAAACGGCTTCGTATTTTATTACGATTTTTAATCAAACCGCTTATATAACATTACCAAATGAAAGTTATAAACCGTTGGCAGTTCAAATCGATCTTTTAGAAAACTCTGAAGCAGATATAGGAAAAAGGCTTTCAAATCAGTTAAACTTTCTTATAAAATGGAACCACTATCATACACTTTCGAATCCAGAAGAAAATTTTAGTCAAACTGCAATAAAAGTTGAAATTCGAGTGGGTCATGATCAAAGTTGGCAAGATATTACTAATTCAGACTTTGATCTTGTTCCTATTGAAAATCAATTGACCAGGAATGATGAATATTTTCAAAAATATCAAGTAAAAGTTTCTAATGTTTCTAATGAAGAGGTTTATGTAACTGCTCTTCTATTAAGTTCAGATTTGGCCATAATAACAGATCCCTTTGATCATAAAACCAAACACTTAAAACCAGGAGAGTCGATTATGTTTTACGAGCACACCAGTACTCCTTATGCTGGTTGGTCTTTGGATTCTTATAAAGAGATATACAATTGGAAACACGATTATTTACACTACAAGTTCATTATAAACAATACTGAAGATATAACGGCGACAATCCCTGAAATGGCACAAACTGCCTTGCCTGCCCCGATTACTCATTATGGCAATATGATGGGACATGGAGCAATCTCAGATTTTCTTCCACATGCAACAAAATGGGGAGTCTATACTTCTTCATTGCGATTAGCTAATCCAAACTATAACATCATAAGTAATAAAATAATTGATAATTGGGAATGGTATTCTAGTAACGAAATGGTTGCTCCTTTTATAAATTGCCTATACTCAAAGCAAGAACAGAATGGTTTCTTATCAGAATATAACGTTAATTTACCAAATGCCACAGAAGATCTCGAAATAAACAGTAAAGGCCTAATGGACCTGGTTGTGAAGTTTGGCAATCACTTAGATGATAAACGCAGATATCGTCGTTTCAAAAAATCCAAAAAGCTGTTTCCTGGGCTTCCGGTTATTGTAGCCGAAGGTGATTCCTGGTTTTTGTTTCCATTTTTGGTTAAAGATACTTTGGATTATGTCATGGAAAAATATCCTTTACGTAGCTTGGCGGCTGCAGGTGATGAAATTCAAAACTATAGAAAAAGTGGTCAGCTTTTGAAAGAAATTAAAAAAGTACGCCCAAAATACGTTTTAATAAGTGGTGGTGGCAACGATATAATTGGTCCCGAAATTGTTAACATACTTAAAGAAGGGATGCCACCCGGGCTTGAACCTGCCAAATATCTTAATGAAGCATATGTCCAAAAGACAAAAGATATTGAGAGTACCTATAACTATTTTTTTAATAGAATTTACGAGTTTGATTTTGTAGAACAAGTTTTTGTACACGGATACGATTATGTACGGGCCGATCATAATAGTGAAACTATTAAAAATGGTTGGGTAAATAGGTATTTAATTCAAAAAGGAATTACTAACTTAGAAGATAGAACAAAAGTGCTTACCTATCTCATTGATGAATTTAATGAGTTATTAAGTAATCTTACTGCTCGACATAAAAATGCGACCTACCTTAATATGCGTTCTTTGGTAGAGAAAACTGAATGGCATGATGAAATTCATCCTAATGATGAGGGATTTGCAAAAGTAGCGGGAAGATTTATTGAAGCAATTAACCAGTTAGAATATATAACATGATGAGAATTTGTAAAAACAATATAACAGATCAGATTCGGGATTTGTTTGATGCAAACCCTTTAAAAGTACCAGAAGCAAGAATACAGCCTTTATGCATGCTGGAAGTTAAAGAACAAAAACCAAAGTATTTAGGTGAATTCAGGTTTTTGGTGAAAGATGGATTTCAACATAATATTGAAATAAAAACTTCTCCTGTTTCTCAAGTGTCTAATGTTAAAACCAAAAAGATAGATTTCAAAATAGGATTTGATATTCTTGGTAATTTTATCAAAGCTTTTGGATTGGATCCTGCTGCGGTTGGAGCTTCTATAAAGGGAACCAAAAAGTTATCTTTTTCTTTCGGAAATGTAATAAGAAAGTATATCGATACGTTGGAATTGGGGCATATTTTGGTTTCGAATGATATAACTGGTGACCCCGATAATATGTTTATCGAGGAAATTACACAAAACAAAGATGTCAAATTAGCTTTAATAACCGATGTCCTTACAAGTACTGATTTTTCACTTTCGACATATAGGGACAATACCACAGGAACTGAAATAAACATTCCTCTTATACAACAATATTTGGCCAATATAGATACCAATCTAACTGTAGAGAAAGTATCTGAAAATGAAATAAAGTTTAAAGGAGAAACTCCGCTTACGTATGCCTTTACCTGTGTTGAAATTACTATTGATCCAGAAACTGGTAAATTTTCTCGTGGCCAATGGTTGGATAATATTCGTTCTGCGCAAGCCCCGGGATTTGGAGGAACGGAGACCGTGGATATACCAAAATTATTACTAGACGAAAATCAAGCCAATCCGCTATTGATAGACTTTTAGAACCTAAACATATTTGCAATGAAAGAATATTTTGTTGGAATATTTGAAAATGATAAACAAGTGCCTCTTGACAGTCTGGATGATGAGAGAAAGGCTATTGATGTTTTATTGTTAAAACATAATGACATTTTTAGAAAAGAAATCATCCCTAACGAAGGAATTGATGGCTTTATTAATAAGCTTCAATTGCTGACTAATGAAATGACGGTATTTCACTTTAGTGGTCATCATAATGATGGGGATCAGGCCATTCAATTAAGTGATGAAATTTTTAATAACAAAGGGTTAATTGAAATCCTTAACAATGCACCAAAGTTAAAAATGGTGTTTATTAATGGGTGCTCTACGCAACAGATCGTTGAAGCTTTACATAATGTACCTGTCGTAATTGGAACAACTACACCAGTTTATGATCATTTTGCATATACAATATCAACCAGATTTTATGAAATATTATTGAATCAAAAAGATAATATCAATAATGCCGATAAAATTAGAGATGTGTTTAGCCAGGCAAAAGGTTTTCTTCAGGGACATTATGCACCTGTTGGAACAGAAAGAGGACCCGGAGCTCTGGACGATGTAGATAAAAAAATAAACAATTATCTATTTAAGGTTAATAAGGAAATAGAACAATGGCATACTAACCCGGATACATTTCCTGTAAAGAAACGCTTTAGGGCTTTAATCGATGAAATTAAAAAAGAGGAAGGGTTACGTGAAGACTTATACAAATATTATCCATATTTTCTGTGTATTCACCTAGAAATACTATCAGATTTTAATGATATAAATAATAGTGTATATCAAGAATTGACCAAGGAACGATATTGGGTAATTAGAAGTATGTACAAAGAGTTTCTAAATTTCCTCAAATTTTCGGCTTATTCGATAATATGGTCAATTTCTAAAGAAAACCCTGAATTCAGGGATAAATTGAGCCTAGAATTAAAAGATATCCTAAGAGAGAACCTTGAAATTGGTTGGGAGTCCCACGTGCAGGATAAAATTTCTGAGGATTTATTCTTCATTTATTCAAATATACCAGACAATTATTTGGATAAAAATCAATTTTGGAAAGAGTTAAAAACCTGTGTGATAGAAAATCGACAATTGTTTAAAGAGATTTCAGATTTTTTCTCGCAACATCTTGAATATAATGATAATAGTAAACAAGAGTATATTAAAACAGAGGACTACCTTGAAAAGTTTTTGAGAAACTTCAAGTTTCTTCGCACCTTAGGAATAGAATCTATTTATGATGTCTTTTATAATCAGTTTAAATATGATAATCAACGTTCTTATGTTATCAATAGGTCATTCTACCCCATAAGTAAAAGACCTACTGCTATAGATGATAAAAAGAATATCATTTTTAAAGTAAAAGACGACGAATCCATGCTTGATATCGATGTGCATTCTGTATACATATGCACCATCAACACTAGAGATGGGTTGCCAAAAAGAGAGTTAAACCTATCCCCTTTTTACCTTGATGTAAATTCGACATCTATTGCAAAAGATAAAATAAAGCTATACTACCTGGATCGGTATTCTGAAGCCACCGACAAATTAATCTATAAAGAAGTCATAAATGCTCGCGTAGATAAGGCTGGAAGAACCGATAGAAGAAAATTGGGAGAAGAAATTGAGGTTCCACTTGATGAAGATATGATACTAGCACTTTATAAAGAAGGAAAAGAAGATATCATCGAAATTGAAGAAAAGAAAAAGATACGAGATCATTTTGAGTATATAAAGAACTTAATCTCGCATTCATGATCGCATTCGATACAAAAATACAATCCCCATTTAAGTTTCTTGAATCGTATAAAAAGAAAGATGTTAATACTTATTTTGGTAGAGATCATGAAAGTCAAGAGCTTTTTGAACTCTATAAAGATTCTAGTATAATGATTTTGCATGGTCCTTCAGGTTCAGGAAAGACCAGCCTTATTTATTGCGGATTATTAAACAAAATAAGAAAAGACAAAGAAGTCATAAGTATACGACGAGATGACAATCTAATTAGCTCTATAAAAAAACGACTTTTTGTAGACAACATTCACAAAAATGATATTAACCCTAAGCCATCAGAGTTAATAGAAGTTTTTTTCTCTCATCATACTGATCTAAATAAAATATTGGTATCCCTGGATCATACAGAAAGTATGATGTTGGACATAGAGGAAGAAGTAATTCGTCTTAAAAGAAATAAAAGAACGTTTCCTATAGTTAAATCCAAAATAAATGATGAAACTTCGCAAGAAATTGAAGAGACCGAAACTTTAATTAAAAAAAATAAAGAAAGATTGTCTCAATTTATCGAGGAACGAAAAAAGCTTTTAGAAAAATTAAGACAAAAGAATAAAGAAGTAAGTCTTATTTCCAGTAAAATACATGATTATTTTATGTATGTAAGGAATGAGGATTCTGGTTCTCCATTTAATCCCCTGGTAATTTTTGATCAGTTTGAAGAGCTTTTTGTTTATGGAAGCAAAGAAGAAATAGATAAATTCGGATTGTTTTTAAAGCTTATCTTCGATTATAAAATTCCGTTTAACGTTATTATTTCTCTTAGAGAAGAATATTTCGGCTATTTAGATCAATTGCAATCCTATATTCCTTATATTTTCTATAAGAAATTGAGGTTGGCTCATCCCAATGAGTTAATTGTAAAAAGTATAATAGAAAAATCCTTTAGACAGTTCAACATCAATCAAATCAGTGAAATCTCCAAAGAAGAACTTCCAGATAGCGAAAAGGAAAAAAGAATAGAACTTATTCTTGACCAAATCAAGATTGTAGACAATGAAAATGTAAACTACCATCTCCCCTTTCTACAAGTATATCTTGATAGCATTTATAAAGTGGATTACGGTAGAACATATGGAGAAACTCCTCATCAGGAAGGCTATTTACCACTTGAATTTAAAGAAGATGAGATTAAAGAATTTGGTTCTATAGAACAGGTTCTGGAAAATTACATACGCGAAGTAAACAATAAGATTATTCGTAATACCAGCAACAAGCTTAATAGTAGAACGCAACATAGAGATAGTGTAATTAAATTTCTTAGGCATTTTAAAACCAAAGATGATCTTAAAAAACGAATCCCGGTAAAGGTCGAAAGAGAAAATTATTACGTTATTGGCAACCGTAAGCTATTGGATAAAATGCAAACCGATATCTGGGGAAATGTAAGTGATGCCGATTATAATGATACCATATCTGAAATTATTTATGAATTAAAACAAAATGGGATTCTGCATTTAAGTAGTGATAAAAAAATAGGAGAAGATTATGCCGAGTTAAGTCACGATATTATTGCAAAAATTATTAGTAACCTTAGAACAGAAGATGATTTTAGATCTCTAATTAAAAAAGACTTTATTTCTTCCTTTGATATATATGACGACACCAAACAAAAGGCAGATTTACTTTCGGCGCAACAAGTACAGCGAATGCAACAGTGCCTTGACTACATCATGGATGATGATAATGATGAAAGGTTAGAACGAAAACAACAGTTTTTTGAAGCGAGTATCGAAGAAAGCCAAAAAGAAGAACGAGAGAATAAAAGATTAAAACGAAGACTGCGACTCTTTTTCTATTACCCATTCATAATTACCTGCCTTCTAGGGTTATCTGGAGCATTGTATTTTCAGAATAATAAATCAAGTTCCTTGAATAAACAGTTGTCAGAAGAACTTGAAACCAACGAATTATCAATAAAAATTCATAAGGGAATTGGTTATGCCCTTAGAGATTATAATGTAGATAAGACCAGCTCATTTAATTACATTATGACATGCGAATGGATTCTATGGAAAAATGAAAAATCATCAGAGTCTGATTCAACGTTTAATCTTTTGTCTGAATTTAAAAATGATCTATATAAAGATTATAATAAAACCCCATTTTATCAAAGTAGTATACAACTACCCGGTGACAACTCTATTATTGCAACAAAAACACGTAGATCTGTAACCAATGATTCCATTCTTTATGTATTTGCTTTAACCAAATCAAAAAGTCTAATTCTTAATTCGTTAAAGTATAAGAAAAGGAATGCTACCAGCACAAAAATATTTGAACAAGAAGATGTAATTGCATTTGAACCCTTTCTGGATCATGAAGGGGATTTGACTATTCTTGTAGCGAAGCATTTTGATAAAGATAGCCTCAAATTTGTATTCTACGATCGTTATGGGAAACAAAAAGAAGGTTTTAAAACAATAACTATTGCTGGAAAACCCACGGTAGATATAGAACATCAAAAAGCATATTCTTTTATTGTAGGAATAGATAATATGCTCAAAAAATTAGAAATTAATATTAATAGCAAAAGGTATAGTTTCAAAGATGTACAAGAACTTGATGGAAGAATTAGGAAGATAAAGACCTTTAAACACGACAGCGATAATTATTTGGTGCTTTATGGAAGTAATAATCTACATTTTAGCAATAGCTCACCTTTGAAACATTATTATTACCGGGACGCATTAAAACTCTCGCCTTCAGATAGCATACACACATTCAAAATTAAAAGCAGAGATTCAATATTATTAGGATTAAAAGGAAGAATAAAGGTATTTAACCCTGATTCTATACTTGCCTATGATAATTTTATACACGATGAACGTATAAATACAATTGATGTTAATGATAAAGGAGAAATGTTGGTAGGAAGCCGAGATAATGGAGCAAACTTATGGAGTCCAGATAATATTTTATTGAAACAATTTATAGGACATAATAAACCCATACAAAATGTTTCTTTTGTAAATAAAGATGAAGATTATATCATAACCAGCAGTGAAGATCAAACCATTAAAATATGGAACATTAAACCTATTGCTATTGAAAAGAAAAATCTAAATGATGAAATTTTAAAAATTGAGTATCAAAATGATACGCTTATTAAAATTATAGTTAATCATAAGAAGGATAGCATCCGGTTCTTAACGGCAGACTTCAAAGAAACCGCAATCTATAGTGAAAGGAGAAGTAAAAAGAAGGAAGAAAAAGGACGTATTTTGTTAGGCAATCTTATAGAACCTCGTAATAGATTAATGAATAAAAAAAATAAAACAGTCCTATTGCCGCCAAACGACAGTATAGACGTAGTTACTTATAGCAAACCCAAGGATAAATTGGCGGTAGCTGCCAGAAATAATATTTACTTGTACGATGTTAATGATCTAAAAACAGATACTATATCTACAAAACATGATGACAGGATTACACAGGTTGAGTTTTCTTCGAATAGTGATCATTTGGTGTCGGGAAGTATGGATAATAAAGCACGAATTTGGAAATTAGATGAAGAAACAGACTCCTATGCTCTGTTACAAACCATTACCTCACATACAGGAGATATTGAAGACGTTAAATTTTATAAAGATAGCCTACTGCTTACTGCCAGTAGTGATCATACGGTACAGATTTATAGAAAAAACAAAGATCGTTTTATCCAGATCCCAAGTGTTATTCGCCATGATTACCCTATTAAAGCTGCAACTTTCTCTACCGATGGCAAGTATATAATCTCAGGTGATGAAAAAGGCGTTATAAAAAAGTGGGATTTTAATGAGTTTGATGAGGAAATCGAAAAAAGAGCTATGAAAATGGACCTTAAATACTAATAAATCTTTACTTCTAAGGTATAAAAGATCCCTGCTTATTCTAAACAGGGATCTATATTGTTGTTAAGCAACGATATGCAGTTCAGTAAAGCCTTTCGGGACCACCAAGGTATTTTCCTTTTTGTTGAATTTGATACTTTCTAGTGGTACCGTAACATTATCAATTTCAACTTCTTTTATTTCAAAAGGAAGACCAATTAATTCGATTTTCATGGTTTCATATTCGGTGATATAACTTCCGTTTTTATGTTGCTGAATAATCACTTCATTTTCTTTACCTGTAAACGAAAAACTCCTTAAACTATATCTGCCTTTCATGTAATCATAGCCGTCTTGGGCATCTTCAAATACTTTAGAAACTTCTTTATTACCTTGCTTATAGTATACTTCAAGTTTTAACTCTTCAATTTTCTTTTCACCCACATATTGCTGAACGGGATATTTAGGAATTATGGCACCTTCTTTTACAAATAGTGGTATAATATCCAAATCGGCATCTACCCACTGCTCCATTCCTCCTTTTACATATTCTCTTGTCCAGTAGTTATACCAATTTCCTCTAGGAATATACATTCTCCTTCCTTTGGCATTGGGTTCTTGTACAGGACATACAAGAATTTGATTACCAAATATAAATTCATCGGTTCGATAATGGGTTTGTGGATCTAATTGATCATATAACACCAGTGGTTTTAACATTGGAATTCCTTCTTCGGCATATTCCCAAAACATCGTGTATAAATATGGTAATAATTGATATCGAAGTTCTACGAATTTACGAGTAACATCAACCACTTCATCTCCAAAGGTCCAGGGTTCTTGGTTTCCATGATCTCCAGAAGAATGTGTTCTGCAGAACGGATGAAAAACACCAAGTTGTATCCATCGTGCATACAACTCACCTGTAGGATGTTCTGCAAATCCACCAATATCACTACCGGTAAATGACATCCCGCTCATACTCATTCGTTGCGCCTGAATATTTGCTATCCACAAGTGCTCCCATGTTGCTACATTATCGCCAGTCCACGATGAAGTATAACGTTGTGCACCAGAGTAAGCAGAACGTGTAATTATAAATGGTCGTTTTGGATAAGCAAAACGTTTAACGCCTTCATAGGTAGCTCTGGCCATTTGCGTACCGTAGATATTATGTGCTTTTCTATGACTACATGGGTTTCCGTCATAGTTGTGACGAACATCATCTGGGAACGTTTTTCCAGGAACCTCCATCACGGCTGGCTCATTCATATCGTTCCAAACTCCTTTCACTCCTATCTCATCAATAATCTCCTGAAACAAGCCTGACCACCACTCACGTACTTCGGGATTCGTGAAATCCGGGAAGTAACATTCTCCGGGCCAAACTTTACCACGCATATAGGGGCCATCTGCCCGTTTACAGAAGTAATCCTTGTCCATGGCTTCTTTATACACCCAATATTGATCGTCGATTTTGATACCAGGATCTATAATTACCACTGTTTTGTAACCATCTTCAGCCAATTCGGCCACCATTCGTTTCGGATCAGGGAAGTATTCTTTACTCCATGTAAAGCATCTGAATCCTTCCATATAATCTATATCCAAATAAATGGCATCACATGGTATTTGAAGCTCTCTAAATTTGCCAGTAATTTCCTTTACTTTACTTTCGGGATAGTAACTCCATTTACATTGATGGTATCCCAGAGCCCACAAGGGTGGTAATTCAGGCTTTCCTGTTAAATCTGTATAGCGTGTAATTACATCCTGCATATTTGGGCCATAGAAAAAATAGTAGTTCATTTCACCACCTTGTGCCCAAAAGCTAGTAACATTACGTCTCTCATTACAAAAATCAAAAAATGTTCTAAAAGTATTATCAAAAAAGATTCCGTAAGCTCTTTCTTCATACATTCCTATATAAAAAGGAACACTTTTGTATAACGGATCCTGATCTTTTCCGAAAGCATATTGATCTGTTGCCCAATTTTCTATACGTTTTCCTTTTAGGTTTAGATGCATTGGTTTATCACCAAGCCCATAATAACATTCACCTTGAGGGGCAGATTTACTCATTTTAACAATGTTTCCGCCATATTCATAACTCTGTTCCCAATGAAATCCCCAATCATCTTTACAGATTACGTTTCCATCGAGATCATAAATGGTGGTATTTAGATCATTCTTACCAATAGTAATTTGTACGCGAGAAGTTAAAATAGAATATACCTCTTCTTGCTCTTCTACTTCTAATTTGCTATACCCTCTTGCTCCGTCCTCGCTAATAGCATAAGAAAAATCTTTTTCAAAGTTATTATCTGTTGCGTATCGAAATCGGATAACACTACCTCTAAGGATAGTGACCTGAAGAATTACACCATTTTCTGTTGTGAAGTTTATTTTGTCTACATTCTGAGAAAAGGAAGTGATTTTACCTGGAAACAGGTTCCCTTTTTGCTCGAGTTCTGTATTTATTATCATATTTTTTTCTTTTTCATTAGGACTTGGGATTGTAAAAAAACGATATCTAAATGACTTTATAAATGATTTTACCTACTATTTATTAAGAAAAATTAACGAAAACGTTTGAGGTAACCATGAATTAACAATTGTTTAGTTGTCAACAACTTAAAACATTAAAATTGATCTTATTTTCTTATAGCAAACACTACAGCACCAAGTGGTGGAATAGTAATCTCTACAGAATTGGAACGATGGTTCCAATCTAGATTCTCTATTTTTATTGCTTCCCCGTTTGAAACACCACTACCACCATATTTTTTATCATCACTATTAAATATTTGCACCAATTCTCCTTGATTTGGTAATCCCAATCGATAGTCGGTTCTTGGTACTGGCGTAAAATTGCATGCAATTATTAATGAGTCTTCCTCTTTGTTCCCTTTTCGGATATAAGTAATTACAGAATTTTCATGATCATCATAGCTAATCCATTCGAAACCTGACGCGCTAAACTGTTGTTCATAGAGGGCAGGATTGTTTTTATACAGCGAATTAAGGTCTGTGATCAACGTTTTTATTCCATTATGGTAATCGTATTGTAATAGATGCCAATCCAGACTTTGTTGAAAACTCCATTCTTCCCGTTGCCCAAATTCGGCACCCATAAACAATAAGTTCGTCCCAGGATGTGTAAACATATAGCTGTATAACAATCTTAGGTTAGCAAACTGTTGCCATTCATCGCCAGGCATTCTACCTATTATACTGCGTTTACCATATACTACTTCATCATGTGACAATGGTAGCATAAAATTTTCAGTAAATGCGTAGGTCATACTAAATGTTAAATCATTTTGGTGATGTTTTCGATAAACAGGTTCTTTGGCGATATACTGCAATGTATCATGCATCCAACCCATCATCCATTTCATTCCAAAACCTAAACCTCCTAAATATGTTGGTTTTGAGACCATAGGAAATGAAGTAGATTCTTCTGCGATAGTTTGTACATCGGGAAAGCTAGCATATACTTCTTCATTCAATTCTTTCATAAAAGCAATAGCCTCAAGATTTTCTCTACCTCCAAACATATTAGGCTCCCATTCACCATCTTCTCTGGAATAATCAAGAAATAACATAGACGCTACAGCATCGACACGCAATCCGTCGGCATGATATTGATCTAACCAGAATATGGCATTACTTATCAAGAAACTTTTTACCTCGTTTCGGCCATAGTTAAAAATCAAGCTTTTCCAGTCTGGATGATACCCCTTTCTTTTATCGGGGTGTTCGTATAGATGTGTGCCATCAAAGTATCCCAGGCCATGTGCGTCTTCAGGGAAATGTGAAGGGACCCAATCTAAAATTATTCCTATCTCGTTTTGATGTAGTTTGTCTACCAATAATTTAAACTCTTCTGGATATCCAAATCGCGAAGTTGGCGCAAAATATCCTGTAAGTTGGTATCCCCAAGATGGATCATAAGGGTATTCCATAATGGGCATTAATTCTACATGCGTAAAATTCATTTCTTTCACATAACTCACCAATTCGTCTGCAAGTTCTGTATATGATAATGATCGGTTCTCCTCAACCCTTTTTTTCCAGGATCCAAGATGTACCTCATAAACCGAAAAAGGTGCATCGATTGCATTGTTCTTTTTGCGATTTTTCATCCATTGAGCATCCTGCCAATCATACTGATCATCCCAAACTACAGATGCTGTTTTTGGTGGATGTTCACAGCGTCTTGCATAGGGATCTGCTTTTTCGGTTTTTATATCGTTATGATGTGAGTGAATTTTGTACTTATAGACGTTTCCTTTACCAGCTCCCGGGACAAAACCTTCCCAAATCCCCGATTCATCCCAACGTACATTTAATTGATGCTCTCCTTCTACCCAAAAATTAAAATCTCCAATAACTGAAACCGATTTTGCTGAAGGCGCCCAAACGGCAAAATATGTACCTTCTACTCCATCTACCGTGGTAATATGAGATCCAAATTTCTCGTATAATCGATAATGCTTACCTGCTTTAAAAAGATTAATATCAAATTCTGAAAAGAAACTGTGTGCAATTACTTTACTCATATTTTGGGTTTAGCTATTTATAATTCTTGAAATTCCTTTTAAAGGGATTACTGCCCATCTGGGTCTACTATTTAGTTCATAACCTAATTCATATACTGCTTTTTCCAGCAAGCAATAATTAAGCATAAACTTGATTTCTTTCTTGTATCCGATGCTCAAATTGTGAGATTGTACATACTTAACGTACCTTCTTAAGAAAACAGTGACCATATAACTATATAACACTTCGGCAAAATGAAACAACTCTTCTTTGGTATATCTGAAGTCTTCCATATTATTGAAGATGGTAGAATACACGGCATAATTAAAAGATCTAAATATTCCGGCTACATCTTTGAGAGGTGGTTGTTTTACTTTTCGATCTCTAATGGTGCTTTCGGGTTCCCCTTCAAAGTCAATGATGTAAAAATCATGATCACTTACTAATACTTGACCCAGATGATAATCCCCATGAATACGTATGCGTTCTCCTTTCAATTTACTTTCATCAAAATCGAGCAAACGTTTACGAATTTCTTTCTTTTTATCCAGAAACTCTTGTGCCAACTCTAATCTAAGTCCTTCGAGTTTATGAAGGTTATTTTCTACTAGATTCACTCTGTTTTCAAACTGATAAATTAGCCTGTTTTTGAGCCATACTGAATAGTCATTGCTATAGGTTTGTGGTGTAAATTGTGTGTTTATACGCTCTAACCCCAAAGCTACATGCATTTGAGCGGTTCGCAGTGCCAACTGATCTATATCTTCAAAAAATGACATTGGACAATAGTTCATAATCTCATCTGGGATTATACTTAGATCAATCTTATCAAACATCCCAATGGGTTGAATCTTTGTTACATCAGGGTGTATTTCACTTAGTTTCTTGAAAATACCTTTAAGTTGATCTAGAAAATACTCCCAAGCATCACCTTGATTTTTCACCAAGCGTTGCATTAGTGCAATGGTTATCACATTTTTATCAGAAAACCGTAGTGTAATGCTTCCGCTATACTTGGGTGTGTTTTTGAAGACTCCTTTTTCAGTAAGATATTTATTTATCTCATAATCTGGGTTTTGGTCCACAAATATTCTTCTAAAAATCTTTAGAATGTATTTGTCATTAAATATGATAGAAGTGTTGCTTTGTTCGGCTCCCAGAAAGCGAGAAGAAATGTATTCTGTATCCTTGCAGCCTCTGCCCCTTCTAAATTCTAATCCCTTATACTTTGTCTTTGCTCCTTCAAGAATTTTTTCGAAGATTTGTTTTCTAAACGACTCTAATAGGGTTGCATCTACCAAAAAACCATGAACATCATTAAGTTGAATCTTGGTAATAATATCTTCTTGAGGGAAACTTTGGTCGGTCACCAATGCTATAGGAATAAAATAATTTTGCACAAAGGCTTCTCTAAAATTCACCTCAAGCACCAATCCATAAAACGCATCATTGTTGTCCTGAATCTTGAAATGATCAATCAATTCGATATATTTAAGGGCGCTGGCTTTACCGCCATACCATCGTTTTGTAATGATATATGGTTCTAAAATATCTTCACACAATTCTTCAATAAATTGAGGATTTTCAAACAATTCTGGCCAATCAGACTTGTATACATACTCGTCGTTTAGGTCCTTTTTGGGCTTGGTCTCTGTCGTCATACTACATCATTTTTTTATTTTAAAAATGTGCATAGGCAAAGCAGGATGTAGTTCTATGTAGTTCCATTCACTGTTCCAATGGTAACTACTTTTGGTAATAAGGTCGTGCACTTGGATATTATGACCGGCATGCACTTCTAGTTCATTTAGGGGGAGTTGGATATGTCCTTGTTGCGAATAATGAGGATCTAAACTGATTATAATGAGCAATTCATTAGTCTTTTCTTGATCATATTTATAAAATCCTAATAGTTGGTCATTTTCAATATGACAGAATTTTATATTATTGGTTTGTTGAAGTGCCTTGTTTTCTTTTCTAATATGATTAATTGTAGTTATTATCGTAGTTAATTTATTTTTTACTTCCCAGTCCCAATATCTCAACTGGTATTTTTCACTGTCCAAATACTCTTCTTTACCCGGAATCGAAGCTGAAACCATTTGTTCAAATATAGGCCCGTAAATACCTGTACTAGAGCTAAGTGTAGATGCAAGGGTATATCGTATTAGATGCATTGCTTCATTGGCTCCTTGAAGGTGATACGGGTTTATATCGGGTGTATTGGGCCAAAAATTAGGGCGAAAATAATCCTTCTGGTCAGTTTTGGTAAGTTCTTCTATATATTCTACAAGTTCATGTTTACTATTACGCCAGGTAAAATAGGTATACGATTGCGTGAACCCTTGTTTGGCAAGTTGTTGCATTACCTTTGGTTTGGTAAATGCTTCAGACAAGAATAACACATCAGGATACTTGTTTTTAATTTCACCGATTAACCAACCCCAAAAGTGAAATGGTTTTGTATGCGGGTTATCCACTCTAAAAATTCTGATATCACATTGTTCTACCCAAAACATGGCTGCATCAAGTAATTCTTTCCACATAGGTTTCCACTCGGTCGTATCAAAATATATAGGTTGAATATCTTGATATTTCTTAGGTGGATTTTCTGCATATTGTACAGTCCCATCAGGTCTCCATTTAAAAAACTCGGGATGTTCTTTCACCCAAGGATGATCTGGTGCTGCCTGTAACGCATAATCCATAGCGACTTCGATGCCCAGTTCTTTTGCTTTTTTAACCAAAATCTTAAAGTCTTCGAGAGTTCCCAGGTCTAAGTGAATACTGGTATGGCCCCCATCTTTGGATCCAATACCCCATGGAGAACCTACATCATCTGGTGTAGCTTTGGTAGTATTATTTTTTCCTTTACGATTTACTTCTCCAATAGGATGAATTGGCGGAAAATATAGTACATCGAATCCCATTTCTGCAATTCGCGGAAGTAGACGTTCACAATCTTTAAACGTTCCATGTTTTCCTTCTACTTCTGAAGCACTTCTGGGAAAAAATTCATACCAGGTACTAAATCTTGCTTTTTCTCGGTCTACATATACTTTTAATTCCTTATACGTTGCCATTAATCCCCTTGAAGGGTACTTATAAAACAAATCATGAAGTTTGTCACTTTTGGCTTCTGCTATGGCTTCATTATATGTACTTTTTTCTTTGAAGAGCTTAGAAAGGTTTTTTATATATTCCTTTTCTTCAGCTTCTACGGTACTACTAATAGCTTCAAGGTATTCTCGTCCTTCCAATAATTCTGAGGAAACATGTTGCCCATCATCAATCTTTCGAACTGTTCCATGCTGCCAATTTAAAGCATAATCAATCCAACCTTGTATTTTATAGGTATAATACCCTTGTTTTTCAACTGTAAAATCTCCTTGCCAAGAATCATTTTCAATAGGATTCATTCTATTCTCTTTCCACTTAGTCTCTTTTTCGTGCTTAAATAAAATACTGGCTTGTACAATGTCATGCCCGTCACCAATAATATCTGCGGTAACAAAGACTTTTTCCCCTACCACTCTTTTAATAAAAAAAACTCCGTTATTTAATTCTGGTGTTACATTTTCTATAACAACGCGTTCTTGATTAAGCATGAAAAATTATAAATTAAAATGAACTGTTTTTGATTTTTTTGCAAATGCATTCCCAATTTATTACTTATTTCTGAAAGCTAAGAGGGTAATTTGTAAGATTTTGACAAGAAATGTGAGAATTTATAAACAATAACGTTTTCGGAAATCATATTGATGATTTCCCTTATATAAAAAATCAAAAAAACCAAAAATTACAGCTTAAAACCGTCTGGGATAATAGATCGACTTTTAATTACAACGATCCCATCTTTTATAACATAAGATTCTTGTTCGGTATCTTCTAGATGTTCACCGCCATGGATGGTTACATCATTACCAATTCTGGCATCTTTGTCAATTATAGTATTGTTTATCGAACATCGTTCTCCTACTCCAAACGAAGGAATACCATCGTGGCTATTTTGTTCTAACTCTTCAATGTCTTCATAGGAGTTACTACCAATCATATAGGTATTTTTGATTACGGTATCTTTTCCTATTCTGGATCGTATGCCTATTACAGAATGTTCTATTTCTTTGGCACTAATGATACACCCTTCGGCAACCATCGATTTGTTAAGTTTTGTTCCCGATATTTTTGAAGGAGGTAAAATTCGCGGCCGAGTAAGTACTGTACTAGTTTTGCTAAACAAATCGAACTGAGGAATATCATCGGTCAAGCTGATATTTGCATCAAAAAATGCCGAAATATTTCCGATATCTGTCCAATACCCTTCATATTGATATGCCAACACTTTATGATTATCTATAGATTGCGGTATAATCTCTTTTCCGAAGTCTATTGTTGTTGGATCAGATAATATATCAATCAACAACTGTTTATTAAAGATATAAATACCCATAGAAGCTAGATAATTTCTATTTTCCTTTTCCATTTCCTCTCCAACTTTGGATTCTAGACCATTTAGTTCACTAGAACTTGGTTTTTCTACAAAAGTAGAGATAAAACTATCAGAATCGGTTTTAAGAATACCAAATTGTGTTGCTTCCTTGGCTGTGACTGGAAGCGTGGCAATCGATATCTCTGCTCCTTTTTGGATATGCTCATCAAGCATTTCGGTGAAATTCATCTTATACAATTGATCTCCAGAGAGAATTAATGCATATTCGAATTCATGATTTAATAAATGATACATTGATTGACGCACGGCGTCTGCAGTTCCCTGAAACCATGTTTTATTATTGGGAGTTTGTTCTGCCGCCAAAATATCTACAAATGCATCACTAAAAGAACTAAAAATATAGGTGTTTTTGATATGACGATTTAAGGACGCCGAATTAAACTGAGTTAAAACGAACATTCTTTTAATATCACAATGAATACAATTGGAGATAGGAATGTCTACCAATCTATATTTTCCAGCTATAGAGACCGCCGGTTTGGATCTTTTTTCGGTAAGAGGATACAATCGAGTACCTTGCCCGCCTCCTAGGATAATTGCTAAGACTTTTTTGTTGATCATTTTAGTTGTATAAGGGAATTATATAAATCTAAGTATTCTTGCGCCGATCTGTTCCACGAATGATCGATCTTCATAATTTGTCTTTGTAGCCTTTTATAAGCTGTTTGATCTTGATACAAAGCAATAGCTCTTTTGATCGAATAACAAACATCCCATACCAATGACTGATCATGACAAATTCCAAAACCTCCGTCTCCTATATCTATAACAGTATCTTTCAACCCTCCTGTTCTCCGAACTATAGGAATGGTGCCATAACGTAACGCATACATTTGGTTGAGCCCGCAAGGTTCGACTCTCGAGGGCATTAATAAAAAATCTGCACCACCATAGATGATATGAGATAGTTGTTCATCATACCCTATATGAACATGATATCTATCCATAAACCGCTCCCTTAACGATCTAAGTTTTTCCTCTGTTTCTTGATTTCCTGATCCCAAAATCAGGAAATTGATATCTGTATTTCCAAGTGATTCTTCAATTATATCAGGAAGTAAATCTGCTCCCTTTTCACCTACCAGCCTTCCTATAAATGCAAAAAGTGGTTTTTCGATAGACAAATCAAAATTATCACATAACCATTTCTTATTTGCTTTTCTTCCAGAGACAAGTGTACTAATCTTATAGTTCTTTATAAGCATAGGGTCTGTTTCTGGATCCCAGGTTTCAGTGTCTATACCGTTAAGAATACCAACACACTTTTTGTTCTCATTACGCAACAAATTTTCTAATCCATTGGCACTTTCCTGTAGCTCTTTCATATAATTAGGAGAAACGGTAGTAACTTTCCAGGCATTTTTAATTCCCGTTGCCAGCGGATTGATTCGATGATCCCAATCGATTAAGCCTATTTTTTTACGATCAAATGATGGTAAATAATACAAATTATCATAGGATATTTGACCTTGATATTGAGCATTATGTATGGTAAAAACTGTTGGAGTATTTTGAAGATCTATATACGCTTCAGTATGAGTTGTCATAAATGGAATTAACCCGGTGTGATGATCATGGCAATGAATAATGTCCATTTTGATCTTTTCAGAACTCAACCAATTCAAAACCACTTTCTGAAATGTTACAAATCGTTCTGTTTCGTCTTGATGGCCATAAACCATTGTTCTATCCAATAGTCTTGGTATGCGAACCATATATACTGTAAAGCCTAAATAAGGAGTAATCAGTTTATGGATGCTGTAAGAATGAATACAATCTCCTAATTGAACATTACCTTTATATATTTTTTCAAGACTTGCACTTTCTGTGAATTCATTATCATGAAAAGGTAGAATCACACTTACATCATGGCCCAAGCTCGTTTGGTATTTTGGTAAAGCGCCCACCACATCTGCAAGTCCACCAACTTTTGCAATGGGATAACACTCGACACTAATATGAAGAATATTCATTGAAACAGCCTGTTTTAAGTAATAAATACCATGAATTAATAAAAATCACTTAAAACTATGAAAAAGCAAGTAAATAGAAGGCGTTATTATCTTAAAAAGAAACGATTTTAATAATTATATCATAAAAATTTAACTCAAAAATTCAACATTTAATAGTACGCAAACGATTTCCAGTACATTAAATGTTCTGTTATACTAATTTATTAATAGAGCGTAAGGCCTTTTTAAGAATGTATTGAGTTTCTTTCGAAGAAGATTCTTTTTCCCATTTGTCACAAATTTTTGTAACCCAATCGGGCCTGGTTTTACTAGCATCGTTTAACCAATTGCCTACAGAATCTCTAACATATTTAGACGAGTCAGACTTAAGAGGTTCAAGAATAGAAATACCTTGTTCGGGCTTTTCTTTTAATGCATCTATCTTTTTTGTCCATACTCCGATAGGACGCGTCACTTCGGCAGCAAATCGTCGGATTTTTTCATCACTACTTTTGGTCCAATTGGTTAATTTTTCAATTGAAGTATCCAAATCTTCAATGATATCCTGTTTGGTTGCAAAAATAGCAACTTCGCGAACTCCAAAATGATTGTCGGCAGCATATTGCTTGATTGTATCAAGTTTTTTAGTGATTTCAGTTTCTTTTATTCCTGCCCAATATGCAGCCCAACATCGCGGCACATCTGAGGTATGTTTAGAAAGATAATCTAATGTTTCCACACCATCTGTGAGTTGTAAAAATGTAGTTCCAATTATTTTTGTTGTTGTATTGGCAGAAGGTTTTTTTTGTGAAGAGACAGCTTCATAGAAATTGTCATACCATTCGGATTTATTGATATCGCTTAAGGTTCCTTTTAATAATTTTAATTGATCGACGGCCAGCCATTCCATTAGATTAGCCGTTTCAATAAGTCCCTTATTAAGATATTCAAGAACTTCTGGATTTAAATCTTTAAGGCTTCTGGCTCCTTTTCTTGTGCGAATATGTTCTGGAATCATACTAAACTGATTTATACTTTCTTCAAATGTAAAGAAAATGAAACAACAAAACCTTCATCTTTTTAACCCCCTCCAAGGGAAAAGCATGGCCTTTTACCCAAGATAAAGGTCTTGTTATTACTTTTTACTCTTCAAATTGATTGAAGGTGTCAAAATGATACATTTGTAAAGATTCTTGTTTTATTACTTCAAAAGCTTTAAGAGCCTGTTGATCTTTCATTAGTTCTTCTGCAGCTTCTTTTGCAGATTTTATATCCAACCAATAAACAATATCAATATATCTACCGTCATCAGTACTGGCCGTAGTTCTTTCTAAAAACCCATAATACATCTTGACAATTTCATTAAGTGAAGCCATAGCGTTTTGGACTTCTTGTTTTGAATACATTGGATTTGCTTCGAATAATACAACTTCTACTACGGTGTCATTGGTTTTCATGTGCGATAGTTTTTGATCAGGTTTAGTGGTACAATTAAATAATAGATTTACCATGATGATTAAAATTAATTTGTACGTGAGTATTAATGTTAATCAAAATTAAACCTGGTCTGTGACAACCCTATGTCAGTAGATTTTTATTTTATGAAGAAATATTTGTTCGGTACAGGTGTGCCCTTCTGTTATAATAATCTTCGAGCGTGAATTGTTGTGTTTGAAAAAGCTCTTGAGTTTCTAATATTTTGTGAATACGATCGGTTCTGAATTCTCGATAATCTTTTCGTAGTCTACAATATGCGATCATAATCCAAGTATTATTGGTAAAGTAGACCCCCAAGGGTTCTACCAATCGTTTGCTAAACTCATTGGTTACCTTGGTATATTGAATTTCAAGAACTCTTAAATCGGTTATTGCCTGTTGTATAATAGATAATGAATTACTAGGGTGTTTTGCATTTCTGTTGTAGGTAAAAATGCGTTGATCCAGAATTTCTAATTTCTTTTTTTGTGAAGTCTTAAGAACTGCTATTACTTTTTCAATAGCTTCGTGATACTCATTAATAAGCGATTGATCGTTATTTGTTTCAATAATTTTTGAAGCTGTAAGCAATGCATTGGCTTCTTTTTCGGTAAACATAACAGGCGGTAATGAATATCCATCGACGAGATAATATCCTGTACCTGCTTCGGCGCCTATAGGTACTCCAGCATCGGTGAGTGCTTGCATGTCTCTGTAAATGGTACGAAGACTCACATCGAATTTATTGGCTAACTCTGAAGCCTGGACAACTTTTTTAGATTGTAGTTTTACTAATATGGCTGTTAATCGATGTAATCGTTTCATTATTCTGCGTCATGTTCTCCTCCACTGCCTGGAGTATCTAATTCACTTAAATCTGTGGTGTTATTAATAAAATATTCAGTTTCTTCTATATTTATTTCTTCTTCGGTTGCCTCCTCTATTCGTTGCGGATTCATTTTTTTATCTCTTATCATTCCACCGGTCATAACCAAACTGGTTCCAATAATTACAAATAATAATATTCCTGGTTCAAAACCTTCTACTATAGCTTCAGCAGGAATGGCATAAAACAAAAGTACAGTAATCAAGCCTCTTGGTGCAATAAATAACTGCGGAAAAATATCTTTCCCCATAAATAATCTCAACAAACCATACCTGATAGCATATATAGAAATTAAGATTAAGATACTTATCAGTGTAACTTTTAAGCTTAATAGGGATGAAAGCACAATGGTAATTCCAAATATCACAAAGAATAAGGTACGAACAACAAAGGCCGTTTCTGCGGTAATCACGTGTAATTCATGATAAATATGTTTAGCTTTTTCAAGATCCAGATATTGTCTTAGTTGCCCTTGAAAAAACAATTTCATATTGGCTATAACCAATCCAAAAATCAAAATAATAATCAATGAGGATAAATGCATCTTCTTTCCAAGCGCATAAAGTAATAATAAAACAGCTATAAGAAGAAATAATTTAACCTGGCTCTTAATCTTTTGGAATATCAATATAATAGCATAACTCGCCACCAAAGAAATTACAATGGTAAGAATCAGGTTTAAAAAGAATCCCCCTACTCCAGAATCTTCAGCTGGGTTCAACCTTCCTGTAAGGAAATAAAACAACATGATCCCCAGAATATCAGAAAATGTACTTTCATAAATATGAAACTCTTTTTTTGATTCGACCAATCCACTTACACTCGGGATTATAATGGCACTAGAAAGTATCGATAATGGAGTGGCATATAGCCAAGCAGACTGCATCGACATATCTTTTACCAAGGCCTTTAAAATTACTGCGGCTATAAATGCCGAGGCTACTAGCCCTATAAGTGCAATTGCCATAGATTTTAGAATAGGCATTAGCTTATCACTTTTAAGCTCTAATTCTAGAGCTGCTTCAAGCACTATCATAATTAGCCCAACAATACCTAACACCTCGAGCATGGATAAAAATTGATTTGGATCGGCCCCAAATGCTTTGAGAATATATTGTAAAACAACACCAAGTATGATTAATAATAATACAGCAGGTACATTGGTTTTTTTTGCTACGCCATTAAAAATAAAAGATAAAATAATGGTTAGCGAGATTCCTATAATTACATTGTAAGAAGAAAAAATTTCCATGAGTAGGTTTGAAGGTTGATTTTATTTAGTTGATTGTTTATAAACGAACGAAAAGATAGTAAATTATTTCAAAGAAAAGAGTTTCTACTATGAACAATGTATTTCTTTCAAACTATCTGGTAGAAAATTAGGTTTGTGATCCCTATAACGATGGATTAATATATGTTTAACGGAGTCTATATACAAAAAACTTTATCTTTAAATTATGTATTAATTTTTACCATTTTATGTCAAATAAAGGATTAATTATAGAAGAACGAAGTAGAGATATTGGAGATTTTTTGGTAGGTCGTCTTATTCCCTTCAGAAAAAAAAGAATGGTGGGACCATTTATATTTATTGACCATATGGGGCCAACAACTATCAAAAATGGGCGCTATATGGATGTAGACCAACACCCCCATATTGGTTTGTCGACGCTTACCTATATGCTCGAAGGCGAATTACTGCATAAAGATAGTATAGGCACCAATCAACGTATTTCCCCAGCATCGGTAAACTGGATGGTTGCCGGTAAGGGAGTTACACATACCGAACGCACTCCAGATGACCTTAGAAATGGTATTGAATTCACTGCTCATGGGTATCAGATATGGGTCGCCCTACCAAGAGAGCTAGAAGATATAGAACCAGAATTTCATCATATTGGCGAAGAGAATTTACCCACATGGCATGATGACAGCGCAAAATTTAAATTAATTGCCGGTAAAGGTTATGGGTATGAATCTCCACTACCTGTACATTCTGATTTGTTTATGATCGAAATAAAAACTGTAGAAGAATATGAGCTTAAAATACAAGGCGAATTACAAGGCGAAATTGGGATCTGCATTGTCGAAGGATCTATTGAAGCATGTGAAAATTCAATTGGACAAGGAAATATGTTGGTTTCTAAAACAGAAGATAGTTGCCATATAAAACTAAAGGCCAATGCTCATGTATTATTATTTGGCGGACAACCATTTCCTGAGGAGCGATACATCTATTGGAACTTTGTTTCTACAAGTAAAGAAAAACTAGAAAATGCTAAAGAGTTATGGAGAACTAAAATGTTTCCCAAGGTTGCAGGAGATCATACATATGTACCCCTACCCGTAACATCTTAGTATTACACCTAAACCAATTCTCTTCTCAATTCATTTAGAGAAATGTTGCTGTTGATTAATCGTGTGATCACTTCTTCTCTAAACTCGTCGAGATCATCATAATCATAATATTTTGCCCATTTATGAGTTTCAAGTAGGTTCTTAATCTGTTTGATTAGCTTTCTGGTGGCATCTGCAGAACGTAAAACTGCTATCTGATCGTATTCCGGGTTATCCTTATGTTTATAGCTTACTTTCTTAGTTTCAAAATCTACAGAAATGTAATACGCATCAACTTCGGGATCAAGATTCTCCCTAAAGTCAATCCAGTCTGCATAACCTAATCGTAAATCATCAATTTCTGCAGGAAAATCTGAAATTAATCTCCATTGGCATTTGGCCGCCCTCCCCCAGTGGTTCGAAAGCCGATAAACACCATGTTTGGTATAATAATAGGTACTCCCCGACTCACTGCGGTAATTTGGTTTTCTTCTAGAGATTTCCCGAAGCGGTACGCCTCTAAATACACAATATGTCTTATTAAAAAAGTTATATCGTGTAAATACTTTTTTCTGTTCTTTTTCTTCGTTTTCCAATTGCAAAATTTTTCCCAAATGCAAATAAATCACAATTTGTTGAAAAAGTAAAAACAAGTTCTTAACATATTATCACAAGAAAATAGAAAAGTAATGATCCTAAGAATTTAACGGTAGTAAAACGGGGTTTTTACCTATTGAGAACCAGTTGTTAAGCTCTTTATAAAATAAGACATTCCTAATATCTTTGAAAAATACAATTCATCTTAAACCTAATAACAGCGTAAAGGTTTAAAATATTTGAATTAGCCATTTATAACCACAAAGGGGCATCTACAGAATTTGTATTCACAATCTGTCATATTGAGTGTGTTTGTAAAGCAGACTTAAAAGAGCAGGAAAAGAAAGGTTTAAGGTGCTCCTTTTTTACTAATAATGCTACAGAGAACCTATATTTTTTTATAAAATTCTATTAGCGTTTCTTTTTTACTTACCAGTTAAATTGAAACGATATGTAGCTCCAACCCTAACAAAAAGGTTACCGGTCATTTCTGGATTTATGAGATTACGATCATTCCCGAATTCGAAGGCAGAAACCCGTATCGGTAATGTATCTCCTTCTTCATATACTTCATAAGAAGCTGTAGAATATCCTGCTTGTAATCTTACTAAAATACTATTATCTGCAAAACCATGTTGAAAATATGGTGCAAACTCAATATTCGCTACTTGGGTGTATAATTCGGGTAAAGACTCTGCCCGCTCTAAGCTATATGACCTAACAAAAGCCTGAAAACCTAACCCGGCACTTATAGCATCATTAAAACTATAATTTAGATCAGCATTTATTGGTAATGTCGCAGTAAATTCCCAAGTATTATCTTCACTGGTATAGTACATTCCTAGTATTGGTGTCATAAATGTTCCAAAACCTTCGGTACTTACATAAGCTCCGAAACGATACTGCATTCGTTCACTTTTTTGATATTTTAATAAAGCCAATCCTCCAAAGAAAAGATGGTCTCCATCAGTATGAAGATCCTGACTAGCAATTTTCGGCAAAAACACGTATGTGCCTGACCATTTATCATTATGCTTAATATTTAAACCTGCCTTCAGGGTAATATTCTTTAATGAAACACTTTCTGCATTAGGAAAGAGATCCAGATCCTGTTGATTATAATCTATTCCTGTAATAATTGCTGTCTTTTCTGAAAGCTTTATAGGATAGGTAAGAGACAAATCCAGTAAACCTACATTTGTTTCGGCATCGCTATCCTCAAAACCAGCATTTAAGATATTGGCATAATTAATTTTCAAAATATCAACATAATCCTGAGCTACAAGAGGTTGAATACAGAATGCTAAAGCAATGAGTAGATAATAAGAGTATTTCACAGGTACATTTTTGATTTAACAAGTTTCAAATATATAATTATCTATTTGAATGCCTAAAAATCCAATATTTTTATTTGCTTTTTTACGTATACGGAAAAACCTTTTTTATTGCAGGTTTGTAAACCCTAAAGCATCGGGGTAAAATAAACACAAACAGGGTTTTTTAACTGTTTTACAGACTTCATAAACACAATACATTTGTCTCAGAAAGTTGTTCGAGTAACTATAGATGTCGACATGAAATGGGGAGAAACAACTAACTGATTAAATAAGTAATTATTAAAAATTAAAACAAATGAAAAAATTTGGAAATCTTAAAACCGTTGCATTTCTAATTTTAGGGGTGCTATTTATTGTATCATGTGAGAAGTCTGACGTAGAAACAGAAACCAATCAAATTTTGGAAACCGAAAAATCTGAAGGGTTTAAAAGTAAGACAGGAAATGATGGCGAGATACTAAACATTAAAGAAACCGTAGCACCAGTATTAAAAATGCATTTTGATGAGGGAGTACCAAAAAATGAGGCAATGCTTCAGTTTAATGCTGTGGTTGAAGAATATATTAGCAAACAACCAAAACAAGCTAATAAGGGTTTTAGTACAGAGTGGTTCTATCGCGTTTGGGTAAAAACAGGAACGCAAACCAATAATCAAACAAATGGTGATGTGGGAACATACGTTCGATTCACTACTAGTGTTGGTGGATATACACCTGCGTTTAACTGGATGGATGATGCTGGAGATAGTCTTGACGGAGGTTGGGACGGATACTTGTTCAGAGCAGCATTTCCTGGTCAGGCTATCGAATGGGTAGAAGTAGACTATGGGCACCTGTACTTAAAGGGAACCGATGGATGGTTTGTTAAAGAATATGTATGCCAATTATGGGATAGTGACCAAACCGTAGCTGCAACTGGATTTTCTGGATTCTGGAGTCACCCAAATGTATGGTTAGATAACGATACGTCTGCCGGTTGGGATTCATACTATTCTGGTAATACAGGCAGCGGAAGAATAAACTTCTAATGTGAGTTTGATTCTTAATTAGATGATGATAACGGTCTATTATGTTGGTATAATAGACCGTTATTTTATATTTATCAAATAAGTTCTCCTGCTTTTTTAACTTTTTTACCGGCCAGATTGCCTAGCCCGTCATAACTGGCATATTTGTATAGATCATGCAATGTAGGATAATTAAACACAGTGGCGATTAATCCATCCAGCGTTTTCTTTTCTTGAACCAGTTGCATACCAAAATGAATAAGCTCTGTTGCGAAATGTCCCATGATATGTACTCCAAGAATAGCTTTGGTGTTTTTATCAAAAATCAACTTCAAATACCCATTATCGGTATCTCCCATGATCATACCACGAGCAGTATCTCGATAATAGCTATACCCTACTCCATAATCAATTTTTTGGGCCTTTGCTTCTTCTTCAGTAATACCTACCATCGACACTTCGGGAACAGTATAAATACCATACGGAAAGATGTCGGCCAATGATTTTAAATCTGCAGTATTAAACATATGCGTGACCGCTATACGTCCTTGCTCCATACTTGTGCTAGCCAATGCCGGAAATCCGATCACATCACCCACGGCATAAATATTAGGGATGTTGGTTTGAAACTTTTCATTGACCAAAACGGTTTCACGTTTCCCTGTTTTAAGTCCAATTCCTTCACAATTCAAGCCTTTAATACTTCCACTTCGGCCTGCAGCAAACAAAAACATATCAACGTTTAGGATTTGCCCTGATTTCAATGTGATTTTTAATGGTTTGACATCATTTTCCGGGATTTCAAAACTAGTTACCGAATTATTAAATAAGATTTTGATTTCATTCTTTTTCATCTGTGACACCAGGGCTTCAGATACTTCAGAATCGAGAAACCCTAAAATCTTATCCCGATCGTTAACTACAAAGGTTTTTACACCCATGGCACCAAAAATTGTAGCATATTCACAACCAATTACTCCGGCTCCCAGTACACATATTGAAGATGGAAACTTCTTGATGCTTAAAATAGTATCAGAATCTAAGACTCTTTTGTTGTCAAAGGGAATGTTTTCTGGGTGATATGGGTAAGATCCCGTGGCAATTAACACATACTTGCCATAAATAGTTTGTTCTAATTCTCCAGAGATTTTTATATGGTTTGGATCAATAAAACTTGCAAAACCTTCGTATAATTCAATCCCATGTTTCTCTAGGTTGTATTTTACTATTTTATTCATGTGATTGGTAACTACATTTTTGCGGTATAGAAAATCATGAACTCCCGTTTCTCTTCCGATCTCTTTATCAACACCAAAAACTCCTTTTTGATAAATTCCTGATAAGTATAACGCTGTTTCTTTTAATGTTTTTGAAGGTAATGTACCTGTTTGCACTCCCGCTCCTCCAAACTTTCGTTCTTTTTCTATAAGCGCTACTTTATAACCAAAATATGCTGCTTTTGCTGCTGCCTTTTCGCCAGCAGGTCCCGAACCAATAACAATAAGATCGTATTTCTTCACAAGTTTTATGTTTTAATTTAACCTTTACGCTATATGTTTTTCAAAAGAATAATTATTTATTTACCATTTGCGTTATTTCATCCCATGATGAGGCTTTCTTTTCGATATAATTGCGGCATCGGTCAAGGAAAATCTTTACAGCCATATCTTCAGGATATAAATTGTGTAACTCTGAAAAAAGCTTAATTCCTTCGGTTACATTCTCTTCTTTAATAAAGTTCACCCCTTTATTGTAATCATCCAGATATCCCAACTTTCTTGTTTCTTTTGGGGATAAAAACTCATATACTGAAAGCGTTTTACTTTTCCCCTTTACTTGAACTTTATCCAGAAATCTATAATTAAATGCTTCTTTGTTTTTTAATTTTACCAAAGTAGCTTCGGTACAAATTGTTTTTGCTCTGTAATATTTGGTAAGACCTTCTACCCTAGAAGATGTATTTACAGCATCAGAGATTACTGTTGTTTCTAACCGTTGATCATGTCCAATAGTACCCAAAATAAGACTTCCTGTATGTACTCCGGTACCTATCTCTATAGGCCTTCGGTTACTAGCCTTGAGCTTTTTATTAAAAGACTCAAGAAAATCTTCAAACTCGAATATAGTTTGTATTGCGGTATCGGGGCTTTTTGGAAATAGCGCCATAACAGAATCACCGATAAACTTGTCAATAAACCCACCATTTCGTTTTATTATTGGCACTATCCCGCTTAGATATTCATTGATGAAATCAAAATTCTCCTGTGGGCTTAATAACTCTGATAACTTGGTGAACTCTCTAATATCAGAAAATATTACCGTCATTTCGCGCTCTACCTGATCTCCTAGTTCTACATCTTCGATACTCTTTCTTCCCAGGTTTTGTAAAAACTCCTGTGGCACAAAGCGGCTGTTGGCCTCACTGAGGCGGAGTAATCTTTTATTGGCAGTGGCTAGTTCGGCGGTTCGCTCGTCAACTTTCTGTTTAAAAAACTTAAGACGGGATATTACTTCATCCTTCAAAAAAGAAAAGTTTCGGGTTAAGCTTCCAATCTCATCTTTTGTTCGTGCAACGGGATGCTCGGTTTCTAATGTAAAATTGCTATCCACAAAACGTGTAATATGTAGTGTAAGATCAGTAAGTGGTTTGGTAATTTTACTTGCAATCAAAGAGCTAATCCAAATACTAACTATCATTAGCAGTACAGCGATTACAGAAAAATATATCGTGAGCCCTCTAAATTCTTCCTGAGCCCATTCTTCAGACTTTAAAACAACATCGCTAAAACCAGCCTCACAAATGGTAATACGATCTTCTAGTTTTTGTTTGAGCCCAGAATTATCTTTAATCCCTATGCGTTGATCCAATTCGACCAGTTGCGCAAATTTGTTTTCATAACCTTTCAGATAAAAAATAATATTATCTTTTCGGGTTTTAGAAATTCTATTATTCTGCTCAATTTTCTTTCTTATGGTGGTTATTCTTCGATTAAATCGAGTAACATAACTACGTTCATTTCTTATGATATAATCTTTTTCGTATCGTCGTAAGGTTAAAATATCTGCTGCAGGAATCTCTTTAGCCTTTTCGAGCCAGTGCGCATCTTTTCGCATAGAGCCTTCAAGGTTATAGTTCTTATATCCTCTGGCTTGTATTTGTTCTATAAGTTCAAGAAAAACGGCATCTATTTCTGTGATATCCATTTTAATGGTATCAATGCTACCAGAAAGTACTTTTTCTTTTTCAAAATCTATTTGCATTAAATGGGAACGGGTACTGTCCAAAAGTTTAAGATATATATCCAGGTATTTACTATCTCCTGTTCTGAAGAAATGTTGATCCTTGGTAGCATAGCTAAAAAAATCCTGTTGTGCTTTAACGCTTTTCAGCAACATGATGTAGGATTGCTCTATTGCCTCTGTTCGTTGTAATATATGTTCACGTTTTTTGATATGAGTATAAGAAAGTCCAATAATCACAATACTAAAACTGATAAACACCAGAAACCAAAATAATAATCTATTGCGAAATGTGCGAAACATCTGATATCATTAAGTTTGGATATATTCCCTCCAGTACCTCCTAAGTACAGGTCCATCTCAAAAAATAAGCAGTATTATGTCGATTTGAAGAAACTCATATGTTTACACTATACAATATACTCAAGTTTATGCTATATTCTTACATTTTTACTTACTATTATAAAAACTTTATGCGGTGTATTAGGTTATAAGCCCTTGAATTGATATCTTTTAGGTATGATGTTCATCTGGATACTTGTTGCACATTGGATTGGGGACTATGTTTTTCAGACCTCAAAAATGGCTATGGGTAAAAGCCGACATTTAAAATGGTTAGCAATACATGTGGGTACGTATACTCTTGTTATTTCCATTTGTTGTCTGTTCTTATTCCCTATAAAAATTGCAATTAGCTACTTTTTAATAAATGGAATTTTGCATGGTATCACAGACTTTTTTACTAGTAGACTATCTGCAAAGTATCAAAAAACACCTAGGATATTCTTCCCGATATTAGGTTTTGATCAGCTCATTCACATGATAACACTGTATCTTACTTTTATACATAAGAATGCCTTGGTCTTTTTTTAATTTCATATCTATTTTATTAAAACAAATGTCGTTCTAACTCGTAAAATGAAAAGAAAACCAATACTAATAAGTATCTTGATTTTATTATCTGTAGTACTATTCAGTTTAATTCATTGGGATATTCCCGTTCAGGATTTAAAAGTCAAGTACACCAATACATCATCCAAGTTTATGGATATTGATGGCATACAGGTACATTATCGTGATGAAGGAAAGGGAATGCCATTGGTGTTGATTCATGGAACCGGAGCCTCATTACATACCTGGGATAATTGGACCGAAATACTAAAGTCTAATCATCGCGTGATTAGAATGGATCTCCCTGCTTTTGGTCTTACGGGTCCGCACCCCAAGAAAAACTACAGTATCAATAGTTATACAAATTTTCTAACCAAGTTCTTTTCAAAATTGCAAATAGACAGCTTGTATCTGGCAGGAAACTCATTAGGCGGTAATATAGCGTGGAATTATGCCGCTGACCATCAAAACAACGTAAAAAAACTGATCTTAATTGATCCAAGCGGATATCCCACTGGTAAGAAGCCTTCTTTTATATTTAGAATCGCAAAAACCCCAATTTTAAATAGTATAGTGCGATATATTACTCCAAAATCAATTATTAGAAAGAACTTGAAACAGGTATATTTTGATGATCAAAAAGTTACTGAAGAACTTGTAGATAGATACCACGAATTGGCTCTAAGAGAAGGAAACCGTCAGGCTTTTATTGATCGCGTTAAGACCTCTTTTAAAAATAACACTAAAAAACTAAAGACACTGTATGTTGAAACCTTAGTTTTATGGGGCGCCGAAGATCAATGGATACCCGTGCATCTGGGAGATAATTTTGTGCAAGATATTCCATCGTCCAATTTGGTGGTAGTACCCAATACAGGACATGTTCCTATGGAAGAAAGCCCCAAGGAAAGTATAAAACCAGTAATTGATTTCTTAAAAAAGGAATAGTAATGATATACGTATAGGCTTTGTATTTTTACTCTAGATGATGAAAATTATTTAACCGTTTGTTTAGAAAGTGCTTCCTTAAAACCTGGATCGATTTTAATTTTTGTAGCAGAAGCAAGGTGACTATAAAAAACTGCCATACCAGACATACCAATAATTTCAAGAATCTCTGGTTTCGAATATCCAAGGGACTCTAACTTCGAAAAATCTTCTTGATTAGAAGAATTTGGATCCTTTGCCAACTTTATTGCAAAATCTATGGCTGCCTTTTCCTTTGGATCATCAGATTCACGTAGTGTGTGCCTGTTCATTAAATGTTCTATCTGCTCGGGTAAAGCACCCATACTAGAACAAAAAACCTGATGTGCAGCTTCACAATAATTGCAATGTTTAAAAGAAGACACTGCAATCATGATCATTTCTTTAAGCCTGCGTTCCAGCATACCACTTCCCAGGATATGTTTCATAGCAGGAACGATACCTTGTAATGCATGTGGAGCGTTTCCCCATACCTGGAAAAAATTAGGAACAAAAGGAGCACCTAGTTCTTGCTTAATAGTTTCAAAAGTATTTTCTAACTCGGGGGTAGTAATAGGGTCTTCAAGAATAGTACTGATAGTCTTCATGGGGAGATATATTTTATGTTGGTTACTTATTTAAAATTACTAAATGATTTAGTCGTGCGCAACTTATCTGAAATAAAGTTGCAAGTAACCCCCTCTTCAGGTTAAAAACACATAACAGGATTACGTGTTAGCCTTTAATATAACTTAACGCTCCCGATGGACACCTGTCAATTTGATCAATGAGTGCTTTTGTAGTAGCATTTTCTGGAGTAATCCATGGTTTTGCTTTTGGATCATAAACGTTGGGCAATGTCTTTACGCAAACTCCCGCATGGATACATTTTCCGGGCTTCCAAACCACAGTAATTTCTCTATTACTATATTCTTTTCTTATCTCGTTGGACATAATAAATTATTTGAATGATTCATGTTGTATAAATGTACGCTATTTTTGCAGTATATTAGTACTTAACAAAACTTAAAACCATGCTAAAAAACACATCACTTATCTTTACTATGGGGCTATTTTGTGTATTAACTTTATCTTCTTGTAAAAAAGATACAACAAAAGAAGACTTAAAAAATGCCCTTACCTTTTATGCTTCATTTGATCAAGGAATTAATGCAGACTTTGCTTTGGGAGATAAACAATTATATACGGTTCCAAATAGAAAAGCGAGAGACTCTGCGCAAGTAGGGTTACACAAACCTGATATCAAACTTGCTGAAAACAAAGGCCTCTTTGGTAACGGATTATTATTTACAGAACGCAGTAAAGGGTACATCTACTACCCTAGTAAGAATAATATTTCATATAATACTTCAGACTGGAGCGGTGCTATTTCGTTTTGGCTACAACTAGACCCCGCCACAGATTTAGAACCTGGATATTGTGATCCCATTCAGATTACCGATGTAAGTTACAATGATGCCTCAATTTGGGTTGATTTCACCAAAGAAAATCCAAGGGATTTCAGGTTAGGAGTTATTGGCGATCGTAGCGTTTGGAACCCAAATCCAGAAGGGCCCGATAATGAAAATCCGATATTCATCAAAAAATTAACAGGAGTAAAAAACCCGCCTTTCGGAAAAGATCAATGGACCCATATTCTAATTAATTTCACAAACTTAAACACCAAAAATGGTCAGGCTAGTTTATACCTTAATGGAGCGTTAAAAGGTACAAGAACCAATATTGACACCCCGTTTACCTGGGATCTTGAGTTATCAAATATTTATCTTGGATTGGGCTATATTGGATTATTTGATGAGCTTTCTCTTTTCAACAGGGCATTAACCGATCAAGAAATCAGTTATTTCTATTCGTTGGAGAATGGTGGTCATGCATTGCTTAAGTAAACCATATTTTACATTCGTTTGATGAATCATAATCTGAAACAATATTTACAGTTGTTATGGCAGTCTGTTTTATTTTGGGCGGTAGTCATGGGTTTGTATGGTATATTCAGATACTATGGAATGGATGAAGAGTATGGGATTACTGTTATTGAAGACTTCCAGGGAGTGCAGGGAACAATAAAAGCCTTGCAAGGATTTATGGCTATAGGCGTTTTGGTGGGGTTTTTATATACAACCATAGATTTTCTTTTTGATAAATATACTTCTAATAGATTGTCCCTGGCTTTAGATATTATACTACGAACAGTCTTGTATTTCATCACAACCGTTTCTGTGTTTACTTGGGTTGCCAGGACTTTTTCTGAAGCATATGATCTTCCTTTGGATACAGGACGTGGCTGGTGGGCAGATGATAAGGCCTTTTGGACCGCGATTTTGTATATCATACTGGTATCATTTGTTTTTTCGTTTATAAAAATTGCCACAGAAAAGTTTGGGAAAGGGGTTTTTTTAAAAATGTTATTGGGTAAATATAAAAAACCACAAGAAGAGAAACGTATTTTTATGTTCCTGGATCTTAAAGATTCAACCACCATAGCCGAAAACCTTGGGCATTTTAAATACAGCCAGTTTATACAAGATTGTTTTTATGATCTTAACGAAGTGGTCCCCAAATATGATGCAGAAATTTATCAATATGTTGGCGACGAAGCTGTATTAAGTTGGCCCTATAAAAAGGGATTGGCCAATAACAATTGTGTTGCACTGTTTTTTGCTTTTCAGCAACTAAAACAAAGTAAATCAAAGTACTATCTCGATAAATATGGTGTAGTGCCCGAATTTAAAGCAGGACTGCACGGCGGACTTTTAATGGTTACCGAAGTGGGTGTGATCAAGAAAGAAATTGCCTATCACGGTGATGTGATTAATACTTCTGCCAGAATACAAGCCGAATGTAACAAGCATCATGTATTATTGCTTATCTCAGAAAAACTGCTGAAAGACTTACAAACAAGTAAAAGTTTAACGACCAAGTTTTTGGGGAGTGTTTTGCTAAAGGGAAAACAGAAGGAAGTGAATATACACACTATAGAAAAGGTATAATTTAGGATTCGTAACCCTTCGACTACGCTAGGATTCGATATTCAATTTACGACATAGGGAAGTCTAAGTTCAAGGGGTATAAACCAATAAACAATTGATCCCTAAATCAATACAAATACTCTTAAAAAATTGTGAATATCTATTTGTAATAATTGTCACAATAGCCTTCTATAACCTCTATATTTGGCGCCCAATAAAACCAAAAATATTATGAGCGCAACCTGGTACGAATGCAAAGTAAAATACAGAAAAGTTGATGAGTCTGGAGCACAGAAAATGACAACAGAGCCTTATTTGGTAGATGCTATATCATATACTGAAGCTGAGTCTCGAATTAATGAAGAAATGTCGGCCTATGTGAGTGAAGAATTCAAAATCACCAATATCAAAGTCGCCAATTATGCCGAAATTCATCCTTTTGAAAATTCAGACCGATGGTTTAAGTCAAAAGTATCCCTTATTGCCTATGACGAAGAAAGTGGCAAAGAGCGAAAATCAAACATGTACTTACTGGTACAGGGCAATGATGTAAAAGAAGCTTTTGATAATACCAACGAAGCCATGAAAAACACTATGGGTGACTATACCATCCCCGCTGTTGCCGAATCTCCGATTATGGATGTGTTTCCATATTTTTCTGGTGAAGAAGGTGATCTGGAAAAAATTGAACGATTTAACGCCGTAAAAGATTCTGTCCCCGTTCAAGAAGAAGTTGAAGAAATAGAGTCTATTACAGAAGAATCAGAAATTGCAACACCAGAAGAGATCACAGATTTTTCTATTACCGAAGAAACTACAGAAGTTTTGGATACTAAAGAGGTAACCGAAGATTTCGTTTTCGATACCTTTGAAGAGGAAGAATAACAACAGTATTTAACAATAAAAAAGAGGGCCTAATATGCCCTCTTTTTTATGTACTCTAAACTTTACAAATTAATTTTCAACGGTCAGAGTAAAATACATTTTGTAGCCATCTACAACAATAGAACCATCACTAAAATTGGATACTCTATTCGCTTTCTCATCAGACAATTGCCCTGACAATACCGAAGATGGATTGATTATATAATTTGATACTTCATATGCTCCACTTTCTAATACAAAGTCTTCAGTAGTAGAAGATTCTATGGTATTACTAAACGAAACAAGTACCTGTTTATGAAGTGGCTTAGCATCATTTAAATACAACACTGCCTTGGTAATGGATAATGTAGGATGTTCTGATGCTGGTTGATTCACGGTTAACGTCTGCACCATCGGGTCTACTGATACAGTTTCACCTAAATTATTTTGATAAGAAATAGTATAGGTCTCGCTTTGTACACTTTCAGGTATTGTAAATGTTATTTGGTTACTGGATGTGCTCGTTCCCGCGATAGAAAATGTTAACCAGGCATTACTAGGATGACGTAAACTTAAATAACTAACGTGTGCAGTACCATCGTAATTTGACGTTTCAAAATGCAAGTTTTCACCAGAAATAGTAATAGTTTCTCCTTTTGTAACTGCGTTTTTATTGATACTAGTAATAACCGGAGGACCCGCCGGAATTACTTCTATAGCTTCCTTTTTATCATTAATAAATGGAAATTCATATTTCATTCCATCGATTTCAATTACAAACTGATAGTTTGACCCGGTAGACGCCCCTTGAGCGGCCAAATCACTTATCATATTAAAGTAAATTTCTGGAAAATGAGCACTATGCCCTCTATGATCTAAAAGATACTCATTACCATTTTGCTTCAAGTAAAACTTGTACATGTCGATTCTTGACTTCTCTATATATATAGCGGCATCAAAACCATTTCCAGGTGAAAGTAGGTTTTCAACGCTAACATATTCCGGGTTTTTAAAATCTGCATTCACATGCACAAAATTTGGTATCCCCTTATCCAATAGAAACCCATCACTCTCATCGCTATTATCGTGCTCTATTGAAACATCCAATCGATAATTACTATTTGTATACGTATCTGGTAATTGGGCAGTAATCGTATTGGTTCTAAAATCTATGTTTTCAATACTCTGAACTTGTAATGAAACTTTACTTTGTGCTACATAATCAAATAAACTTACCTTAACACTATCCTGAATAGGATTAACTACATTGACATTAAAAGAAATGAAGTCTCCTGGCTTCTTATCTATAAAAGAATCACCGGTAAACCCTTCAATCTTTACTTCTTCGAGATCATTTTCTACAAAAATCAAATATTCCTTTTGATCTCCATTTTGGGCAGTAACGGTGTATTTTACGGGTTGCCTATAATCCAAAGTCTCTCCAGATGCAGGTGCTATAGTTGCACCATCCGGGATAAAAATATCACTTGTCAGTTCCTTCAATGGAGATAAATAAGGCACATCATATACCAATGAGTCTATATCGGTAGGATCTCTATTATACGTAGTGTAAGAGGCCTGGCCTTCGGCTAGATTGGTAAAGGAAAAAGAAATGATTTCATTACTAGCACTTGGGTCCTGTAAGGATACAGTGACCAGATAGTCTTTTGTTGTACCATCTTCGGCCGTAACAGTATAGGTAACCGTATTTGTAAAATCCTGAAAAACTCCAACTTCAGGTTTTATAGTTGCTTTATCAGAGATAGTAATTTCTGGAGCTAGTTCGGTAACATCCGTTAAAGCAGGTAATTCTACGGTTAACATATTACCCTCGTAGTTCACTATATATTCCTCCCCTTCTACTATAAAATTAAAGGCAAGGATTTCTTTGTTACTACTTAATGATCCATCTTGGCCCGAATCCGGGTTTCCAGCTTCACCACCATCATCACTAGCACAAGAATTGAATAACCATACAAGAGCACATAGGCATAATAACGAATAAATAATTTTTTTCATGAACTGTATATTTTAGAGCTTAACAAAAAATTAATATTTCTTTAAGAAGCTGCAAATATATACAATTCGCAATTAACCATAATTTATATATGTGAAAACCATACTTTATAAGGGTTTTTAAAAGATACTATTCACCCTTCGAGAGCCTCAGGGTTCCCTCCTAATTCGAGGATTGAGATTCCTGAGGCTCTCGAAGGATCGAAGTCCCTGTCAAGATAGCTAAAACAGAAGTTGATGCACTAGTAAATACTATGCTTAAAAGAAGTAAGTTTCTGTCTCACCTCGGTCATGTTGCCTTTGGCAAGCATATACTCCTGCCCCATCACATTAATTTTACAATGACCATCAACTTCGGTAAGTGCCGATATGTGGCCGGGATTTACAAAGTGTAATTGCCCATTACTATCAATAATTTCCATGAATTCCATACTATGTTTTGTTTAAGGGTTATACCTATTAAATATAGTGAATATACCGCATCTCTACAATGGGAATACTGATAAATATCAGTTTTTAGTTATTCTAATATAGCTACTTTCGATATTTATTTTGATAAAGGGCCTAACCCCTATTTGCATTAAGAAAATATCCCATATTCTTCCTTAGAAATTGTTAATATAGTAAGGTTACCCATCGGTATTATTTATCTTTTCAAATTAATAGTTTACATCCTATGCATAATCCTATTTTTAGATAAAAAGATCCATAACCATGAGTGATGTGTACAGAAAATGTCCCGAATGTGGTATCATGAATTTAAATCGAGACTATTGTGAACAGTGTGGCGTACTTGTCAACACAAACATGAGACGCCAAAAAGAACGGCAACAGCGTATCAAAAAGAAAAAAGCAGTTGCAGCAGCCAAAAAACCAAATAGAATAACGTTGTTTTTTGAAAAAGCAAAAACACATCCTAATCCTATAATACGATTTGTAGTGTTGTTTTTTTATTCAATCTGGATCGTCGTATTGGCTATTGGATCATTTTTGGCACTTATTATTGGGTATATCACCGCATAATCAAACAAGGCTGTAGTATATGCATCTTTTGGTCTCTTATATACGTCAATGGTACTTCCCTGTTTTTACCGTCATTGCCACGGTTATCTATGGGATGCAGCAGCTTGGTTTTACCTTGACGGCGATCCTACAAAACTATACAAACGATTTCCTGTGTATGCCCATCGTGTTTTATGTATGTCAGTACGTGGTGCGATTTATCAAGAGTGACGATCATGTACAATTACCAATATCATTACTTTTTGTTGTAACACTTCTATATTCTTGGTATTTCGAATGGTATTTGCCCTTGTGCCACAATCGTTATACTGCAGATCCTATAGATGTTGTTTTGTACTTTGCAGGGATGTTATTTTTTTATGGGATCGAATACAGAAGAAGTGCTCGTTTTGACTAACTTTCTTTTTCTTCTTCACCTTTCAACTACGCGGTTACCCATTGCCAAGCCTTTCCTAAAAATTTCAAAAAATAGCTTGTAACATTTTTAAAATAAATCTAATTAATGTATACTAGCGGCCCATCAAAAGGTGATCGTAATGCAAGACAATAAAATGCTCAAGTATATTAAAGAGGTATTAGAAAATATGCCCAATGACTGGTTGAATTTAACCACCCATCGACTGGATATTTATGATGAAAAATTGGCTAAGGTTCAATTCTTAGAGCAGTTTGAAAACTTATTTAATACCAATACTACTGAAGCATCAGCATTATGCGAATTGCCGACAGCTTTTGACTATATTCGATTAGGACATCCATTATCTTGCGTGCTAGAATGGGTCATTGCTCGTCTAAACAACTTACAACCCGATAATGTAATCAGTTTTGGATCCAAAACGGTTCCTATCCTGGCAGTGCTACGAAAAAATTCATTAGATCATAAAAACACCCGTATTCTTTATCCCAAAGAATTACCAGAAGCTTTTGATGCCGAAATGCTAAGAAGTGTTTATGGGTATACCTTTGAATTGCAACATATTGAAGAAACCACTGCCATTTCAGCGTTTGAAGGAAGTACCATTTTCGTTTCACAACAGGATGAAATTCATAGTATTGATCGCAACCCAAATATTGACTTTTACGTTAATGTTCATGAGGATTTAGGAAGCGTTATCGTAGTGAATGGTAAGCAAAACGAAAGTTATATTTCAGAAATTCAGCATGTACGTAGAAGAGAGACCATTGCCATGACGCCCGCCAATTGTTTTACTGCCTTAAAACGTCTTACAGACAAGTCTTATACTGATATGCAGAAAAGTGATCTCAAGACCAACAAAGTGCAGGTTTTGGATGCAATTGCAGCCGTTACGGGCACAAATACAAAAGCATTGGTAGGGTCTAGTGGACTATCGATTCAATATGCCATTTTAATGGGGCTGGTCGACTATGCCCTGGAAAACCATACTGGAAAAGATATTAAAATTATAGTTCCCCCGAATTGTTACGGCGGAACCAATGACCAGGCCAGACGCGTTGCCGCTTGTATCGATAATGTTGAAATCGTGGATTTACCCGTAGATGATGGTAATGATATGGTCGAAAGTATCGATAGGGTGTTAACCAAAATTGCTCACGAAGATGCTGTCCCTTATATCATTGCCGAAATCCCAACCAACCCCAGAGTCGAAGTTCCCGATCTTATACAATTAAAAGAGGTGTTACGTGCAGTGCGTAAAACGGCAAGCGGTACAACTGCTGTGGATCCGGTATTTCTATTAGATCAAACCTTTTGTCCTAATGTACAGTTTTTAGGAGAAGGTGAAATACTCTCTACCGTAAGGACCATTTCTTTTGCCAGTGGATCCAAATTTCCAAGTGGTGGACTTTGTACTGCCGGCTACTGTGTCGGGAACACAAAAACAGACGCTTTGATGCAAAAGATAGACATGCATCTCACCCTTTGTGATAACGAGGCTACAGGGCTACAATATGAAATATTGGCAAAACAATTGCCTTCAATGAAACAACGCATTCATGAGGCGTATAAAAACACACGCGAATTTGTAAACTTTATCCAGGATACCTTACCCGAAGCGAAAATCAATTTTGTTTCAGAGAAACTGGCGAGCAAAGGCTTTACGCCCTCTGTGTTTTCGTTAGACCTTCCTACCAAAGGTGCCACTGACGAAGAAAAAGAGATGTATAAAAGAGCGCTTAATCATAAACTAATCCATCTAATGATTACAGAAATCCCTAACGAAAGTAAGTACTGTGTAAGCTACGGACAGTTAAAAGGGTGTTACTGGACGATACCCGCTACATCGACCCAAGGAACGACCAAAGAAGGCGACAAAGATTATATTGCTCGTGTAGCCCTCTCTCCTAATATGGACCTTGAACGTCATAAAGAGGTGTTTTTAAGTTTTGTAGAGAGCATTTGATTGTTGGAAGTCAGGAGTCAGGAGTTAAGAATTCAGAATTTAAGGTTGGGGACTTAGCTGTCACATTGAGCCTGTCGAAGTGCTCAGGGTTCGGTTAACAATTGAAGGCTGAGCGTAATCGAAGCCCAGGTCAACTATACAAATCTTATTTCCTCAACAACCCAACGCCTTCAGATACCTATCAATATATCGCTTCTTGTCATTGTTTTTATATTGAATGATATACCGGGGATGGGTTAGCGCAACGATCTCATCAAACAAACGATGTTCTTTATTTAAGTTTTTAAGATACTGGTAGTTTTCTGTAGTACCCAGGCAAAAGACTTTGCTGGTATCAATACCAAAACCAATTTGTGCTTTTAGGCTTTCTAGTATAAAAGGTGTAGTAGACGTTAACAACTCGATCATATCATAATAATTGATATTGACGGTTCTCCCCTTATCCGATCGTTTGGTAAACCCTAGCGGACACACATTACTGATAAAGAAATCTTGATAAAACTTTGTAGAACCTTTATTGTATTCTTCTATCAAATCATAAATAAACCTTGAAGAAGGCTCATACGACTTTTCTTTTGCCCAGCTTATCCCACATTCTTTTAAATTCTCGGTATCGGTAAACGGAACCCCCGTCACCCCTGCCCCTGATTTACCGGGATTGATGCCTAAAATCAATTTTCGTTTACGGGTATCATCAAAATATTGGTTATAAAACGCAGAAGAAACCTTGAGCACATACGGATCTTGATATGGATTCATCACAGTAATCGACGTTGCCAGCCCGGCTATGGTTTTATGTGCCAGGGATTTGTTGAAGGTGATGATTTTTGTGGCGAAGGTCATAATACTTATTCTTCTCCAAATACATATTTACGAACTATGGTTTGTGTAACGGGTCTAAGCACTTTATTATTAATTGGGTGCCTCCCTCCGGAATTAAAAAACTCAATTGTACCATCTGCTTTATAATACCATACTAATACCTCCCCATTATTATTAAAAAAAGTAAAATTTGTATCTACTTCAATCTTTCTAAACTCTTTTAATAGCTTTTCATCTATAGGGATAATGTTTGGGTTATTACTTTTAGGACAGGAAGCTAATTCATAATGATCCTTTTTCCATGTCATGCAATCTTTTTGTTGCCAATTGATACTGAAATAAAGTAAGGTTATAGATGTTATGGTTATGCTAATAGTGATCGCTATTCTAGCTTTTTTCCAAATTGGTAGAAGATCTGGTGGCGGAATCCCTGCACTCAATTTCTCAATTGTTTCTTCTTCTGGTTGTCCATTTTCTAAATCTTTTTTTCTAAATTGAGAATAAGGTCTCGGCTTAAAATCTACAAGCCAAGCAGCATATTCAACAATTCTCTTATCAGGATTTTTAGTTACACCTTCGATAAAGTTTTTTGTGGTAAGGAAGAACTCAGCATTAATTGTATTCAAATAGGAATAAAAATCACGTTGTCTAGGGATTCCGAAAAAAATAGATAAAATTTGAAGATCATTATTTTCATTTCTCTTATAAAAAACATCCCTACTAGCTGATCTAATTTGTCCAGGAGTCAAATTTTCAAAATGCCAAAATAATTCATTAGATGTATCATTTTTTATATCTAAACATTTATTTAAGATCCCCTTTTTATAATCTTCAAAAGTATTCACAGGCATAACTTTTAATAAAATTTAAAACGAATTTGACCGAATAACCCGAATTCATCCGAATGATCCGAATTACTTGCCTGTAGTGGGGTAACGTGATTATATCTTTGTCTCAGAATTAGTTAAAGTCATGACTAGATATCAAGACAAATGTATACAATCTAATTCAAAACTGGAAATACAAGACAGGATCAGGTAACTGAAACTGGGAAGTACAATTAGCTTTTTCTGTCTTCGACTTTCCAAAACATACTTCCCAAACGAAGAGGCGCCTCTTCTCATTTCGCGTGTTGCTGAATGGCAATTTATCCTCTGGGCTCAAACCCCAGGCAGCTCACGCTATTACTAATTTTTAATACGTAATACGATGAGAAGAGTATTTTTAATTTTGACTATAATTATGACTAATGTAACTTTATTTTCTTGTACAACCTCAGACCTTACCGAAGAAATCGGTATTGAAGAATTCGCTACCGAAGGTGAAGAGGCAGAAGTAAATGAAGTTCCTGATGAAGATTAAATTATAATTATTTATCAGAATCATTTTTTAAATTAGAGGAATGAAGCAAAAGCTAACATTCCTCTTTTTATTTGTTTGTGGGTTTACAAACATATCGTGGTCATATCAAAAAGATACACCAATCATAGAAACTTGGAAAGATAGTTGTAAATATTATGGTAAGATCAGAAAATATGATAGTGCAGTTTTCTATTCGCAAAAAATACTAAATTCTCTACACGGTTCTAATGATAGTATATCAATTGCAAAAGCTTTATTTAGACTAGGGTATTATCAAAGAGCTAACTTGGATATTGTTAATGCTTTTGAAAACTATAATAAATCATATCAGGCTTTTGTTGACTTAAAAGACAGCGTCAATATTGGAAAAAAAGCTCTTAATATTTCAAATCTTCAAAACTCTATTGGAGACTTCTCAGGAGCTGAAATAACTGCTATTAATGGATTAAAGCATCTAAAAAATACAAAAGAAAACAAATATATATCTGGTTTATATAACAGTTTGGCAATATCTTCCTCTAGAAAGAAAGATTATGCCGATGCTATATCTTGGTATGAAAAAGCAGTTTCAATAACATCCGATTCAATTTCATTATTGAAATATCACAACAACATTGCTGTAGCTCTTATTCATCAAGCTAAGTATAAAACAGCTCAAAAAAAATTGGTTACAATAATTTCTAGTTCTATTCTGGGGCAGGATTCTATTTTATTGTCTAAAGTCAAAGATAATCTTGCATATACAAAGTCCTTACTTAATGAACCAACCGCTGAGAAAGAATTATTGCAAGCTCTGGAAATTAGAAAAAAAATAAAAGACTATTCAGGGCAATTTGCAAGTTGTATCCATCTTACGGAATATTATCAAAATCGTAATCAAGATAATATTGCGTTAGATTACGCAAACAAAGCTTATCATATTGCAAATCAAATAAAAAGTACTGAATCTAAATTAAAAACTCTTTCGCTTTTGATTGACTTAGAAAATAATCCAAAAAAAGTAGCAAAAGAATACAGAAAATTGAATGACAGTATTAATGATTATAGAAGTAAAATTAAGAATCAATTTGCCAAAATTATCTATGGAGTCGAGGAAAAACAAAAAGAGAATTTATTACTAAAAACTGAGGCTATTGTAAAAGACTTAAAGCTTTCTAAAGAAACCTCAAGGAGAAATGTTCTCGTTCTGGTCTCTTTTACATTAGCTATCGCTATAATATCAATTGTTTTAATTTGGAAACAGCGCATTAAAACAGCCCGTATTGAAGAACGACATAAAACCAATGCCCGATTATCCAAAAAACTCCACGATGAAGTAGGTAACGATCTCTACTACCTTCTACTCCAATTACAAAAGGTATCTGGTTTCGATAATAATCACGAAAATCTAAAGATCCTAAAGGGCTTTGATAGCGTATACAACAAAATCAGGGACTTCTCACGAGATCATAAGATTGAAACAGGCGAAGAATATGGTGACGAACTCCTATCGCTGCTGGATTCTTATGGAGACGAAGAAACTAAAGTAATTACTAGTGAACTTGAACCTGGTTTTTGGAATGAAATAGCTCCATTAAAAAAAGAAGAGTTGTATTTCGTATTGAAAGAGCTTCTTACCAATATGAAAAGGCATAGTAAAGCTAATGTAGTAGCCATTACCTTTACCAAAGAAAATAAAAAGGTTATTGTAACCTATGTTGACAATGGCATCGGTACCGATCTCAACAAAACGATTTCAAAAAATGGCCTTAGCAATGTGGAAATCCGCATGAAAGACATAGGCGGAACCATTACTTTTGACTCAAAACCAGAAGAAGGTTTCAAGGCCACGATGGTTTTTAGTACCTAATTGGAATAGTTTATGTTTAGAAAAATTTTGATTGCAGAAGATGTAGATAATGAAAACCTCGGAATTGTTTCTGCGGTAAAAAAGTTTACTAATGCAAATGTGGATACTGCTCAGTTTTGCGACAAAACATTGCTTAAGGTCAAAGAAGCATTGCAGAAAAATATACCTTACGACTTATTGATTAGTGATCTTTCTTTTGCCTTAGATTATAAAAAATATAAAATAACTTCTGGAAAACAACTTATTGAAGAAGTAAAAAAAGTACAACCTGATATTGGGATCATCGTTTTTACCGGAGAAAAGAAACCTGCCATCATTAAATCTTTTTTTGCAAACCAAAGGATCAATGCCTATGTCTGTAAAGGGCTTTATGGGTTATCTGAACTAACAAAAGCTATTACAGCGGTTGATCAAGGCAATACGTATACTTGCCCGGTATCCAGAGATGCATTGCACCAAAAGAATATATTACAACTAGATAAATACGAGGTACAACTTCTAAAACTTTTGGCAAAAGGATATAAACAAGATGAGATAAGTCAGCATTTTATAGAAAACAATATTACCCCTAATAGTAGACGATCTATAGAAGATAAAATACGAAAACTGCGCGACGATTTTAACGCCAAAACCAATATACAGCTTGTATATACGGTTAATCAATTGGGATTAATTGATTAAATCATAAAAAAATTCTAGATTAAATCTTATCCCTTGTGAATTTCCACAAGGGATTCTTTTTTGATCAAAGTAATTTTGAACCAATATTAATTTTAAAATCAAATGATATAATGGCAGATCCAAAGTTTAAAATTCATAAAAGTAATAATGGTCAATATTATTTCAACTTGCATGCTCCAAATGGTCAAATAATTGCTACTAGTGAAACTTATACAACCAAACAAAACTGTAAAAATGGTATTGAATCTGTAAAAACCAATGCACCAATTGCCGAAATTGAAGATGTAACAAACGAATAAGAATTGGGAATATCACTATGCTTGTTAGGGGTAACAAGTATTACAGACCCCAAAGGTTTCGAAACCTTTGGGGTCTTTTCTTTCGTTAAATAATTATGTGACTGTGAAAATCCACAAGGGATTGGTTATCAATAGTGGTAGGTCTAGATTGAATTCATCTTAAAACTTAAATATCATGAACAAACCATTACTTACGATCTCAAATTAAATCTACTAGAACGGCTTATTTAGTCTACTTTCTACTTTTCGGAACCCATTATCGATACTTAGAAAACATGGGGGTTGCAATTCTTACTCTGGTTTGCATATATAGGTCTGCGCATATTGAAGAAAATTATAAAAATGGGAAATGATAGAAGGACAAAAAGCAAAAAATGCAGGACTTTGATTAATAGAAATACATTGAACTTGTTAGGGGTAACAAGTATTACAGACCCCAAAGGTTTCGAAACCTTTGGGGTCTTTTCTTTCGTTAAATAATTATGTGACTGTGAAAATCCATAAGGGATTGGTTATCAATAGTGGTAGGTCTAGATTGAATTCATCTTAAAACTTAAATATCATGAACAAACCATTACTTACGATCTCAAATTAAATCTACTGGAACGGCTTATTTAGTCTACTTTCTACTTTTCGGAACCCATTATCGATACTTAGAAAACATGGGGGTTGCAATTCTTACCCTGGTTTGCATATATAGGTCTGGGCATATTGAAGAAAATTATAAAAATGGGAAATGATAGAAGGACAAAAAGCAAAAAATGCAGGACTTTGATTAATAGAAATACATTGAACTTGTTTGGGGTAACAAGTATTACAGACCTGACAGGTTTCGAAACCTGTCAGGTCTTTTCTTTCGTTAAATAATTATGGGCTGTGGAAATCCACAAGGGATTGACTATCAATGGTGGTAAGTTTGGAATGCATTAATCTTAAACTTTCGAATTATGGCAAGATATTATGTTAATAAATATTCTCAAGCTAATGGAGATCATGAAGTTCATAAGCAAGGTTGTTCATTCATGCCTTTGTCAGAAAATAGAATTTATTTAGGAGATTTCTCTAGCTGTAAACCAGCAGTTAGAAAAGCAAAAGAATATTACCAAAAAGTAAACGGTTGCTATTACTGCTCTAATGATTGTCATACTAGGTAATGGGATTCAAATACAATAAAAGAATAAAACTAGGTAAAGGGTTTGGATTAAATATAAGTAAATCAGGTGTATCCCCAAGTTACCGAACCAAAAGAGGATCTCTAAGTTCTAGAGGATACTCTATAAGAACAGGAATTCCTGGGTTAACCTACAGGAAATCTTTTAAAAAGTCTAAAGGAAATGGGTGCCTTATTCTATTATTAATATTGTTGTCCTCAACCTCTTTCCTAATAACTATAGTAAACTAATTAAACAATAAATGAAAAATATCAAAATAATAGCCTATGGTTTTCTATTTATAACAATCTTAATTTCTTGCTCCGAAAGTGAAGATGTGCCTATAGATAATACTTGTGCTACCACATCAAATTGCGGCTGTTCTAATAAAAGAAAAGCTGAATGTGAAAATGATCCGTGTTGTAAGTGGGTCGTAGGTACAGGGTGCAGGTGTAATTAATCAAAAATCAAAGAAAATGGGATATCGCAGAGGGTATTACAGAAAGGATGGCACTTATGTGCGAGGACATTATACAAATTTGGGAAGAAGATCAATCAGATCAAATAATAAAAACAAAAGTGGATGTGCTTCATCAGTCATTCTTTTCATCGTAATTATAATCATTCTAATAGTCAACTAAATATGGAAAATTATATAGTATCAGCAGAGTTAAAAAGCCATTTTTTAAGGCTTTACAAAATGGCCTTGTCCGATGATACATTTGGTATACCAGAGCTTCAAATGTTATATCATTTTGCCGAAGAACGAGGTATTCAAAAAGAAGAGCTCGAAAAATTATTACTTAACCCTATTGATCACGAATCTATCATCCCCGAAAGTTTGGATGAACGCATTGAATACCTGTATGATCTAGCCAGAATGATTTGGGCAGATGAAAAGATCACAGAAGACGAAAGGACGACTCTTAAAAAATACTGCCGAAAATTTCAATTCCTGGAGGAAAATATTGAAGAGCTCTCAGAATATCTTCTGGAATGTGTTCAAAAAGGAGTTCATAAAGAAGAAATTATAAACCAAATAAAATCTTAATCTATGGAATCTGTAAAGAAACTTTTTACACTTAAAAAAGTAGAATCTAAGCCTAAATCTCCTAATTATACTGACGAAAACCATGGAGAACAAGTAAGGATCACTTATTATCAAAGTGGTTATGGTGCCTCTAAAAAAGCCTCAGGAAGTCCAATTACTCTCCGTACTGGTCTCCATAATCTTTATAACAGTTTTGAGGATCAATGTAGAAAACAATTGGCGGAACAACAACGTCTAAAACAACCTTATAGAGAAGAACAGGAAAGACAAAGGACAGAGTTAAAAAAAAGGGAAACAGCCATAGTTATATATGAAGAACAGGAAAACAATATTAATAGGGATATTGAGATCAAAAAACATGAAATGGTTGATGTAAAACAAAACCCTGATCATTTTGGCATTGATGCTGACAAGAGACCAAAGGCTCAATTTTACATCGGGCTTTTTATTTTACTACCAATTTCTATTTACTTATTGGTTTTTTATATTTCTGCATCCTATTCTGCATTTTTTAAAGAGTTTTCTAACACAAGTTTAACTGCAGCTATCTTTGACCCAAATGCACTTACCAATGCCATAAAAGCAAGTTGGCTAGAAGGGCTATTAGTGATCACTATTCCCTTTGTTTTTATGGGATTAGGGTATGTTATTCATATGGTTCAAAAGAGAAAAGGACTGGCTAGTTATTTAAAGATTGGGCTTTTATTTCTTGTTACATTTCTTTTTGATGGCCTATTAGCATATATCATTGAAAAGAAGATCTATGATTTCAACAGAACTCCAAGTTCTGAACCTTATGGTCTCACAGTTGCTCTTGAGGAAGCAGAATTCTGGATGATCATATTTGCAGGATTTGTGGTCTATATCATTTGGGGATTGGTATTCGATTTTGTGATGAAAGAGTATGAAAATGTTGATAAAATAAAGGCATTCATCAGGGCCAAAAAAGAGGAACTTCGCAATCTACTGGATAATAAGACCGAATTACTCCAGAATATAGATAAAATAAAACATGAGATAACCTCGATTACAGGAAAAATATCAGAATTACAATCCCAAATCGATGGGTTTGTTTTCCCTGTCAAAGAATACCTGCATTATCATTATCAGTATAAAGAAGGATGGTATCAATTTATAAATTCAGAACTAGCTATGACCCACGACAAGAAACAACAATTATTAGATGAATGCGAAATGGTTTCTGCTGCACATTTAAATGAACATCAATTGAATCAAATGGATCATCAGCATTTATTATTTACTAAAAAACAACTATAATGAAACAACTATCCATGTATTTTATCATAACGACAATACTTTTCTCGTGTGGTGAAGATGAACCCAAAAAAGAAATAACATCTTGTTTTGCCGATAAGGCAATACCTAAAGTATTTACTGCTAATAAAAATCAGAAAGAAAACTTAAACATAAGTATACTTCTAGATCTATCGGATAGAATCGATCCAAAAAAATTCCCAAAAGAATCAATGGAATACTATGAAAGAGATGTTAAATACATACAATCCATAGCCGAAGCTTTCAACTTTCACCTAAGGACAAAAAGAATTAATCAAATGAATGATAAAATTCAACTTTTTTTTGATCCAGAACCCAAATCAAAACAAATAAGTAACATATCCCAGAGATTAAAGTTCCAGATAGATAAAACAAGTATTACAAATGAATTGCTTTGTGAGATAGATTCTGCATATGCCACTTTACCTGTTGAGATATATAATCAGGCAATATCAGATAATGATTATATAGGGTCCAATACGTGGGGATTTTTTAAGAGTAAGGTAAAAGATTACTGCATTGAAGAAGAGTTTCGAAATATTCTGATCATACTAACTGATGGTTATATTTATCACGAAGATATTAAACGACAAGAAGGTAATCTTACATCTTATCTAATACCACAATATATTAGATCAAAAAGACTAAACACCTTCGATTGGAGTACAAAGATTCAGGAAAAAAAGCATGGTTTTATCCCTGCCACCCAGAATCTCTCTAATCTCGAGGTCCTAGTTTTGGGCTTACATCCAGATAAGGATAACCCTTATGAAGAAGATGTCATTAGGACATACTGGAACAATTGGTTAACCGCTATGCAAGCAAAGCGATTTGCAATCAAAAATGCAGATCTTCCTCCACATATGGACAAAATTATTAAGGACTTTATTCTATTAAAAAAATGAAAAAACTAGTACTTATTATTTCAATAGCAATCCTCAATACTTTCTGTACTTCTCCCAAAGAAGAAAATAAAATAGATCTTAATATAAAAGAGATTATTGATCAGAAAGAAAGAATAGATACTCTTCAAGTAAAAAAACTAGAAACTAAAACACAGAAAGAGTTTAGTGATAGGGAAAATGATGTAAAATCAGAAAAGGCATACTATGTTATAAAGAATGTAAATACGTTCAAAAACAGATTTAATAATTATTGTAGAAAGTCAAGTTCATCCTTAAGAATAAGAAACATAACCGTTCAAATTGGAGAAGTTAATAATACATTTCAATATATGTTTAATAGTCATATAGGACTTATCGGTACATTAAACAAGAAAGATGGTTCATTAAAAGAAGTAACAATGGTTGGTCAAGGTGATGGTAGTCTTAACTCTGCAACAAATATACTTGTTACTATGGGAGGGATAATAAATGGCGTTAATCCTAGCTTAACACCTAATGAAAGAGGTCAAATACTAAAAGAAATAGGGTTTTTAAACGATAATGTTGATATAAATAATTTGGAAGCCAATACAAAAAGAGGCGAAATAAAGTATTGGATTAATTCAAGTAAATACTTAGGAATAATGTTCGGGGCATCCAATGTAAATAACTAATAAAATAATATGGAACTAAACAATCAACTCAAAGCCCTTGCTGATAAAATTGAGCAACTTAAAGATCAAATAGAAACCGAAGAATCTACCAAACATGCATTTGTACTACCCTTTATCAACCTATTGGGATACGATAGCTTTAACCCTACTGAAGTTGTACCAGAGTTTACGGCTGATGTAGGTCTTAAAAAAGGTGAAAAAGTAGATTATGCCATCTTTCATGATGAAGAACCCGTGATGATTATAGAATGTAAAAACTGGAAAGAAGATCTTAATCTTCATAATTCGCAATTAGCAAGATATTTTCATGTGACCCATACTCGATTTGCTTTGCTAACCAATGGAATAGAATACAGGTTTTATATGGATCTGGAAGAAACGAATATCATGGATGAAAAACCTTTTCTGGAGTTTGATATTACAAACCTAAAGGAAAATGTGATTCATGAAATATCCAAATTCCATAAATCAAATTTCGATATAGATAAGATTGTTAATAATGCGAGTTCCTTAAAATACACAAAGGAGATTAAAAAACTAATCAATGGTGAGTTACAAGAACCTTCTTATAACTTCGTAAGATTATTCGCAGGACAAGTATATTCTGGCCGTTTAACCGAACGTATAATGGAAGAATTTACTGAATTAGTAAAAAGAGCTTTCAACCAGACTATAAGTGAGCGGGTAAGTGACCGCCTTAACTCTGCCCTTAATAAAGAAGTAGAAAAACAGCAAGAAGAGGAATTTGAAGAGGAAGAAGAAATCAGCAAAATAGTGACTACAGAAGAAGAATTAGAAGCATTTCGCGTTGTTGTTGCTATTCTGCGCCGTAAAGTATCAAAAGATCGAATTTTTCATAGAGATACTCAATCCTACTTTGGAGTTTTACTTGATGATAACAATCGAAAGCCTATTTGCAGGCTACATTTGGATGGTAACAAAAAGTATATAAGCCTTTTTGATCAACACAAAAATACACAGCGTGAGCAGATCCAAGCTATAGATGATATTTATGAGTATGAAGAACAACTACTGCAAACTATAGATTATTACGAACAAGAATAAAATATACTCCCATGAAAAAACTAATACTCCTATTCTTACTAATCATTGCATCATATCAATGCAACTCTCAAAGCACCGAAACTAGCCTTTATTTGAGAGAAGAACTAGTAAAACAAAGAGATGATTTATTAAAAAAGGCACAAGAACTACAAGCCCGAATTGATGCTATTGATAAAAAAATAGGTAATAAACCCGCATCTACCCATACGGTTCAATACCTGACCAAAAATGCTGCCTATAACGATGGCAGTTATACAAGATCTATAGAAACGCAAAGTAGTAAACAGTATAAATCCAGGTCCACGAGAACCTACCATCGCGGTCCCCGTGGTGGTTGCTATTATATAAACTCTAATGGCAATAAAACTTATGTAGCCAGAAGTATGTGTAACTAATCACTTAAAATCAATACCTTTAACTGTCAGAAAATTAACTATATGACCAAAAACTACTTTATCTATTTATTAATTCTAGCAACATGTTTATCCTTTACCTCTAGCGATAAATTACCCAATGAATTCTTTGCCAAAGTTATCGGGGTAAAAGATGGAGATACTATAGAGATTTTATTTAAGAAAGACCCCATTATCATTAGATTAGAGCATATCGATTGCCCAGAAAAAAAACAACCATTTGGTCAAAAGGCTAAGCAGTTTACTTCAGATTTTTGTTTTGGTAAAAAAGTAAAAGTGATTAACAAGGGTAAGTATGATCGATATAGACGACTCATTGCTACTATAGAATATGAAGGTAAATCGTTAAACAAAGAATTAGTTCGAAATGGGTATGGGTTACACTTTAAAAAATACTCAAAAGATTCCTCCTATACAATTCTTGAAGAACAAGCGAAGCTTCAAAAAAAAGGAATGTGGTCGCAAGAGAAGTTGATAGAACCTTGGTTATTCAGAAAAAGAAAAACATCAAAAAGTAAGAAAACAAATTAATCATCTATATATGATCATAAAACTACACCAACATGAAAACAATAGTACTAATTCTATTAATGCTTTTATCCTACTCGATGTATAGTCAAGAACAAAAAAAAGAAAAGAAAAAAGATGATATAAGGGTATTTATCTGTAATACTATGACGAGCAAAAAATATCATTACAAAGAAGACTGTAAAGGACTAACTAAATGTAATGATACTATAGTAAAAGTAACACGCCGAAAAGCTAAAAACACCTTTGGTAGAAAAGTCTGTGGTTACGAGACTTATATTGAAAGTTCAGGTAAGTATAAAAACTAAACGTACACAACATTCCTCGACCAACACCACCCCAAACTCCGACTACACACCTTGGCGACTCTCCCCCACACATTTTTATCGACCAACGGCACTCGGTAGCTGCTCCGCACAGGGTGGTGACCTTTCCGCGCACTAGTTTTATCGACCAACGGTACTCGGCAGTTGCTCCGCACAGATAGGTGACCTCTCCGCGCACTGGTTTTATCGACCAACGGTACCCGGCAGTTGCTCCGCACAGGGTGGTGACCTTCCCCCGCACTGGTTTTATCGATCAGCGGTATAGGGTGACCCGTCCGCGCAGGGTAAAAAGCAACCCGCGCACCAGTGTGAGGCGTCCCCGCGGCGCGGAGACCCCAACCCAGTGCGCGGGCCAGTTATAATGGGGGTTTTGTTAAACTAACATGAGTTTGAAATAAGAAAAATGCCTGAAACAAACTAAATGTTTGATACTTAGCTCTTTTCAATTTTCTCCCCCTCTTCAAAGGAAAGGAGTTAAGAAGTCTCTCTTTTGAAGGGAGATTTAGAGGGATGTTTCAGGCTCTGTTCGATCATAATAATATCTGTGTGCACCTCTATTGAATTGTACCTTTCCTGTAAAAAACATCCATCCCCGATCCTTTCCAAAGGAGAGGAGTTAAGAAGTCTCCCTTTTGAAGGGAGATTTAGAGGGATGTTTCAGGCTCTGTGTTCTATCATAATAATATCTGTGTGCACCTCTCTTGAATTGTACCTTTCCTGTAAAAAACATCCATCCCCGACCCTTCCTTCAAAG